>JBBREI010000034.1:0-25114 GCA_038203035.1 Burkholderiales bacterium
TTTTTTTTCCGTGGCTTGGTCAACGCCCCCCACCAAAACACTCGTAAAGAACCGGGGGGGTCAATTTGGGTGCCTCTCTCTACTCCCCCCCCCCCCCCCAAAGCTCTTCTCTGACACCAGTTTCCCCCGCATCCCACTCACCACCGTCGCGGCGACAATCAGCGCGCCACCGAACCAGTCCTGCGCACGCAGCGACTCGCCGGCAAGGAAGGCGGCGGCGATGGCCGCCACCACCAACTCGAACAGCAGGACCACAATTGCGCGGTTGGCGGGCGTGCGCGACAGCCCGTACTGAAGCGCGAGGCTCATGAGCAGGATCGCGAGCGCGATGCCCGCGACCAGCGCCGCGTTCTCCCATCCCAGTTCGAATGCCCGGGCCGCACCCACCTTGCTGCTGCCGAGGTACAGCAGGCTGACAACCACCACGCCGGCCCAGATCGCCATCGACTTGGAGGCATCACTCATCGTGTCGAGCTTGCGCACCAGGACGTTGCCCACCGCGAAGAAAAAACCCGCCGAAAGTCCAAGCCATTCCGCGCGCGAACCCGGCCAGGGGAATCCCAGGGCCGGACGCCACAACATCGTGACGGCGCCGGCGAAGGCCAGCGCCATCACCACCAGTCCCGTGCGATCGAGCTTCTCCTTCAGCGCGATGCGCGCGAGCGGCACAGTCCACAGCGGCGCGAGATAGAACAGCAGCAGCACGCGCATCACCTCGCCTTCGAGCACACCCATCACGTAGGCGAGGTTGCTCCAGCCAACCGCAAGCCCCATCACGATCGCAAGCGGCGGGCTCTTCCCCAGCGCCAGCGCATGGCGTGGGAACAAGGCCACGCCCGCGACGAGTGCCACGACATAGGTGAAAAACGTCGACCAGATGCCGTCGATGCCCGCTTGCGCGAGCAGCCGATAGGGATACCAGAGGAGCCCCCACACCGTGGCGCCGACGAGCAGCCCGAGCGTGGGAAGGGAGAGGGGGGGTTTCAAGGAAGCGTGAACCGTATAATTTCCACTCGATTCTAACCTTGCGCCCATGAACCCTTCCGCCGTCCTGCATGTGTTGTCGCCGCTGGGCGGAGGCGTGGACCGCTACGTGCGCGACATCGCGGCAACCGTCGCGCGGCCGCAGCTGGTCTGGCATGTGGGGCGCGTTGCGGAAGTGCTCGAGACGCCCGGCGTGGGTCGCCGCTACCTGCCGCTCGACCCGGTGCGCGTCGATGCGCAACCGGAATTGCTGGAACAGCTGCTGCGTTCGAAGGGTGTCAGGCTGGTTCATTTGCATGCGGTGCACGACGCGCCGCGCGAAAGAGCGCGGCAGATGGCGCAGCGCCTCGGCGTTCCGTTGATGGTGACGCTGCATGACGTGCTCTTCCTGCGGCCCGATGCGTTTGATTCCGGCGCGCCCACCGCGGATCGCGCATGGACCGAAAAAATCGCGCCTGTGCTCTCCAGCGCCTGCGCGGTGCTCGCGCCCTCCCGCTACCTCGCTCGCCTGGCGAATGACACGTTCCCCAGCCTCGACGTGCAGGTAGTCCCCAACGGACTCGAGACCTTCGATGAAAACCGGGGACGCACCCTGCTTTTCCACGACAGCGGAAAAGCAGGGTGCGTCCCCGGTTTTCCGCGCCCTGAATTCCTCGCGAACAAACCACGGCGCGTGGTCGCCGTGCTGGGCGCGATCGGCGCGCACAAGGGCGCGGACCTGCTACGACAGCTCCCGGCGCATCTCGAAGGCTCCGGCATCGGTGTCGTGGTCATCGGTTATCTCGACCAGCAGGTTTATCCCGGCTGGAATCCGAAGCCTCACCTCTATGTGCATGGGCCGTATCACCCTTTACAAACCGGGCAGCTGCTGCGCGCCTACGGCGCGGAGCTGGTCCTGTTTCCCAATCGCGTGCCGGAAAGCTTCAGCTATTCGCTTTCTGAAGCCTGGGCCGCGGGCGTGCCGGTCGTTGCCGGTGCGGCCGGCGCCATCGGCGAACGCATCGCGCGCCACGGCGGCGGCTGGCTGCTGCCGGAAGGCTTTGACGCCGCGCAAGTGGCCGCGCAACTTCGCCGCCTGCTTGGCCCCGATGGGGCAGGCGAAGTGGCGCGGGTAAGATTGGGACTCTCGCAGCCCGACACGAACCGCGTTCCGACCCTCGCCGCCATGGCCGAATCGCTCGAAGCGTATTACCGCCGCTACGGCCGCGAAGCCGCCACGCCCGGCGCCATGGACGCTGCCTCGGTGGACGCGTTGCTCGCTCCCTCGCTCGACAGCTCGCTTTTCCGCCAGGAGCTCGCCTTCCTCGCCGACCTCTGCGACCAGTCGGACTCGCACGCCAGGCGCCAGCGCGACTTCGAGGCCGAGGCGCGGCGCTGGATCGGGAAGCTGGAAGGCGACGTGGCCAGCCTGCAGGCTGAGCTGAAGCGCGAGTTCGACGAGCGCCAGCGCATCGCGGTGGAGCTGGGCCTGGCGCAAACCGCGGCGGGCGCCGCGATCCACCTGCCCCATTTCGTGAATCGGGTCCTCGGGAGGCTTTTGCGCCGTGCACGAAGCTGACGTCAGCATCGTCACCTACGAACCAGACATGGCGCTGCTGCGCCAGCTGCTCGCCAGCCTGGCCGATCCCGCCCCGGCCGCGCGGCTGGCGCTTTTCGTCCACGACAACAGCCCGCGCCCGGAGGCGGTGGAAGCCCTGCGCGCGGAGCTGGAAAACAACGCCGCCTTCCACCGCGTCGAGATCCGCCACTCGACGGAGAACATCGGCTTCGGGCGCGGGCACAACGCCAACGCGGCGCTGGGCTCGGCGCCCCACCTGCTGGTGGTCAACCCCGACTGCGTGCTCGAACCCGCAGCCCTCGGCAAGCTGATGGAATTCGCAACGCGCGACACCCAAGACGCCGCCGCCTGGGAAATGCGCCAGATCCCGTACGAGCATCCCAAGGCGTACGACCCGGTCACTCTCGAGACGCAGTGGACCAGCGGCGCCGCCACCCTCTATCGCCGCGCGGCCTTCGAAACCGTCGGCGGCTTCGATGCCGCGTTTTTCCTCTATGGCGAAGACGTCGACCTTTCGTGGCGACTGCGCGCCAGCGGCCACGTCCTGCGCTACGTGCCGCAGGCGGCCGTGGTGCATCGCACCTACGCCACCAAGGGCGAAGTCAAGCCGCTGCAGGCCTATGGCGCCGTATTCGCCGGCCTCGCCCTGCGAACGCGTTATGGCAGCGCGATGCAGGTGATGCGCGGTTTCGCCATGCTGGCGGCCGAGATCCTGGCGCCCGAATCATTCCCGGGCCGCAGTTGGGGAATGATGCGCACCGGCCTGCGCTACCTGCGGCACATGCCGCGTTTCCTCGGCAGCCGCGTGCGCGTCACGCCGCGCTTCCGCCCGCAGTTCGCCGGCTGGAGCTACGAGGAGCGCCGCGACGGCGCCTTCCACGAGACCCTTTCGCGGCGCGGACGCACGGCGGCCGATTTCCCGCTGGTCTCGATCCTGATCCGCACCCACGGGCGCCCCGCATGGCTGCGCCACGCCCTTTCCACCTGCGCGCACCAGACCTATCCGAACCTCGAGGTGGTGGTGGTCGAGGATGGCCCGGCGCACGCGCAACCGGTCATCGACGAGTTCACGCCGCGCATGGTGGTGCGCTACCAGGCAACCGGCCATCGCGTGGGCCGCGCGCGGGCGGGCAACCTCGCCATGGGACAGGCGCGCGGCGAATGGATGAACTTCCTCGACGACGACGACGTGTTTTTCGCCGACCACGTGGAAGTGCTGGTGGAAGCGGTGCGCCGCACCGGCGCAAAAGGCGCCTACGGCTTCGCCTGGGAAACACACACCCGCGTGATCGACGCGGCCAGCGCGCGCTACGAGGAGACGCGCCGCGTCCCGCGCCTGCGCCCGCGCTTCGACCGCATCTCGCTCTGGCACCAGAACTTCCTGCCGATCCAGTCGGTCCTCTTCCATCGCGGCCTCTGGGAACGCCACGGCGGCCTGGCCGAGGACATGGACCAGCTCGAGGACTGGAACCTCTGGACGCGCTACACCATCGAGGACGATTTCGTGCCGGTGGAAAAAACCACGTCGATGTATCGCGTGCCCGACGACCCGCGCGAGGCGGCGGCGCGCCAGGCGCGGCTGGACGCGGCCTATGCCGGCGCCGTGGAACGCCAGCGCCGCCTGCGCCTGACCCTGTCGCCGCGCGAGATCGCGCAGATGGCCGAGAGCTACTCGCGCGAGCAGCACATGGTGCACGCCACGCGCAACGCGGTTCGCCACGTGGTGAGCTCGAACCCGACCCTCGCGCGGCTGGCGGCGTGGCGCACGCCGACGCGTGAATGGCTGCGGCGCCGGGGGCTGCGGATTTGAGCGGCGACATCGAGTTCACCGGCGAACGCTTCATCCCCGGAACGCGCGGCGAGATCTGGGTCGAGCACTGGCACCGCTACCACTTCGCGGCGCGGTGGGCGAAGGGCCTGCGCGTGCTCGACGCGGCTTGCGGCGAGGGTTACGGAACGGCGCTGCTTGCTCGCCATGCCGCGCACGTCACCGGCGTGGATCTCTCGCCTGATGCCATCGCGCACGCCCGGCGCACTTACGCGAACCTCGCGAACGCCGAGTTCATCGAAGCCTCGATCGCGAAGCTGCCGCTGCCGGGCGCGTCGTTCGATGTGGTGGTGTCGTTCGAGACCGTCGAGCACATCCCCGTGCAGCAGGAATTCATCGCCGAGGTCGCGCGCGTGCTCAAGCCCGGCGGCGTGCTGGTGATGTCCTGCCCCAACAAGCTCGAGTACAGCGACAAGCGCCACTTCGACAACCCGTTCCACGTGAAGGAGCTCTATCGCGAGGAGCTGGCCGCGCTCGTGGCACAACGCTTCCCCGAAGTGCGGTGGTACGGGCAGCGGCCGTCGTTCTTCTCGGTGATCGCCCCGGAATCGAACGCCGCTTCGGGCGAGCTCATCGAAGTGGTGGAGTCCGCGCCGGGCGAGGCGGGCTCGAAGATCGAGAACCCGCTGTATTTCCTCATTGTCGCCGGGATCACGGGCGACGCCGTCGATCGCGTGCCACCACCGCTATCCGTGTTGTCCGATCGCGACGAGTGGGTCCATCGCGACTACGAGAAGGTGATGCGCGACCTTGGCGGCTGCGCCAGGGAGCGCGAGCACGCCATCACGCTGGTGGAAGAGCGCGACGGCGCCATCGCCTTCATGACGCGCGACATCCTCGAATGGAAGAAGCTCAAGGAAGACGCGGACGCCCGCTACGCGGAAGGTGAAGCCTGGTTGCGCCGCCAGATCGCGGAGCGCGACGAGCAGCTGCGCGCCCAAGTCGCGGTCATCGAGGCCAAGGATCGTGAGCTCACGCGCCGCGGCGGGCTGCGCTGGTGGCTGCTGCTGCCCCTCTACCGCTTCGGGATCCTCAAACACCCGCCCGTATAATTGGCGGATGAATCCCCGCCTCGGGCTGCTCCAGCCCTATCCCTTCGAGCGGCTGCGCGGCCTGCTCGCCGGGGCGAAGCCACCGGCCAACCTGCGGCACATCAGCCTCGGCCTGGGCGAGCCGCAGCACCCGACCCCTGCCGTGATCAAGGATGCAATCGCCGCCAACCTGGACGGGCTTGCGCGCTACCCGCTCACGCTGGGGTTGCCGGAACTGCGCGCCGCGGTGGCCGAATGGCTGGCGCGCCGCCATGGCCTGGGCCCGATCGACGCGGCAAGGCAGGTGATCCCGGTCACCGGCAGCCGCGAAGCGCTGTTTTCGATTGCGCAGGTGGTGCTCGACCCCACGGAAAGCGACGCTCTGGTGGTGTCGCCGAACCCGTTCTACCAGATCTACGAAGGCGCGGCGCTGCTGGGCGGGGCCAGGCCGTATTACATGAACGCAATCGCGGCCGACAACTTCCGGCCCGACTGGTTGGCCGTGCCGCCGGACATCTGGAAGCTCGTACGCCTGCTCTACGTGTGTTCGCCCAGCAACCCCTACGGGCGCGTGATGCCGATGGAGGAATGGAAGCAGCTCTTCGATCTCTCCGACCGGCACGGCTTCGTGATCGTCTCCGACGAGTGTTACAGCGAGGTCTACTTCGACGAGTCCGCCCCGCCCCTGGGTGCACTGGCCGCGGCGCGCCACCTCGGGCGCGCGGGCTACCCGCGCCTGGTGGTGCTGGGCTCGCTTTCCAAGCGATCGAGCGCGCCGGGATTGCGATCGGGCTACGCCGCGGGAGACGCCGCCATCATCGAGAAGTTCGTGCTCTATCGCACCTACCATGGCTCGGCCATGAGCAACATGGTGCAGCGGGCCTCGATCCCCGCGTGGAAGGACGAATCGCACGTGTTGGAGAACCGGCGCCTCTATCGCGAGAAGTTCGCCGCCTTCCACCAGCGCGTGAACCCCGTGCTGCCGCTCACGAAGCCCGACGCCGCTTTCTACTACTGGGTCGCGGTGCCCGGCGGCGACGACCTGGCGTTCACGCGCGCATTGTTCGAACGCCAGCACGTGACCGTTCTGCCCGGCAGCTACATCGGGCGCGAGGCCCATGGGATCAACCCGGGGCGGGGCTTCGTGCGCATGGCGCTGGTCTCGACGCTGGAAGAAACAATCGAAGCCGCCGGGCGCGTGGCGGGTTTTGCCGCAACCAACTGACCGAAAAGAAAAGACATGACCGATACGCTGCAGCAGACCATCAACGACGCGTGGGAGAACCGCGCGCAATATTCGCCCGCTTCGGCCCCGGCGGCGCTCAAGCAGGCGGTCGAGGCCGTGATCGCGGAGCTGGACGCGGGCAGGCTGCGCGTGGCCGAGAGGCAGTCCCCGGGCAACTGGGTGGTGCACCAATGGGTGAAGAAAGCGGTGCTGCTTTCCTTCCGGCTGCGCGACAACGGGATCATGCAGGGCGGCTACACGCACTACTTCGACAAGGTCGATTCCAAGTTCGCCAACTATTCACACGCCGACTTCGCCGCGGGCGGCTATCGCGTGGTGCCGCCGGCCGTTGCGCGCCGCGGCGCCTTCATCGCAAAAAACGTGGTGCTGATGCCCAGTTACGTGAACATCGGCGCCTACGTGGACGAGGGCACGATGGTCGACACCTGGGCCACCGTGGGCTCGTGCGCGCAGATCGGCAAAAACGTGCACCTCTCGGGCGGCGTCGGCATCGGCGGGGTGCTCGAGCCGCTGCAGGCCAACCCCACCATCATCGAGGACAACTGCTTCATCGGCGCGCGCAGCGAAGTGGTGGAAGGCGTGGTGGTCGGCGAGGGCTCGGTGATCTCCATGGGCGTCTACATCGGCCAAAGCACCAAGATCTACAACCGCATGACGGGCGAGGTGAGTTTCGGACGCATCCCGCCCGGCTCTGTCGTCGTCTCCGGCAACTTGCCCGGCCACGACGCCCGGTATAGTCTCTATTGCGCGGTCATCATCAAGCAGGTCGATGCCGGCACGCGGGCCAAGACAGCCATAAACGAGCTGCTCCGCGACTGACCAGCCGGGCACAACCAGGAGGCGCACAAGCCATGTTCATCGAGAAGCTCCTGCAGCTGATGGCCGAGAAAAAAGCCTCGGACATCTTCATCTCCGCGGGCTCGCCCATCAGCATCAAGATCAGCGGCAACATCATGCCGGTCAACCCGCAGGTGATGGATGCGGAGATGGCGAAGAAGGTCTGCTACGAGATGCTCAGCCCGGCGCAGATCAAGATCTTCGAAGGCGAGCAGGAGCTCAACTTCTCCAAGCCGATGGCGGGGCTGGGCAACTTCCGCGTCAACATGTTCTGGCAGAAAAGCGCGGTCTCGTGTGTGATCCGCTTCGTCTCCGCCGACATTCCGAAGATCGCGGACCTCAGCCTGCCGCAGGTGCTGTCCTCGCTGGTGATGGAAAAACGCGGCCTGATCCTGGTGGTGGGCGCCACCGGATCCGGCAAGTCGACCACCCTCGCCTCGATGCTCGACTACCGCAATTCGGTCGCCACCGGGCACATCCTCACGATCGAGGATCCGGTCGAATACGTCTTCACCCCGAAGAAATCGATCTTCAACCAGCGCGAAGTCGGCAACGACACCAGGTCGTTCCACGACGCGCTGCGCAACGCCATGCGCCAGGCCCCGGATTGCATCCTGATCGGCGAGATCCGCGACCTGGAAACGATGCGCATGGCCCTGACCTACGCCCTTTCGGGCCACCTGTGCCTGGCCACGCTGCACGCCAACAACGCCTACCAGGCGATGAACCGCGTGATCAGCTTCTTCCCGCTCGAAGTGCGCCCGATGCTGCTGCAGGATCTCTCGGTGTCGCTCAAGGCGGTGATCTCGCAGCGCCTGATCAAGACCGTGGAAGGCGGGCGCACGCCGGCCGTGGAAGTGCTGCTCAACACGCGCAACATCCAGGAGCTGATCGAAAAAGGCGAGATCACCGAGATCAAGGAGGCGATGGAAAAATCCATGTCGCCCGG
Organism: Burkholderiales bacterium; assembly: GCA_038203035.1. Lineage (GTDB taxonomy): Bacteria > Pseudomonadota > Gammaproteobacteria > Burkholderiales > Usitatibacteraceae > Usitatibacter. Next base: position 8,434 of record JBBREI010000034.1, read on the forward strand.
ATCGCAGACCTTCGAGCAGGATCTCTTCCGCCTGGTGCGCCAGGGCAAGATATCCACCGACGAGGCGCTCGCGAACGCCGATTCGGCCACCAACCTCGGCCTGCTGCTCGGCAACTCCGGCATCATGCCGGCGGCTTCGGAACGCGCCAAGGCGCCCGGCCCCGGCGTGCCCAGCCGCGGCGGCTCCTCGTTCGGCGACTTCAAGATCACCGAGGAAGAAGAAAAGTTCTGAAACTGGTGTCAGAGACGACTTCTGGAAAGTCGTCTCTGACACCGGATTTCATGAGGGGGAGAAACCATGAAATCTATCGAAGAAAACCTCACGCACTACGCGGCCTACCACCGTGACCGCCGCAACATCGCCACCCACTTCGTCGGCGTCCCCCTGATCGTGTTCGGGGTCGTGCAGGCGCTGGCAACGGTCTGGATGGCGGCCGGGGATTACACCATCACGCTCGCCGCGGTGGTGTCGATCGCCGCGTGCATCTACTATTTCCGCCTCGACTTCGTTTTCGGCGTCACCATGGCGGTCACGCTTTTTGTGATGTGCGCGGGGGCGAGCGAGGTCGTGCACCGCCTCGGCAAAGGCCCCGCCCTCGGCGTCGCGGCCATCGCCTTCACCGTGGGCTGGGTGATCCAGTTCGTCGGCCACAAATTCGAGGGCATGAAGCCGGCGTTTTTCGACGACGCGAAGCAGCTGCTGATCGGCCCGATTTTTGTCTGCGCGGAAGCGTATTTCCTCGCCGGCGCGCGCGCGCCCCTGCGCCGCTACATCGAGGACCGCGTGGGGCCCACCTGCGCGCGCCGCGACGGGCGCCCGCTGCCGATACTGGAAAGCGACGCGTGAGCGGCGAACGCTTCGCCTCGTTCCGGGAGTTCTATCCGTTCTACCTCTCGGAGCACACCCACCCCACCTCGCGCAAGCTGCACTTCGCGGGCAGCACGCTGGTGCTGGCGCTATTGGCCGTCGCGATCTACACCGGCAACGGCTGGTATTACGCGGCACTCCCCGTGGCGGGTTACGGCTTCGCGTGGGTCGGCCACTTCGTGTTCGAGAAGAACCGCCCGGCGACGTTCAAGTACCCGGCCTGGAGCTTCGCGGGCGACTGGGTCATGTATTGGCAACTGCTCACCGGAAAGCTGGCGTTTGGACAACGAGACCCCGGCGCTGGCAAAAGCGCTGATTCGGCGTAGGTCGGTCAGGCCGTCCGACGAAGGCTGCCAGCAGCTCGCCATCACCCGCATGTTCGGCACCCGATGACGGCGCGCAGCGCGCGACAGGCCGCGGAAGAAGCCGCCGGGCGCCTGGACGCGGCCGGCGTGGGCTTCGGCCACGGCACCACCGATGCGGGGCAGGAAGCGTTGTGGCTCACCGCCCACGTGCTCGGCATCAGCTGGGATGCACTCACCGCCGCCCTCGATGCGCCGATCAGCGCCGCGCAGGAATCCGCGCTGCGCGACCTCGTCGCGCGCCGCATCGCCACCCGCAAACCCGCCGCCTACCTGCTCAACGAAGCCTGGCTCGGGCCCCACCGGTTCTACGTCGACGAGCGCGTGATTGTGCCGCGGTCGTTCATCGCGGAGCTGCTGCGTGTGGACCCGAAACCCGGGGTTTCATCCGTCCTGGACCTGTGCACCGGCTCCGGCTGCCTCGCCATCCTCGCGGCGCTCGCCTTCCCCCAGGCCAGGGTCGACGCCGCGGACCTCTCCACCGATGCGCTGGAGGTCGCACGGCGCAACGTGGACAACTACGGGCTCGCCGATCGCGTGGAGCTGGTCCAATCGGACATGTTCACCGGCCTGGAAGGGCGCGTCTACGACCTCATCGTGTCGAACCCACCGTATGTAAAGGCGGCATCGATGGATGCCCTGCCGGACGAATACCGGCACGAACCCCGCATGGCGCTGGCAAGCGGCGCCGACGGGCTGGACCACACGCGCGTGATCCTCGCCCAGGCGCGCCGCCACCTGGCGCCGGGGGGGCGCCTGGTAGTCGAAATCGGCCATAACCGGCGCGTTTTGGAGAAAACTTTTCCGATGCTGCGGTTCGAATGGCCAAAGACCTCCGCCGGACGCCAATGGGTGTTCAGCCTGCCGGCGGAAGGCGTGCCCTAGGGTGCTATCATTTCGGCCATTCCCCGCTCTCGCCGCACATGCCCAATTCATTCGATAACGACCCGGTCAACGGGCACCCGGTCGACCCTGCGCTCACGCGCGAGATCGCGGGATTGATCGTTTCGGCGCTCAACCTCCAGCTCGCCGAATCCGGGATCGATCCCGCCGCCCCCCTCTACAAGGAAGGCCTGGGGCTGGATTCCATCGACATCCTGGAAGTCGCGCTGGTGGTCTCCAAACGCTACGGCTTCAAGCTGAAGGAAGACGACCAGGACAACGTCAAGGTCTTCACCTCGCTCAACAGCCTCGCTGCCCATGTTGCGCAGCGCAGGACGAAGTGACCTCCGGGCGCAACCGGCGATCCTGGGTGTTCCTCGTGGTCGTGCTTTCCGCCGGCTTCGCCATGCTGGCGCACGCCTCGCTCATCGAAGGCGTGCCGCCCACGGTGGGCGCGTTGCTTTCGCTGGTCCCGGTCTGCGCGCTGGCGCTGTGGGCGGTTCGCCGCTCGCGCCGGCGCATCGCGCTGGTTGTGGCGCTGGTGATCGCGGCGATTGCGGTGGCGGCCTCCTGGGGCACGCTCGAGCGCCACTTTCCCGACCTCTTTTTCGTCGAACACGCGGGCGCGAACCTCGCGCTTGCCTTCGTGTTCGGCCGCACGCTTTTCGCCGCGCGCGAGCCGCTGGTGACCCGTTTCGCGCGCATCCTGCACGGCGAGCTGCCGCCGGAGGTGCTGCGCTACACCCGGCAGGTCACCGTCGCCTGGACGATTTTTTTCCTGGCCCTGTTCACGCTTTCGTGTGTGCTCTACCTGGGGCGCCTGCTGCCGGCCTGGTCGCTGCTGGCCAACCTCCTGAGCCCGCTGCTGGTGGGGTCCATGTTCGTGATCGAATACGCGGTGCGCCATCGTGTGCTTCCGAACTGGGAACGTGCCGGCATCCTGAGCGGCATCCGCGCCTTCTCGCGCCACATCGATAGCGCGCGCTTCGAAGCGCCGCGCTGACGCCGTGAGCGCGATCAAATCGCCCGCGCCAGTGCGCGCTTCCATTTCAAGGCGCCTGCCGTTGCTGGCCCACACCGATGGCGATGCGGTCGCGGCCTGGCGTCGCGGCCAGCGCGTGAACGCCAGCCAGCTGCTCACCGACGTGATGGCCGCGGCGCGCGCCATGCCGCAGTCCACACACGTGCTCAACCTATGCGCCGACCGCTATCGGTTCACGGTGGCGCTACTCGCGGCGATGGTGCGCGGCCAGATCACACTGTTGCCCCCCGGCACCACACCCAACATGATCGCCTCGATGCGCGCCTTCGCCCCGGGCGCATATTACGTCTCGGACGAAATGCAGCCGGAAGTCGACCTGCCCCGCTGCGAGTTCCCGGAAGGCGGCGCGCCCGCGGCCTGGGAGGTCCCCGCCATCGATGCGGGCCAGGCCGTCGCCTGCCTCTTCACATCGGGTTCCACCGGCGAACCGCAGCCCTACCTCAAGACCTGGGGCAACATGGTGCTCGACATGCAGGGCGAGGCGAAGCGCCTGGGCGTGGGACCCGGCCATTCGATCCTCGGCACCGTGCCGCCGCAGCACATGTACGGTTTCGAATCGACGGTGCTGCTGCCGATCGTCTCGGGCGCGGCGCTGACCTCCGGGCGCCCCTACTACCCGGCGGACATCGACGCGGCGATTGCGCGCACACCCGCGCCGTGTGTTTTGTTCACCACGCCCTTCCACCTGCGCGCCTGGATGGAAAGCGGCGATCCCGAGCGCCTCGAAACCATCGTCTCGGCCACCGCGCCGCTATCGGTGGGGCTCGCGCGCCGGGCCGAGGAGCGCACCGGCGCCCGGGTGCTCGAGATCTACGGCTGCACCGAAACCGGCCAGGTTGCCACACGCCGCACCGCGCAATCCGCCGAGTGGGAAACCATCGAGGGCGTGTGCATCTACAACGAGTCCGGCCAGGCGATGGCATCGGGCGGGCATGTCGAATCGCCCACGCCTCTGCAGGACGTGATCGAGATCGTGGGCGACGGCTCACGTTTCATCCTCCACGGCCGTACCGCGGACATGGTCAACGTCGCGGGCAAGCGCAACTCCCTCGGTTACCTGAACCACCAGCTCACCTCGATCGCGGGTGTCGACGACGGCGCCTTCTACGTGCCCGACGAAACGGGTGAAGACGCGGTCACGCGCCTTACCGCGTTTGTGGTCGCCCCCGCGTTGTCCGCGGCGCAGGTGCTGGAGCGCCTTCGCGCCCTCATCGATCCCGCGTTCCTGCCGCGCCCCGTGGTGATGGTGGAAAGCCTGCCGCGCGCACCCACGGGCAAATTGCCGCGCGAGGCGTTGCGCGCGCTGGCCGCGCGCGCGCGCACACCCCCGTCGAAGGGCCCGTGATGGCCACCGGTCCGGCGCGTTCGCCCCTCGACGTCTCCCGCGACCACCCCGCCTTCGCGGGACATTTTCCCGGCCATCCGATTCTGCCCGGCGCGGTGATCCTGGCCGAGGTGATGGCGGCGATCGAGGCGGCAACGGCGCGCGGCCCCGAAAGCTGGGAGATCACAAGCGCAAAATTCCTTGCCCCGGTGCAGCCGGGCACGGCCCTTGTGCTCCAGCACGAGCCCACGCGCTCCGGTGGCGTGTCTTTCGAGGTGCGCGACGAACGCGGGGTAATCGCCAGCGGCGTGCTTGCGCCGCGGGATCCATGAACGCGCGCCCCCCGGGGGCGTCGGAATGGACCCGGCGCTCGGAACGCGGCAGCCTGCCACTGATCCGCTTCATGGCGTGGCTGTCGTGTGTGGCGGGAAGGACACCCACGCGCCTGATCGTGCGCGGCTGCGCGGCCTACTTCGTGGTCTTCGGCGGGGCGGCGCGGCGCGGCGCGCGTGACTTCCTCGCGCGCGCCCTCGGGCGCGCGCCCACGCTCGGCGATTTCTACCAGCTCTTCTTCCACTTCGCCGCCGCACTCCACGACCGCGTCTATTTCCTGCGTGGGCGCTACGACATCTTCCACGTCGAGGTCCACGGCAGCGACCACTTCGGCGGCACCGACGGCGCATTGCTGATGGGTGCGCACCTCGGCAGCTTCGAGGCGCTGCGCGCCGCGGGCCGTGCACACGCGCATCGCCGCGTGGTGATGGCGATGTTCGAGGAGAACGCGCGCAAGATCAACGGCGTGTTGCTGGCGGTCGCCCCCGACGCGCTGCACGATATCGTGGGACTGGGGCGCGTGCAGTCGATGCTCGAGCTCAGCGACCGGCTGGAACAGGGCGCGCTCGTGGGTGTGCTGGCCGACCGCACGCTGGGCGAGGAGCCGGTGATCATGGTCGACTTCCTCGGCAAGCCCGCGCCCTTCCCCACCGGGCCGATGCGCATGGCCGCCGCGCTGCGCCGCCCGGTGCTGTTCATGGCCGGCCTCTACCGCGGCGGCAACCACTACGAGATGTTTTTCGAGCCGCTCGCCGATTTCAGCAACCTCGAGGGCATGGACCGCGCGCAACGCACGGCCCGTGTGGATGCCGCGGTTCGCGCCTACGCCGCCCGCCTGGAACACTACGCCCGCCTGTCGCCCTACGACTGGTTCAATTTCCACGACTTCTGGGCGGCGCGTCCATGAAGCGATTGCTGCTGCTGGCCGCCTTCGCCGCGGCGCAGGCCCCGGCCGCCGACTGGAACATCCCGACGCTTTTTGCCGAGCTCGCGCGCGCGCGTCCGGAACGCGCCGCGTTTGTCGAGAAGAAATACATCTCCATCCTCGACCGCCCGGTGGAATCGTCGGGCGAGCTCGCCTTCACCCCGCCCGACCGCATGGAGAAGGTCACCCTCAAGCCGAAGCCCGAGCGCGTGACGGTCGACCGTGAAACCGTCACCCTCGAGCGCAACGGCAAACGCCAGTCGTTGCGCCTGCGCGAAAATCCGGCGGTCGCCGTGCTGGTGGAAAGTGTGCGCGGGACCCTCGCGGGCGACCTCGCCGCGCTCTCGCGCACCTACTCGATTGCTCTTGCGGGCGATCGCGCCGCCTGGCGCATCACGTTGCGCCCGCTCGACCCCAGCCTCGGCACGCTGGTCGAACGCGTCGAGGTGGCGGGCGCGCAAGCGCGCGTGGGCATCGTGGAGATCTTCCAGGCGGACGGCGACCGCTCGGTGATGGCGCTTTCGCCGCTCGCGCGCTGATGGCCGCGCGCGCGCCGGCCATCGTCCTGTGGCTGCTGCTGCTCGCGCTGTGTGGCGTGCAGATCGCCAATTCGCGCTTCGTCGCCGACCTCTCCTCCTTCCTGCCGGCCGCGCCCACCGAGCAGCAACGCCTGCTGGTCGACCAGCTTCGCGACGGCGCCATCTCGCGCGTGATGCTGGTGGGAATCTCCGGTGGCGATGCGGGCGCGCGCGCCGACACCTCGCGGGCGCTCGCCGCGCGCCTGCGCCAGGACCCGCGCTTCGCCTCGGTGGCGAACGGCGCGCCGGGCGATTTCGGTCGCGAACGCGACATCGTGCTGGCGCAGCGCTACGTGTTGAGCCCGAACGTCACCCCGCAGCGCTTCGAGGTCGAGGGGCTGCGCGCGGCGATCGCGGAAACCCTCGACCTGCTCGCCTCGCCCGCGGGGCTGGTGCTCAAGTCGCTTGTGGCGCGTGACCCCACGGGCGAAACCCTCGCGGTCGCCGAAGCCCTGCGCCGAGCGGAAAATCCCAACGCGGTCGAGGGCGTGTGGGCCACGCCCGACGGCAGCGAAGCAGTGCTGGTGATGCGCACACGCGCCGCCGGGTCCGATACCGAAGCGCAGGCTGCCGCGTGGGCCGCACTCGAGGCCACCTACCGCGAGCTCGCCGCGGGCAAGGCGCTCACCCTGGTGGTCACGGGTCCGGGCGTGTTTTCGGCCAAGGCGCGCGCGATGATCGAACACGACGTGCAAAGGCTTGCGCTGGTGAGCCTGGCCATCGTTGTCACCGTGATGCTGCTGGTCTACCGCTCCGCCCTGGCCATCGCCCTGGGGCTGCTGCCCGTGCTCTCCGGGGGCATCGTCGGCATCGCCGCGGTCTCGCTCGGCTTCGGTGTCGTGCACGGCATCACGCTGGGCTTCGGGACCACCCTGATCGGAGAGGCGGTCGACTATTCGATCTACCTCTTCGTGCAGTCGGAACACGCCGGTGACGAAAACTGGGTGAAGCGCTTCTGGCCCACCATCCGCCTCGGCGTGCTCACTTCCATCGCGGGTTTCTCGGCCCTGGTGTTTTCCGGCTTGCCGGGCCTGGCGCAGCTGGGCGTGTATTCGATCACCGGCCTCGTGGTGGCGGCGGCGGTGACGCGCTTCGTGCTGCCACAACTGCTGCCGGCGGGTTTCCGCGTTCGCGATGTCTCGGGCCTGGGCCGGGTGCTGGTGCGTGTCGCGGCCACCGCCGCGCGCGCGCGCTGGATCGTGCCGGCGCTGGCGGCCGCGGCGATTGTGGTGCTGGCCACCCACCGCGCCACGTTATGGGAGCCGCAGATTTCGGCGCTCAATCCGATTGTCGACAGCGACCGCCAGGCCGATGTGCGCCTGCGCGCATCGCTGGGCGCATCCGATGCGCGCCACATGATTGCGGTGCATGGCGCAACGGTGGAAGAATCCCTCGCCGCGGCGGAGAAGGTCACGGCCACGCTCGACGGGTTGGTGGGCGCCGGGCGCCTTGCGGGCTACGAATCGCCGTCGCGTTACCTGCCCAGCCAGGCCACGCAGCAGGCGCGGCGCGAAAGCCTGCCCGGGGCGGCGGTGCTGCGCGAGCGCCTGCGTCAGGCGCTGGCCGGCTCCCCGCTGCGGGCCGAGCGGCTGGAACCCTTCATCACCGATGTCGAGGCCGCGCGCTCGTCACCACCGCTCACGCGCGAATCCCTCGCCGGCACCGCCTTCGAGCAGGCGATCGAGGGCATGTTGTTTCGCGACCCGCAGGGGCGGTGGACCGCGATGATCGGGCTGCGGCCGGACGCGAGATCACGCATCGACCTGCCCGCGGTCGCCGGGGCGATCGCCTCGGCCGGGGTCGGCAGCGCCGTGCTGATCGACCTCAAGGCGGAGATCGACAACCTGTATTCGGGTTACTTCGAACGCGCCCTGGCGATGTCGGCGGCCGGCCTGGGCGTGATCGTGCTGCTGCTGGCCGGGGCCCTGCGCTCGCCCGCCCGCGTGCTGCGCGTGATGGCCCCGCTGGTGGCCGGCGTGCTGGTGGTGGCCGCGTGGCATGCGCTGGCCGGCACGCGGCTGTCGCTGCTGCACCTGATCGCCTTGCTGCTGGTGATTGCGATCGGATCGAACTACGCACTTTTCTTCGACCGCGCGGCGACGGTGCAAGACCACAACGCTGCGCGCACCCTCGCTTCCCTCGCGCTCGCCAACTTCACCACCGTCGCGAGCTTCGGCGCGCTTTCGCTCTCCTCCATCCCGGTGCTGCACGCCATCGGCTCCACCGTGGCCGTGGGCGCCTTCATCACCCTGGCCTTCGCGGCGATGCTTTCGGGCGCTGGGATACAATTTGCGCACGGACACAACCAGAATGCGCACGATCCTCCAGACGGCAGGTAAGCCAGGCCGCCCCGCGCTGCTGCTGGCCCTGCTGTCGGGCAGCTACAGCGAGCCCGAAGACTTCGTGAGCGCGGGCTTCCCCGCGGCCGTGAAGCAACACGGAATGGACGCCGACGTATTGATGGTGGGCACGCGCGCGGCGTGGTTCGCGGACGGCTCGATCGTGCGCCGCATCCGCGAATCGGTTGTCGCCCCGGCGAAGGCGCGCGGCAACACCAGCATCTGGCTGGCGGGCATCTCCCTCGGCGGCCTGGCCGCCCTCTCCTACGCGGCGCGCCACGAGGACGACCTGTCCGGAATCCTGCTGATCTCGCCCTACCCGGCCACGCGCGACGTGTTGCGTGAGGTCGACGCGGCCGGCGGCCTGGCGCTCTGGAAACCCGAGATCCCGCCCGAGGGCGACCTCGAACGCGAGGCCTGGTTGTGGCTCGCCACCGCCGCGCGGGGACACGCGCCCGTGTATTGCTACTACACATCCGGCGATCGCTTCGCCACCGGCCAGCGGCGCATGGCCGGCGCCATCGATCCGGGCCACGTGCGCGAGATGCCCGGCGGCCACGACTGGACGGCGTGGACCGCGCTGTGGGGACAATTCCTCACCGACCACAAGGCGGCGCTGCAATGATCGCGGTTGCGCAAGCCGCCCCGCCGGCGCGCTGGCGTCCGACGCCGATGGTCACCGGCTCCATCGCGCTGCATGGCGCCGCATTCGCGGGCGCGATGATGGGCCCGCAGGAATGGGTGTGGTGGGCGTTGTGCGCGGTTGCGGGCAACCAGGGCGTGCTCACCGCCCTGGGCATGTGGCCGCGCAGCACGCTGCTGGGGCCCAACATCACGCGCCTGCCGGCGGCCAGCGCCGCGCGCGGAGAAATTGCCCTCACCTTCGATGACGGCCCCGATCCGGAGCTGACACCCAGGGTGCTCGACATACTGGATGCGTACGGCGAGCGCGCGACGTTTTTCTGCATCGCGGAAAGCGCGCGCCGCCATCCGGAACTGTGCCGCGAGGTCGTGCGCCGCGGGCACCTGGTCGAGAACCATTCGGCCGGCCATCGCGCGACCTTCGCGATGTTTGGGCTCGGCGGCATCCGGCGCGAGATCGTGCGGGCGCAGCACATGCTGGGCGAGATCGCCGGGCGCAGCCCGCGCTTCTTCCGCCCGCCCGCGGGGCTGCGCAACCCGCTGCTGCATGGCCTGGGGCTGCGGCTCGTGAGCTGGACGCGCCGCGGCTACGACACGCAACGCGGCGACGAAGCGGGCGTGGCCAGGCGCCTGCTGCGGGGCCTGGACGCCGGCGACATCCTGCTGCTGCACGATGGCCATTCGGCACGCACCCGGGACGGCGTGCCGGTGGTGCTGCTGGTGCTTCCGCGCCTGATCGAGGCGGCCCACGCCCGGGGGCTGCGCTGCGTCACGCTCGACCAAGCCCTCGATCCGTGAGCGAAACGTTCTTCCGCGCCCTCGCGAAGGATGCGGCGGCGCTGTATCCCGCGCGCGACCGGTTCGCGCGCCACTTCGCCGCCGGCAAGCTCCGGGGCGACCCGGCCTTCGCGCACCTGCTGCGCGCGCAGCTCATACGCCCCGGGGCGCGTGTGCTTGACCTGGGCTGCGGGCAGGGCGTGCTGGCGGCGCTGCTGCGCGCCGCGCGCGAACGCCATGCGCGTGGCCAATGGGATCGCGAATGGCCCGAGCCGCCGGCGATCAGCCGCTACCTCGGCATCGAGCTCATGGCCGGCGACGTCGAGCGAGCGCGCCATGCAGCCGGCGGCGGCGGCCAGGTGGCCTTCGTGCAAGGCGATATCCGCACCATCGAGTTCGGCCATGTGGACACGGTGGCAATCCTCGACGTGCTCCACTACGTGGGCTACGAGGAGCAGCAGGAAGTCCTGGAGCGAGTTCGCGCGGCGCTTTCCGGCGGCGGCGTGCTGCTGATGCGCGTGGGCGACGAGTCGAGCTCGCTGCGCTTCCGCTACACCGTCCTGGTCGACCGGCTGGCGATGGCGCTGCGCGGCCATCGCCTTGCGCGCCTGTATTGCAGGCCGCTGGTGCGCTGGATCAACAGCCTCGAGGCGCTTGGCTTCGAGGTGGCCTCCACGCCGATGAGCACGGGCACGCCGTTCGCCAACGTGCTGCTTGTCGCGCGGTATCATCCGAACGGATAAAAACACGATGCACCCCGCAATCCTCTCGGCTTACACGATGGCCAGCTGCCTGGGCCGCGGGCTCGGGCCCACCCGGGCCGCGATGCGCGACGGCGCGAGCCGCCTCATCCCGTGCCGGTTCGAGACCGTGGATCTCGAAACCTACGTAGGCGAAATCGAAGGCGTGGATGCACAGGTGCTCCCCGCCGGGCTTCGGCACTTCGATTGCCGCAACAACCGCGCCGCCGAGGTGGGCCTCATGCAGGACGGGTTCGTCGAAGCGGTTGAAGGCGCCCGGCGGCGCCACGGCGCAGCGCGCATCGGTGTTTTCATGGGCACCAGCACCGCCGGCATCCTGCAGACCGAGCTCGCCTACCGCCGCCGCGCCGCCGATGGCTCCCTGCCCGCGGATTTCGACTACGCACACACCCACAGCACGTTTTCGGTGGGCGACTACGTGCGCACGCGCCTCGGGCTGGCGGGGCCGGGCGTGGTGGTCTCGACGGCCTGTTCGTCGAGCGCCAAGGTGTTTGCCAACGCCGCGCGCTTCCTCGACGCCGGGCTGATCGATGCCGCGGTGGTGGGTGGCGTGGACACGTTGTGCCTGACGACACTCTACGGCTTCAACTCGCTCCAACTGCTTTCCACACAACCGTGCCGTCCCTATGACGAGCAGCGCGACGGCATCTCGATCGGCGAGGCCGCGGCGTTTTTCCTTCTGGAACGCGTGGGGGATGGCGCATCGCCCCAATCGCTGGCGCTGCTCGGGGTGGGCGAATCGTGCGACGCCTACCACATGTCTTCGCCGCACCCCGAAGGCCTCGGCGCGCGCATCGCGATGGAAGCCGCACTCGCCGCCGCCGCAATGGGCGCCCGCGGGATCGACTACGTGAACCTCCATGGAACCGGTACACCCAGCAACGACGCGGCGGAAGATCGCGCGGTGTCGGGGCTTTTCGGCCACGACGTCCCGGTGAATTCCACCAAGGGAATGACCGGGCATGCTTTGGGCGCGGCCGGCGCGGCCGAGGCGGTGATTTCCGTGCTTGCCCTGGCGGAAGGCTGGGTGCCCGCCAGCCCCGGCACACGCACCATCGATCCCGCGCTGAAAGCGCGCTACGAGGTCGCGGGCGGCCCGCGCGCGCTGCGCCGCGTGATGAGCAACTCGTTTGGCTTCGGCGGCTCCAACTGCAGCCTGGTGTTCGGGCGCCTGGGCACCGCGCCATGAGCCTCGCCGCCCGCATCGAAGGTGTCGGGCTCGTGGGGCCCGGCCTCGCGGGATGGGCGGCGTCACGCGCCGTGCTCGCCGGTCGCGAGGCGCTGGTGCCCCGGCCGACGGTGATCCCTTCTTCCGACATGTTGCCCGCGGCGGAACGGCGGCGGGCCGGCAAGTGTGTGCGCCTGGCGCTCGGCGCCGGGCTCGAGGCCGCGGCTCAATCGGGGCGCTCGGCACGCGACCTGGTTTCGATCTTCGCTTCGTCGAGCGGCGACGGCGAAAACCTGCACGCCATCTGCGAGGTGCTGGCCTCCGACGATCGCATGATCTCGCCCACGCGATTCCACAATTCGGTCCACAACGCACCGGCGGGCTACTGGGGCATCGCAACCGGCTCGATGCATGCGGCCGACAGCATCGCCGCGCTCGACGCGAGTTTTTCCGCGGGGCTGCTCGAGGCCATGACGCGCCTGGCGCAGCTTCCCTCGCAGCCGGTGGTGCTGGTTGCCTACGACTCGCCCTATCCGCAGCCCCTGCACGCCCGGCGGCCGATGCCCGATTCGCTCGCCTGCGCGCTGGTGATGTGCGCGGGCAGCGACGCCCGCGGCGCAACCCTGGTGGTGGAGACCACCACCGATCCGTTCGAACCGATGCACGATGCACAGCTCGAAGCGCTGCGCACGGGCATACCGTCGGCGCGCGGCCTGCCGCTGCTCGCACTTGTCGCCGCACACCGCGCGGGCCGTGTGGTGCTTGAATACCTGCCGGGCCTGTCGCTTGCGGTGGAGCTGCGCCCGTGAGCACGCGCCTGGGCCGGGATTGGCTGCTCGCCAACCTGCCGCACCAGGGCGCGATGAACCTGCTCGCCGAAGTTGTTGAATGGGACGAGAGCCGCCTGCGCGCCCGCGCCGACAACCATCACCGCACGGATCACCCGCTGAGGCGCGCGGGCTCGCTGCCCGTCACCGCCGGCATCGAATACGGCGCGCAGGCCGCGGCCGCACACGGCGCGCTTGCGTCGCGCGCCGCGTCGGGCGGCGGCATGATCGCCGCGGTGCGCGCGGTGAAGCTCCACGTGGCGCGCCTCGACGACATCGCCGGGGACCTGGAGGTTCGCGCCGAGCAGCTGGGCAGCGGCGCGGCGGGCGTGTTGTATCGATTCGAGGTTGCGGGCACAACCGGCCTGCTGGTCGAGGGGCGCGTCACCGTCGCCTTCACGCGATGAGCCGGCGGGCGCTGGTCACCGGCGGCAGCGGCGCCATCGGTACGGCCATCTGCCGCGCGCTCGCCGCGCAGGGCTGTGAGGTGATCGTGCACGCCAACCGAAACCTGGAAGCGGCGCGCGCGCTTGCGAGCGAACTGCCCGGCGCGCGCGCCATCGCGTTCGACGTGACCGACGCGCAGGCCACGCGCGCCGCGCTGGAGGACCTGTGCGAGGAAAGGGCGGTCCAGGTGCTGGTGAACAATGCCGGCATCCACGACGACGCCGCCTTCCCCGGGATGCGGCGTGAACAATGGAGCCGCGTGCTCGACGTGTCACTGAACGGATTTTTCAACGTGACGCAGCCGCTGACGCTTCCGATGATCCGCACGCGATGGGGGCGCATCATCAGCATCACCTCGGTGGCGGCCGACCTCGGCAACCGCGGCCAGGCCAACTATGCCGCGGCGAAAGGCGCGCTCTACGCGGCGTCGCGCTGCCTGGCCCGCGAGCTGGGCAGCCGGGGCGTCACCGTGAACTGCGTTTCGCCCGGGCTGATCGACACGCCGATGAGCGCCGGCGCCTTCGATCCCGCGATGATCGCGCGTTTGATCCCGCTGCAGCGCATGGGCACCGCGCAGGACGTGGCCGCCGCCGTGGCCTACCTTGCCGGCGACCAGGGCGCCTACGTGACCGGGCAGGTGATCCCCGTCAACGGAGGCATGGCGTGAAGCCGGGGGTGCACGAGCTGGAGGAGAAGGCCGGAATTACGCTGCGCTCACTGGCCAAAGCCGGAAACACAGAGAAAATCAAAGGCAAATATCGTCGTGCCCTTCTGAAATCGGGGTAACCACGAAACACTGAAATTGGATGAATCACCGGCGTGGCAGGCTGAGGCTCGGTTCCTCAGGTTCTTGCCGGCGCGGGTCGAAGTGGGCGCGCTGCCCCGATCCAGCAGACCATTTCTTCGTTTTTCTCTGTGGCCCTGGGGTTTCCTCTGTGCCTCTGTGTTTCCGGCTTTGGTCGGCGAGCGCGGCGTATTCCCGGCTTTACCCGCGCGTGCAAACAACACCTAGCGCCGGCGAAGAATCCGCCGCGAGAGCAGCAGCGGCACTCGGACTACCGACTCGCCCAGCAAACGCGCGTGCATCCACGTGAGCAGCACGTTATCCCGCAGGTAGTTGAAATGCGAGACCCCGCCCTCGTCGGCGCGCAGGTAGCGCACGGGTGCATCGATGTTCACCGGCCTCAGGCCCCGCCACACCAGGCGCACCGCGGCTTCCGGATCGAAGTCGAAGCGCCGCATCCACGGCTGCGCCCGCATCACTGCGGCCAGGTCCGCGATCGGATACACGCGAAAGCCGTAGAGCGAATCCCCGATCCCGGCGCCGGCGGTTTCGAGATGGGCCCACATGTTCGAAAGCTTGCGCCCCTGCACACGCAGCTGCGGCGCGCCGGAATCGAAGACCGGCTTGCCGAGCACCAGGGCCGCGGGCGCGGCCTGCGATGCCTGCATGAATCGCGGGATCAACATGGCCGGGTGCTGGCCATCCGAATCCATGGTGAGCGCGTGGGTGTATCCCTCCTTCGCGGCGGCCTCGATGCCGTGCAGCACGGCGGCGCCCTTGCCCATGTTGCGGGCCAGCACCAGCACCCGCAGCGCGGGTTCCTCCGCGGCGAGTTTCTCCAGGCCCTGCGCAGTCCCGTCGGTGCTGCCGTCGACCACCACCCACACCGGGTTCCAGTGCGCGAGCGCGCCGCGCACGGTTTCGTACACCTTCGCGCCGGGGTTGTAGCTCGGGATCAGCACCAGGTGCGTGGGGGAAAGCTCAGCCACGGATTCGATGGGCATCCTGCACCGCGGCGACCGCGCAATCCGGGACGACCTGCGCGGCGTTGCGCGAGGCAAGCTCGCGCGAAAAATAGCGTTCGAGCTCGACAGTGAACGCCCGCACGTCGCGCGGCGGATCGAAGCGCCGCCCGAGGCGCGCGCGATAAACCAGCGGCAGGTCCGGGCGCGCGGCGATGCTCCAGCCCTTGCCGAGGAAACCGGAATTGGCCTCGATGATCACCACCTGCACCGGGACGTTGCAGCGGCGCGCCAGGGCGCCCACCGCCTCCGTGAAGGGGCCGACCGGTTGGGCGACCGAGCGCGTGCCTTCCGGGAAAAGCAGCAGCTGGCCTCCGGCGCACAGTTCCTCGCGCGACCGGGCCACCAGGCGCACCAGCGAATCGTTGCGCACATAACGCGCCAGCCGCGCGGCCGGGCCGAGCAGGAAATTGGTGAGCAACGCGCCCTTCATCACACACACGGCATTGGGCAGGCGCGACACCAGCAGCACCGCATCGAGCAGGCACGGGTGGTTGGGCGCGATGATCAGCGGGCCCACGTCGCGCAGCGTGTCCAGCTCCTCGAGGTCCAGACGCCAGGCGCCCAGCGCCTCCATCACCGCGAGATAGGCACGGAAGCCCCACATCGCCCCCACACGCCCCACGCGCCGGGCGGTCGCGGCCGGCAGCAGGACGTTGAGCAGCAGCGCCACCAGCGCCCAGGTGAAACACTCGATCGCAAGCAGCAGCGCACCCAGCAGCAGGATTGTGTAGTCCCAGGCCGCCTTGGCGAAGAAGCGGGCCGCCATCATCGCTGCAGGTCCCCGAACGGGTTCACCGTCACGCGCTGCGAGGACTCCTTGAAGATCCACGAGATGCCGATGCCCGCGGCGACGTAGCGCTTCGAGGTGACGAGCGGGCTGTCCTCGAAGGCGGCGCCGCCAAGCGTGTCGTAGCGCGCGAAGCCGCCGACCCAGAAATTGTCGAAGCGTTTCGAAACCGCAACCAGCAGCTGCACGCCGGCGAATCCCGCGCCCGGCGCGTCGTAGGCGGGACGGTCGGCGCGCGCGAACTGCGCCGGCACCGCATAGAAGTGGCGGTTATAGCGCCCGTCGGTGAACACCGGCCCCGCCAGCAGGCCGAGGTTCCAGCCCCTGAAGCCGAGGGGGTCGTGCACATCCACGTTGGCGTGCGGGAAGAACTGCCCGCCGATAAAGCGCGAGCGCGATTCCACGGTGAAGGCGGCGCGCACCGGAAGGCGCAGGTCGAGCTTCATGCGCCGGTCGCCGGAGCGCCACAACGTGAGGTCGAGCGAGGGGCCGAGCTCCACCGAGGGCTTGAGGTCCGGCATGCCCTCGCGCGCCCGGTTGTCCGAGCTATCCACCGGCAACGAGGCGCCGACGCTGAGGTTGAGGTCCGCGAAATCGTTCCTGAAGAAGACGCCGCGCATGCCGTGGCGATCGGCCTTGAAGAAGTCGCCCCGGTATACGAGGTAGGGAGCCGGCAGCCCGTAGGTGCGGCCCTGCGAGGAGCCGCGGTAATCGGGGAACCGCACCGCCGCCACGCCCAGGCCGGCTTCCCACAGCGGTTCGTCGCGCGCCACGCAGGTGGTGGAGGCAAACAGGGCGGCGGCCAGGCCC
>JBBREI010000035.1:0-24857 GCA_038203035.1 Burkholderiales bacterium
AGCTTGGCAAGCAGCGTATTGGACGTGCGCCCGGGAAGGCGCTGCAGCCTGATGAGCGGGGTGTTGCCGACGAAGTCCTGGAGTGTCTGGTTCATCTCTAAGGAAAAGCCCCGCGCGCGGCGGGGCCAGCCTGTTGCGTGAAGGAGAAGCTTACTTCTTCTTCCTTCCTACTTCTTCGGCTCGCCCTGCTTGGCGGCCGCCTTGGCTTTCGCCTCGTCGGCTTCGGCCTTGGACTTGGCCTTGGCCTTCTTCTCGTCCGCGTCGGCCTTGGCCTTCTTGTCGTCGGCCTTCGTCTCGGCCTTCATCTTCTTCTCGTTGGCCTGCGCATCGGCCTTCATCTTCTTCTCGTTGGCCTCGGCGTCAGCCTTCATCTTCTTGTCGTCGGCCTTGGCATCGGCCTTCATCTTCTTCTCGTCGGCCCTGGCGGCGGGTGTGGGCTCGGGCTTGGCCGCGGACATTGCGGGTTTCGCGGGTGTCGTGGCGGCCGGGGCCGAAACCTTCGTGGTGCCGCTCAGCGCGATCTCGCCACGGATCTTCACGTAGGTGGCATCGCCCACGCCGTCGACGTTCTTGATGTCTTCGAGGCGCTTGAACGAACCGTTTTTCTTGCGGTAGTCGACGATGGCCTGGGCCTTCACGGGTCCGATGCCGTCGAGCGATTCGAGTTGTTCCTTGGTCGCGGAATTGATGTTGACCGCGGCGAACGCCATGCCGGCATACGCCAGAAGCGCCGCAAACAGCAGTGCAATTTTTCTCATCGTTGTTCTCCCCTTTTTGCTGCGTGGTGGCCGCCTGGCTCGAGCGCTCCCCCGGCTCGCCAAACGGCGGATTATACGGCGTTCTTTGCCGGGCGCAGCACTTCCAGGCGGGCGTCGTCGAAACACGCCCTGCCCTTGCCGCGCAGGGTCATGCCGTATTCCACGACCTGGGCATCTTCGGCGACGTCGAACTCCACCGAACGTGTCTCCCACCCCGCCGTGGTTTTCGCCAGGCTCTCGAAGTGGCCCATCGGCGCGCGCGGGCGCTGCACGTGGATCCAGATCCCGGCGCCGTCGCCCTTGACCTCGGCCAGGCTCATGGAGATGGAAAAGCGCAGGCGCATCCCGCGCAGCGCGGGATCGAACGAGCCCTGCGTGATCACCGCCCACGGTTCCCTGGTGATGGGTTCGACGCAGAAGCTGCGCTGGCTGCCGGGCGCGCCCTCGCCATGGAAGAAGCGGAAAGACTTGGGGTCGGCGTGCATGGTGCAGGCCCAGCCCGTGGCGCAGTTGGCCCGGGGCGCCATCTCGAGCTCGAACCCGGAGTTGACGAGGGTGAGCGGGCCCGCCGCCATCCGCGGCGCAGCCACAGGCGCGGCGACAGGTTTCACCACGGGCACGGGGGGCGCGGCGCAACCCGCGGCCGCCAGCGCGGCGATTGCCCAGCAGGCGGCACGTTTCATCACGCACCCTCCCGGGCGATGCGCTGGTCGATATAACGTGAAACCCCCTGCTCGACGCCGAGGAAGGGTGCCTCGTAACCCGCCTCGCGCAGGCGCGTCACGTCGGCGCGGGTGTAGCTCTGGTACTTGCCCACCAGCTGCGAAGGGAACGGCACGTATTCGATGGCACCTTGCGCCTTCAGCTGCTCGAGCGTGGCGGGTGGCTCGCCGCGCGCGCGGCGGATGGTGTTGATCGTGGCGCAGGCCACGTCGTTGAAGGTGGCGGCCGCGCCGGTGCCGACGTTGAACACGCCCGAAACCTCCGGGTGGTCGAGGAAAAAGAGGTTCACCCTGACCACGTCTTCCACGCTCACGAAGTCGCGCACCTGCTCGCCGGGGCCGAAGCCGTCGCAGCCTTCGAAGAGCTTCACCTTGCCGCTTTCTCGATACTGGTTGAAGAAGTGGAACGCCACCGACGCCATGCGGCCCTTGTGCGCCTCGCGCGGGCCGTAGACATTGAAATAGCGGAAGCCCGCGATCTGTGTGGTGCCGGGCAGGCGGCGGCGCACCACCTGGTCGAACAGGAACTTCGAATAGCCGTAGACGTTGAGCGGCGACTCGTGCTCGCGCGATTCGGAAAATACCTTGCCCGCGCCATAAACCGAAGCCGAGGACGCGTAGATGAAGGCGATGCCCTGTTCCTGCGCCCAGTCCATGAGTTCGAGCGAGTAGCGGTAGTTGTTTTCCATCATGTAGCGCCCGTCGGTCTCCATCGTGTCGGAGCACGCGCCCTGGTGGAGCACGGCGCTGAATTCGCCATCGAGCCCGCCGCGCACGATCTCCAGGAAGTCCTGCTTGTCGACAAAATCGGTGATCTCGAGGTCGGCGAGGTTCGCGACCTTGTCCGCGCGCTTGAGGTTGTCGACCGCGATGATGTCGGTCTGCCCGCGGGCGTTGAGCGCCTTCACGAGGTTCGATCCGATGAAGCCGGCGGCGCCGGTGACGATGATGGACATTGAGCAGGTTACTCGTTCAGGGGGTTGCGAGGCTGGCTTCGAGTTCGCCGCGGTGGGCGACCGCGGTGCCGAGTTTTCCCACCACGATGCCGGCGGCATGGTTGGCCACGCGCATGGCCGCGCGCATGTCCGAACCCGCGCCCACCATCAGGGCGAGCGCGCCGATGACGGTATCTCCGGCGCCGCTCACGTCGTACACCTCGCGCGCGCGGGTGGGGACGTGCCAGGTGTCCTTTGCGGTGAAAAGGGACATGCCCTCCTCGCTGCGGGTGACGATGAGGCCTTCGAGGTCGAGCGCGGTGCGCAGCTTCTGCGCGCGCCGCGCGAGGTCTTCCTCGTCGCTCCAGCGGCCGGCGACCTCGCGAAATTCCGCGCGGTTGGGAGTGAGCAGCGTGGCGCCGCGGTAACGTTCGTAATCGGAGCCCTTGGGATCCACCAGCACCGGCTTGCCGTGGCGGCGCGCGGCCTCGATCATGCGCGAGACGTGCGCGAGGCCGCCCTTGCCGTAATCGGAGAGCACCACGGCATCGGCCTGGTCGACCTGGCGCTCGAACTCGTCGAGTTTCGCGGCCAGGGCCTCGTGGCTCGGCAAACGCTCGAAGTCGATGCGCAGCAGCTGCTGCTGCTGGCCGATCACGCGCAGCTTCACCGTGGTCGAGAGCTCCGCGTCGCGGTGCAGCGAGGCCTGCACGCCGTCGGCGACCACCAGGCGCTCGAGCGTCGCGCCGGCCTCGTCGTTGCCAACCACCGACAGCAGCGTCGCGGATCCCGCCAGGGCCGTGATGTTGCGCGCGACGTTGGCGGCACCTCCCGGGCGCTCCTCGGTGCGGCGCACCAGCACGACGGGCACCGGCGCCTCCGGCGAGATGCGGCTCACGTCGCCGAACCAGTAGCGGTCGAGCATGACGTCGCCCACCACGAGCACACGGATACGCGAGAAATCGGGAAGCGCGGCCGCGGTCATCTCGGTGTCTGGCGTCCGATCGCGTAGTACTCGATGCCCTGGGCGTGGACCACCGCGGGCTCGTAGAGGTTGCGGCCGTCGAAGATCACCGGCGACTTGAGCGCGCCCTTGAGCGCGGCGAAGTCGGGGCTGCGGAACGCCTTCCATTCCGTCATGATCACGAGCGCGTCCGCACCCTTCACCGCCTCCATCGCGCTTTCGGCGAAGGCCACGCGCTGGTCACCTTCGTAGATGTGGCGCGCCTCGGGCATCGCCACCGGATCGAAGGCGCTGATGGTGGCGCCGCGGTCGGTGAGCGCCTTGATCACGACGCGGGCCGGCGCCTCGCGCATGTCGTCGGTGTTGGGCTTGAAGGCGAGTCCCCAGAGCGCGAAGTGCTTGCCCTTGAGGTCCTTGCCGAAACGCTTCTCCACCTTGTCGGCCATCACACCCTTCTGGCGCTCGTTGGCCTCCTCCACCGCGCGCACGACCTTGAGGTCGAGGCCGTTTTCCTTCGCGGTGCGCAGCAACGCCGTCACGTCCTTGGGGAAACACGACCCGCCGAAGCCCGCGCCGGGATAGAGGAAGTGGTAGCCGATGCGCGGGTCCGAGCCGATGCCGATGCGCACGTGTTCGATGTCGGCGCCGAGTTTTTCCGCCAGCAGCGCGAGCTCGTTCATGAACGAGATGCGCGTGGCGAGCATGGCGTTGGCGGCGTATTTGGTGAGCTCCGCCGAGCGGATGTCCATCACCTGCAGGCGTTCGTGGTTGCGCTGGAACGGCGCGTAGAGCTCGCGCATGGTGGCGATGGCGTCGGCGTCGTCGGCCCCGATCACGATGCGGTCGGGGCGCATGAAGTCCTCCACCGCCGCGCCTTCCTTCAGGAATTCGGGGTTCGAGACCATTGCAAACGAGTGGGAGACGCCCTGCTCCTTGAGCTGGGCCTTGATGGCGTCGCGCACCTTGTCCGCGGTGCCGACCGGGACCGTCGATTTGTCGACGACCACGCGCGAGCCGTCCATGTGTTTTGCGATGTTGCGCGCCGCGGAAAGGACGTATTGCAGGTCCGCCGAGCCGTCTTCGCCGGGCGGGGTGCCCACGGCGATGAACTGCAACCGGGCGTACCGCGCGGATTCGGCCGGATCGGTGGTGAAGGACAGGCGCCCGCTCGCGACGTTGGCCTTCACGATCTCCGCCAGCCCGGGCTCGAAGATCGGGATCTCGCCACGCTTCAGCCTGGCGATTTTTTTCTCGTCGAGGTCCAGGCACAGGACGTGGTTGCCGACGTCGGCCAGGCATGCGCCCGTGACGAGGCCCACGTAGCCGGTTCCGATGATGCTGACTTTCATCTACTTGCCTTTCATCATGCGGCACCGTTTCCCACGTTGGCTCCCCCTGCCCCGGGAGAGGGTTGCTCGAGCGACAGCCGGATGGATTCCAGCGTGGCCGCGGGGTCCGGGGATTGGGTGATCGGGCGCCCGATCACGAGGTAGTTGGCGCCCGCCTGGACGGCGGCGCGCGGCGTCATGACGCGTTGCTGGTCGTCCTTGCCGGCGTCGGGCAGGCGGATGCCCGGGGTCACCAGCGTGAAGTCGGGCCCGGTGGCCACGCGCAGGCCGCGGGCCTCCTGCGCGGAGCACACCACGCCGTCCAGGCCGCAGAACCGCGCGAGCCGCGCGAGGCGTTCGACGTTTTCCCCGACCTCGCCACTGAAGCCGACGCGGCCGAGGTCTTCCTGCGACAGGCTGGTGAGGATGGTGACCGCGATCAGCAGCGGGGGGCGCGCCACGCCCTCGATCGCCTCGCGCGCGGCACGCATCATCGCCTCGCCGCCGCTGGCGTGCACGTTCATCATCCACACGCCCAGGCGCGCGGCCGCGCGGCAGGCGCCGGCCACGGTGTTGGGGATGTCGTGGAACTTGAGGTCCAGGAACACCTCGTAGCCGCGCTCCTGCAGGCGCGAGACCACGCCGGGGCCTTCGGCCACGAAGAGCTCCTTGCCGACCTTCACGCGGCACAGCTTGGGATCCAGGCGCGAGGCGCATTCGAGCGCCTTCGCGGCATCGGGAAAATCCAGCGGCACGATGACGCGCTTGTTATCCAATCTGCATCCTCGCGAGGTGGCGACCGGCCTGGTCGAGCTCGGCGGTGCGCCGGGGGGCAAACGTTTCCCAGCCGCCACACGCGGGGCACTGCCAGAAGAACTGGCGCGCCTTGAAGCCGCAGTTGGCGCACAGGTAGACCGACAGCGCCTGGGCGTGGGAATGCACGAGGTTCTTCATCAGCTGCAGGTCCTGGCGGCGTTCGGCCGGCGCGCGCACCAGCTCCGCATCGATCAGGCGGTCGAGGCCAACCAGCGTGGGGTTGCGCCGCACCTCTTCGCGCACCAGGCGCCATGCGGCCTCGTCGCCTTCCTGTTCCGCGGTGACCTGGTAGACGACGTTGAGCAGGTCGAGACCCGGGTAGCGATGCTGCAGCCCGCGCAGCAGCGCCAGGCCTTCGGCGGGACGACCCAGCGCCTTGTAGCTGTCCACCATCTGGTCGGCGGCAAGGCCGAGGTAGGCGGGATCCTGCGACTCGATCGCCTTCCAGGCCTCGATCGCGTC
The DNA here is from genome assembly GCA_038203035.1 of Burkholderiales bacterium. GTDB lineage: Bacteria > Pseudomonadota > Gammaproteobacteria > Burkholderiales > Usitatibacteraceae > Usitatibacter. Next base: position 5,986 of record JBBREI010000035.1, read on the forward strand.
TTCATGGCGCCCGTCGCGCGCGAGCCATTCGCCGCGAAGCATGTTGGCGCGCACACATTTGCGGTTGGCTTGCAGCGCGCGCGCCAGGTGCGCCTGCGCCGCATCCGGGCGGCCGTGCACGTGTTCCGTGGTGGCGAGTTCGCAGTAGTAGTTGGCGATTTCCTTCTGGTAGTTGCGCTTGGCGCTAGCCTCGAGCTTCTTGGCCGCGTCGATCGCCTTCTCCCAGTCCTTTTCCTGGATGTAGATGTCGAGCAGCTGGCGGTGCACGTCGGCAGAAGGGTCGGATTGCGCCATCTTCGCCAGCACCTGCTCCGCGTGGTCCAGCAGGCCGGCCTTGAAGTAGTCCTCGGCGAGTTCGAACGAGGCCTTGCGGCGATCCTCCGCCGGCAGGTCCTCGCGGTTCATCAGGTCCTGGTGCATGCGGATGGCGCGGTCGACTTCGCCACGGCGGCGAAAGAGGCTGCCGAGCGCGAACTGCAGCTCCACCGTCTGCGGATTTTCCTTGGCGACCTGCAGGAACGATTCGATCGCCTTGTCGGGCTGCTCGTTGAGCAGGAAATTCAGGCCGCGGAAATACGAGGTGGGCAGCGCGCGCGATTCCGACAGCAGGGACTTGAGGTCGATGCGCGCCGCGATCCAGCCCATGCCGAAGAAAACCGGAAGGGCCGCGAGCCACCAGATCTCAAATTCCATGGATGTCCGTCGCGGAGACGTCGGCAACGGGCGGCGGCGCGATCGAGGCCACCGCGGCGGCCTGCGTGGCCGCCCGGCGCAGGCGCGAAATTTCACGCCGCTGCCGGATCACCGTGGGCACCCAGGCCAGCAGGCCGATGACCACGCCGGCCACGAAAACCACCAGAATCACGAACACCAGCGGCGCCTCCCACACCTGCCCGGGAAAGCCGTGGAGCTTCACGAGGTCGGTGTTCTTCAGCGCGAACCACAGGAGGATCACGACGATGAGGAGGCGGAAGATCCAGACGAGGGCTTGCATAGCCGGCTATTTTACCAAGCCGGCGGGCCGGCCAGTGGGCACAAAAAAAACGGCGGGCCGCTTTCGCAACCCGCCGTCCGGTGCTTCAGGGTTCGATCAGCCTTCGTGATAGTCCACCCGCTCCCGCAGCTCCTTGCCCGCCTTGAAGTGCGGCACGTACTTGCGCGGCACCTGCACTTTCTCCCCGGTCTTCGGATTGCGGCCGGTTCTGGGCGGACGGTAGTTGAGCCCGAAGCTGCCGAACCCGCGGATCTCGATGCGATTGCCGGAAGCCAGTGTCTGCGACATGGCGTCCAGCATCGTCTTGACCGCGAGCTCCGCATCCTTCGGGGCCAGCTGGCTATGGCGCGCGCTCAACAGCTCTATGAGCTGCGACTTGGTCATGGCGCGAATCTCCCCCTTGGTTTCGATCGCTCTATTCCTTGTCTTTCGATCCGCTCAGCTTCGCCTTGAGCAGCGCGCCCAGGTTCGTGGTCCCGGCGCTTGCGCTGTTCGTTTCCGAGGCGTGCTTCTTCATGGCGTCGGCTTCTTCGGCCGCGTCCTTCTGCTTGATCGACAGGTTGATGGAACGGCTCTTGCGGTCGATGTTGACGATGACCATCTCGAGCTCGTCGCCTTCCTTCATGTGCGTGCGGACGTCTTCCACGCGGTCCCGGGAGATCTCGGAGGCGCGCAGGTAACCTTCCACATCGCTGTCGAGCTGGATCACGGCGCCCTTGGCTTCGATCGCCTTGACCGTGCCCTTCACGATGCTGCCCTTGTCGTGCGTGGTGGTGTAGTTGCCGAACGGATCGCCCTCGAGCTGCTTGATGCCGAGCGAGATGCGCTCGCGCTCCACATCGATCGACAGGACGACGGTTTCCACCTCGTCGCCCTTCTTGAGCGACTTGACGGCTTCCTCGCCCGTGGCGTGCCACGAGAGGTCCGACAGGTGGACCAGGCCGTCGATGTTGCCCGGCAGGCCGATGAACACGCCGAAGTCGGTGATGGACTTGATCACGCCCTTCACCTTGTCGCCCTTCTTGTGGTTCATCGCGAACTCTTCCCACGGGTTCGGCATGCACTGCTTCATGCCGAGCGAGATGCGGCGGCGGTCTTCGTCGATCTCGAGGATCATGACTTCGACTTCGTCGCCCAGGGACACGACCTTGGCCGGATGGACGTTTTTGTTGGTCCAGTCCATCTCCGAGACGTGCACCAGGCCTTCGATGCCGGATTCGATCTCCACGAACGCGCCGTAATCCGTGATGTTGGTGACCTTGCCGAAGAGGCGCGTGCCCTGCGGGTAACGGCGCGAGATGCCGATCCACGGGTCTTCGCCCAGCTGCTTCAGGCCCAGGGAGACGCGGTTCTTTTCGGCGTCGAACTTGAGGATCTTGGCGGTGACTTCGTCGCCTACCGACAGCACTTCCGTCGGGTGCTTGACGCGGCGCCAGGCCAGGTCGGTGATGTGCAGCAGGCCGTCGATGCCGCCGAGGTCCACGAACGCGCCGTAGTCGGTGATGTTCTTGACGATGCCCTTGACCACCGCGCCTTCCTTCAGCGTCTCGAGGAGCTGCTGGCGTTCGACGCCGGCGGTCTCTTCCATGACGGCGCGGCGCGAAACCACGACGTTGTTGCGCTTGCGGTCGAGCTTGATGACCTTGAACTCGAGCTCCTTGCCTTCGAAGTGCGAGGTGTCCTTGACGGGGCGCAGGTCGACGAGCGAACCGGGCAGGAACGCGCGGATGCCGTTGACCATGACGGTGAGGCCGCCCTTGACCTTGCCGCTCACGACACCCTTGATGATGGTGGCGCCGGCCAGCGCGTCGTCGAGGCTGGTCCATGCGGCCAGCTTCTTGGCCTTGTCGCGCGACAGCTTGGTGGCGCCGAAGCCGTCTTCGAGGGCTTCGATGGCGACCGACACGAAGTCGCCGACCTTGACTTCGATCTCGCCGCGGTCGTCCTTGAATTCTTCGGTGGCGATCGTGCTTTCCGACTTGAGGCCGGCGTTGACGATCACGACGTTGGGGTCCACCGAGATGACCTCGGCGGTGATCACTTCACCGATGCGCATTTCCTGGCGCGAAAGGCTCTCTTCGAAGAGCGCGGCGAAGCTGTTTTCCAGTGCTGCGGGGTTTGGGGCGGGGTTGGTTGAGGTTTGGGACAACATGAAAAAACCTGGCTTTCGGAAAGTGACGGCGAGCAGCCATCGTTGATCATCGCCAGAAGGGTCGCTACGTTACGCCAACCCCCTGACACCTTTGGGTTTTAAGACTTTTCGCGCCACCTTTCGAGGATTTCCTCCACCGCCTGCTCGACGGTGAGGCCATCGGTATCGAGAAAAATCGCGTCGGGATAATGCCTTAGCGGTGCCACGGGGCGAGTGCTGTCTCGCTCGTCGCGCCGCGCCAGATCATCCACAACGTCCTCAATTTTCGCATACATTCCCTTTTCCATCAACTGCTTATGGCGCCGCTGGGCACGCGTGTGCACACCCGCCGTCAGGTACACCTTCAGCGGCGCGTCGGGGAACACAATCGAGCCCATGTCGCGGCCATCGGCAACCAGGCCCGGAAGGCGCCTGAAACCCCTCTGGCGGGCCAGCAACGCTTCGCGAACCCGGGGGTAGGCCGCGACCCGGGATGCGGCCGCGCCCACTTCCTCGCCCCTCAGGGGTATCCCCACCTCCTCGCCATTCAGCGACACGGTGGACTCGCCGAAGGACACCTCCATGGACGCGGCGATGGTGGCGAGGCCTGCCTCGTCTTCAAGGGCCGTGCCCTTCCGGCTCGCGGCCAGCGCCACCAGGCGGTAGAGCGCGCCGCTGTCGAGGTAGTGGAAGCCAAGCGCCGCAGCCACCTGCGCCGCCACCGTGCCCTTGCCCGATGCCGAGGGGCCATCGATGGCAATCACCGGCACCCCCGCGGGGTTCACGAGACGAGGCGCCCGAAGGCCGCGAAATAATCGGGGAAGGTCTTGGCGACGCAGCGCGGGTCGTTGATGACGACCGGCACGGGACCGAAGGAGGCGAGGGAGAAACACATCGCCATGCGATGGTCGTCGTAGGTGTCCACGCTCACCGGCGCCGGCGTCGCGCCGTGTGGCGCCAGGAAACCGGCCGGCGGGCTCACGCGCAGCCAATCCGCGCCCTCTTCCACCGTGGCGCCGAACTTGCGCAGCTCGGTGGCCATGGCGGCGATGCGGTCGGTCTCTTTCACGCGCCAGCTCGCGATGTTGCGCAGCGTGCTTGCGCCCCCGCGCGTGAAAAGCGCCAGCACGGCCGAGGTCATCGCGGCGTCCGGAATCAGGTTCATGTCGAGGTCGAAAGGCTCGAGGGGCGAGTGGCCCTCGCATTCGATCCAGTCGTCACCGAAGGTGATGCGCGCGCCCATGGCGGACAACACGTCGGCAAAGCGCACGTCGCCCTGTACGCTCTCGCGTCCGACGCCTTCCACGCGCAGCGGGCCGCCGCCCAGCGCCCCGGCGGCGAGGAAATACGAGGCCGACGACGCATCACCCTCCACGGCCACCGTGCCCGGCGATACGTAGGCGGCGCCGGGGGCGACCTCGAACGCCTGCATGCCGTGGTTTGCCACCTTGACGCCGAAGCGTTCCATGAGGCCGAGGGTGAGCGCGACGTAGGGTTTCGAGATCAGCTCGCCTTCGATCTCGACCCGCGCGGCCTGGCCTGCCCACGGCAGCGCCATCAACACGCCGGAAAGGAACTGGCTGGAGACGTTGCCGCGGATGCGCAGGGTGCAAGGCGGCGCCTTTTCGCGGGGCGCGATCGCAAGGGGCGGGAACCCCGCGTTGCCCAGGTATTCGACCCGCGCGCCGGCCGGGACCAATGCATCCACGAGGTCGCCGATCGGGCGCTCGTGCATGCGCGCCACGCCCTTGAGCACATAGTGGCCATCGGAAACGGCCAGCACGCCGGCAAGAGAACGGATCGAGGTGCCGGAATTGCCCATGAAGAGCTGTGCGCTTTTCACCGGGAAGGCGCGGGCGGGGCCAAGGCCATGAACGCGGACGCGATCGGGCGCACCCAGCGGCTCGACCACCACGCCCAGCGCCGTGAGCGCATCGCGCATGACGCGTGTGTCGTCGGATTCCAGCAGGCCTTCGAGCACGGTGTCGCCGCTGGAAAGCGCGGCGAGCAGCAGGGTGCGGTTGGAGATGCTCTTGGAGCCCGGCAGCCGCAGGCTGCCGGCCGCGCGGCTCACCCGCGCAAGGCGAAGCGAATCCACTATTCGCCCGCCGCGCCGCGCCGCGCCGGGGCCAGCGCCTGGCGCGCGGCGCAGGCCTCGGCCATCAGGCGTTGCAGGCCGGGCCCGTCGCCCTTGTCCACCAGTTCGCGGAACACCGCCAGGCGCGCGCCATAGCGGTCCAGCTCATCGAGCAGCGCGTCGCGGTTCTGCAGCGCGATGTCGCGCCACATCTCGGGCGAGCTCGCGGCGATGCGCGTGAAATCGCGAAACCCGCCGCCGGCGAAACCCAGCAGCTCCGCGGCATTCGCGCGCCCGGTCAGTTCGGACACCAGCGCAAACGACAGCAGGTGCGGCAGGTGGCTCACCGCGGCGAAGATGCGATCGTGGTCGCCGGCGGCCAGCAGCGCCACGCGCCCGCCCGCGCTTTCCCAGCAGTTGCGCACCAGGTCGACCGCCTCCGGCGCCGTTTCGTCGACCGGGGTGAGGACCACACGCGCGCCCTTGAAAAGGTCTGCCGTGGCGGCCTCCACGCCGGACGCCTCGCGCCCGGCGATCGGGTGGCCGGGGACGAATCGCGGGAAGAGGCCGCGCAGTTCCTCGCGCGCGATACGCGTGACGTCCGCCTTGGTGCTGCCCACGTCGGTGACGACCGCGGAGGGATCGAGCGCGAGGGCCACATCGTGCAGCACCCCGCCGATGGCGCGCACCGGCACGGCGACCACCACCAGGTCCGCGCCGCGGGCGGCTTCGGAGACCGATTCCGCGGCGGTGTCGATGACACCGAGGCCCGCCGCGCGTTCGAGGGCCTGCGCGTCGCGATCCACGCCCACGATGGTGGTGACGGCCCCCGCGCGCCGCAACGCGAGCGCAAACGAGCCGCCGATGAGGCCAACGCCGACGAGGGCGACGCGCTTGAGGCGGCGCACGCCTAGCGCTTTCCCGCCGCGTGTTCGAGCGCCGCCAGGAAACGCGTGTTCTGTTCCGGCAGTCCCACGGTCACACGCAGGTGCTGCGGCATGCCGTACCCCGCCACCGGGCGCACGATCACGCCCTGGGCCAGGAGGTCCTGGTAGATGCGCGCGGCGTCGCCTACCCGAACGGTGATGAAGTTGCCGTGCGACGGGATGTATTCCAGCCCGAGGCGCTTGAATCCGTCCTCCAGCTGTACGAGCCCCGCAGCGTTCACCGCGCGGCTCTTTGCGATGAACGGCGCGTCCTCGACCGCCGCACACGCCGCAACCATGGCCAGGTGGTTCACGTTGAACGGCTGGCGCACCCGATTCATCACATCGGCGACCAGCGGATCGGCGATGGCGTAACCCATCCGCAGGCCCGCCAGGCCGTACGCCTTGGACAACGTGCGCGTGATCACGAGGTTGGGGAAATCCGCGATCCACGCCGGCGTGGGTGAGCGCAACCCATCGGGCAGGTATTCCTCGTAGGCCTCGTCAAGCACCAGCAGCACCGTCGCCGGCAGCCTTTCCAGCAGACCGCGCACGCCGGCCCACGGGCTAAAGGTGCCGGTGGGATTGTTCGGATTCGCGATGAACACGATTTTTGTATCGGGGCGCACGGCGCTCGCGATGGCGTCGAGGTCGGTGCCGTAGTTGCGCGCGGGCACCTGGATGTGGGCCGCGCCGATGGCCTGGATCGCCAGCGGATAAACCATGAACGCGTGTTGCGAATACACCGCGGAATCGCCGGGGCGAAGGAAGGCGCGCGCGACGAGCTCCAGCACGTCGTTGGAGCCGTTGCCGAGCACCAAGCTTTCCGGGGGCACGCCGAGCCTGCGCGACAACACGGCCTTGAGCTCGAAGCCCGCGCCGTCGGGGTAGTAGTGCAACACGTCGAGCGCGCCACGGATCGCCTCCAGCGCCCGGGGCGAGGCGCCGAGCGGGTTTTCGTTCGACGCCATCTTGAGGATGTCGCCTTCGGGGATGCCGAGCTCGCGCGCGGTTTCGGCGATGGGCTTGCCGGGAACGTAGGGCGCGATGCTGCGAACGTTTTCCGGGGCGAGCATCGCGACGCGTTCTCCCCCTGCCTTGGGAGAGGATCGGGGAGAGGATGGATTCACAGGACCGCCTGGGGGTAACTTCCGAGCACCTTCAGGTAACCGGCGATCCTTTCGACTTCCGCCAGCGCCTCGGCCACGCGCGGATCGCCGCGATGGCCCTCGATATCGACGAAAAAGAGGTAGTCCCACAACGCGGCGCGCGACGGGCGCGACTCGAACTTGGTCATGGAAACCCCGCGCGTCGCAAACGGGGTGAGCATTTCGTACACCGCGCCCGCGCGGTTCTTTGCCGAAAGCACGAGCGAGGTCTTGTCGCGCCCGGAAGGCGCCGGCTCGTAGTCGCCCAGCACCAGGAAACGCGTGGTGTTGTTGGGTTCGTCCTCGATGTTGGAGGCGTGGAGCTCGAGGCCGTAGTGCGCGGCGGCGGCATCGCCGGCCACCGCGGCGGTGCCCGGTTCTTCGGCGGCGCGCCGCGCCGCCTCCGCGTTGCTGGCCACCGCGATGCGTTCGGCCCCGGGCAGGTTGTTGTTGAGCCATTCGTGGCACTGCGCCAGCGACTGGCTGTGTGAAAACACGCGCCGGATGGTGGCGATGTCGGTGACGCCCCTGGCCATCAGATGGTGGTGGATCGGGATCAGCACCTCGCCGCAGACCTTGAGCGGCGACTGGGGCATGAGGTCGAGCGAGCGGCCCACCGCGCCTTCGGTGGAATTTTCCACCGGGACCACGCCGAAGTCCGCGGCGCCCGACTGCACTGCGCGATAGACCTCGTCGATGGAAGGCGTGGGCTGCCCCTCGGCGGCGTGGCCGAAGTGTTTCATCGAGGCGCTTTCACTGAACGTTCCCTTGGGCCCCAGGTAGGCAACGGTGATCGGGCGTTCCAGCGCGAGGCACGCCGACATGATCTCGCGGAAGAGCAGCGCGACGGTTTCATCGGCCAGCGGGCCCTGGTTGCGCTCCTTGATGCGGCGCAGCACCTGCGCTTCCCTCTCCGGGCGGTAGGCCTGGCCGACCTTGAGCGTGCCGATGGCGCGCGCGAGCTTGGCGCGTTCGTTGAGGTTTTCCAGGATGCGGTCGTTCAGCTGGTCGATCTGCTCGCGCAGGCGATCGAGTTCGTTGGCGCTCACGGGTGCTCCACGCCGGGGATCGAGCGGATGGAGAGCACACCGGGAATGCGCGCGATGCGGGAGATCACTTCGGGGGCGGCGGCGCTGTCGAGGTCGACGAGCGTGTAAGCCATCTCCCCTCGCGACTTGTTGACCATGTTGTGGATGTTGAGTCCTGCCTGCGCCATCGTAGTGGAAATCTGGCCGACCATGTTGGGCACGTTGGAGTTGGCGATGGCGATGCGGTGCGGGGATTCGCGCGCCATCTCCACCGAGGGGAAATTCACCGCGTTGCGCACCGTCCCCTGCTCGAGGAATTCGCGCAGCTGGTCGACGACCATGAGCGCGCAGTTCTCCTCCGCCTCCTCGGTGGAGGCGCCGAGGTGGGGCAGCGCGATCACGCCGGGCCTGCCTTGCAGGCGCTCGCTGGGGAAATCGCATACGTAGGTGCGCACGCGTTTGTCCGCGATCGCGGCGATCACCGCCTCCTCGTCGACGACCGCGTCGCGCGAGAAGTTGAGCAGCACCAGGTTGCGGTGCGCGCCGGCAAGCCGCTTCGCGTCGATGAAATGGTGGGTGCGCGCGTTGAGGGGCACATGGATGGAGACGAACTCCGAGCCCTTGAGCACCTCGTCGATGGAGGCCGCGCGCCTGACCGAGGCCGGCAGCCGCCAGGCGTTGTCCACGGTGATTTCGGGATCGAAGCCCACGACCTTCATGCCGAGCTTGATGGCGGTATCGGCCACCAGGCCGCCGATCGCGCCCAGGCCAATCACGCCGAGCGTTCGTCCCGGCAGCTCGCAGCCCGCGAACTGCTTCTTGCCCTGCTCGATGCGCTGCTCGAAGCCTTCCCCCGGCGCGAGCGCCTGCACAAAGGCCGCCGCCGGCACGATGTTGCGCGCCGCCAGCAGCATGCCCGCCAGCACCAGTTCCTTCACCGCGTTGGCGTTTGCGCCCGGCGCGTTGAAGACCGGCACGCCGCGCTTGCTCATCTCTTCCACGGGAATGTTGTTGACCCCGGCGCCGCAGCGCCCGATGGCCTTGACGCTGGCGGGGATCTCCGCGACCCGCAGCGCATGGGAGCGCAGCAGGATGGCATCGGGATCGGCGAGCGCCTTGCCAACCGCGTAGGCCGGCTGCGGCAGGCGGTCGAGGCCGCGGGCCGAGACCGAGTTGTAGACCGCGACGCGAAAGCGTTCGCCCATCGCGGCGCCCGTCACGCGTTCTTCTTGCGGAACTCTTCCATGAAGGCGAGCAGCGCCTCCACGCCCCCCATCGGCATCGCGTTGTAGATCGAGGCCCGCATGCCGCCCACCGAGCGGTGGCCCTTGAGCTGCGAGAGGCCGCGCGCTTCCGATTGGGCGAGGAAGGCGGCGTCCTTCGAGGCATCGCGCAGGGTGAAGGGCACGTTCATGCGCGAGCGATCCTCAGTGGCGACGGGGTTGGCGTAGAAGTCCTGCGAATCGAGGTAGCCGTAGAGCGCCTTCGCCTTCTCGATGTTCGCCGTTTCGATGCCGGCGAGGCCGCCTCGCTCCAGCAGCCACTGGAACGTGAGCCCCGCGAGGTACACGGAGAACGTGGGCGGCGTGTTCACCATTGAATCGGCCTCGGCCATCTTCTGGTAGTCGAGCACCGTGGGTGTGTGTGCGATGGCCTGGCCCAGCAGGTCTTCGCGCACGATCACGATCACCAGGCCCGCCGGGCCGATGTTTTTCTGCGCGCCGGCGTAGATCAGGCCGAACTTCGACACGTCGAGCGGGCGCGACAGGATGTGTGAGGACATGTCCGCCACCAGCGGCACATCACCCGTGTCGGGCGTCCACTGGAACTCCACTCCGCCGATGGTTTCGTTGGTGCAGACGTGGACGTAGGCGGCGTCCTTCGAGGTCTTCCAGGTGGACTGCTTCGGCACGTAGGTGAAGTTGCGGTCCTCGCTCGAGGCGACGACGTTCGCTTCGCCGAACTTCTTCATCTCGGCGATGGCTTTCTTCGACCATTCGCCGGTGTTGACGAAATCGGCACCCTTGCGGCCACGCAGCAGGTTCATGGGCACGGCGGAAAAATGCATCGAGGCGCCGCCCTGCAGGAAAAGGACCTTGTAGTTGGCGGGGATGGCGGCGAGCTTGCGCAGGTCCGCTTCCGCCTGCGCGGCGATCGCGACGAAATCCTTGCCGCGGTGGCTCATCTCCATCACCGACATGCCGGCGTGGTGCCAGTTGACCAGTTCCCACTTGGCCTTCTCCAGCACCTCCACCGGCATCGCGGCAGGGCCGGCGCCGAAGTTGAAGATGCGTGCCGCGGGCTTAATTGCCGGGGTTGCCATCGCCGCCATCGCCGTCGTTGCTTGCTTCGCCGTCGTGGCTCGCGTCCCCGCCGTTGCTTGCCTCGGCGTCGGCCCCGGCTTCTCCCGGCCCCCGCGCCGCCGCGGGCTGCGCGCCCGCGACCGGGATCGCAACTACCACGTCGCCGTCGTCGCGATCGAAGATACATTGCAGGCCGGAGAGCTTTTCCCCCTCGTCCAGGTTGATGAGCGTGACGCCCTGGGTGGAACGGCTCATCTCGCGGATCTCGTTGACCCGCGTGCGGATCAGCACGCCGCCGGAGGTGATCAGCATGATTTCGTCTTCCGGCGAAACCAGCGTGGCCGCGACGACCTTGCCGTTGCGTTCCGAGGTCTGGATCGCGATCATCCCCTGCGTGCCGCGCCCGTGGCGCGTGTATTCCACGATCGGGGTGCGCTTGCCGTAGCCGTTTTCCGTGGCGGTGAGCACGCCCTGGCTTTCGTTTTCCGCCACCAGCAGCGCGATGACGCGCCCGCCCTTGGCGAGGTTCATGCCGCGCACGCCGCGCGCGCCACGCCCCATGGGACGGACATCGTTTTCGTCGAAGCGCACCGCCTTGCCCTCGTCCGAAAACAACATCACGTCGTGTTTGCCGTCGGTGACGGCGACGCCGACGAGGCAATCGCCCTCATCGAGGTCCACGGCGATGATTCCCGACGGACGCGGGCGCGAGTAGTCGGCAAGCGCGGTCTTCTTGACCACGCCTTCCTGGGTGGCGAAGAAGACGTACTGGTCTTCACGGAACTCGCGCACCGGAAGGATGGCGTTGATGCGCTCGCCATCTTCCATCTGCAGCAGGTTCACGATCGGCTTGCCGCGGCTGTTGCGGCTGCCCTGGGGCACCTCGTAGACCTTGAGCCAGTAGACCTTGCCCTTGTTCGAGAAACACAACACGTAGTCGTGCGTGTTGGCGATGAAGAGCTTCTCGATGAAATCGTCTTCCTTGGTCGCCGTCGCCTGCTTGCCGCGTCCCCCGCGTTTTTGCGCGCGGTATTCCACCAGCGGCTGGCTCTTGATGTAGCCCGCGTGTGAAAGCGTGACCACCACGTCTTCGGGCGTGATCAGGTCTTCGAGGTGCAGTTCCTGCCCGTTGACCACGATCTCGCTGCGCCGGGGATCGCCGAATTCGCGCTTGATCTCCACCAGCTCGTCGCCGATGATCTGCGTCACCCGTTCGGGCTTCGAGAGAATGTCCAGCAGGTCTTCGATGGTGGCGATGACCTCGCGGTATTCCGACAGGATCTTGTCCTGTTCCAGCCCCGTCAGGCGCTGCAGCTGCATCTCCAGGATGCGTTGCGCCTGGACATCCGACAGGCGGTAACCCGCGTCCGAATGCCCGAATTCCCGCGGCAGCGCCTCCGGGCGGAACTGTTCCGCCGTGGCGCGGGCGAGCATCTGTTCGACCAGCGGCGAGCGCCAGGTGCGCGACATGAGGCCGGTGCGCGCAAGGGCCGGCGTCGCGGCGGCCTTGATGATGGCGATGACCTCGTCCACGTTGGACAGCGCAACCGCCAGGCCTTCCAGGGTATGCCCGCGCTCGCGCGCCTTGCGCAGCTCGAACACGGTGCGGCGCGTGACCACTTCGCGGCGGTGGCGCAGGAAGGCATCGAGGAACTGGCGCAGGTTGAGGCAGCGCGGCTGGTTGTCGACCAGTGCCACCATGTTCATGCCGAACGTTTCCTGCATCTGCGTGAGCTTGTACAGGTTGTTCAGCACGATCTCGGGCACTTCGCCGCGCTTGAGCTCGATCACGAGCCGCATGCCCTTCTTGTCCGATTCGTTGCGAAGATCCGCGATGCCTTCGATCTTCTTGTCGCCGATCAGCTCCGAGAGGCGCTTGAGCACCTGGTCGCCGCCGACCTGGTACGGAAGCTCGTCGACGATGATCGCCTGCTTCGCGCTTTTTTCCATGTCTTCGACGTGGGTGCGCGCGCGCATCACCACGCGCCCGCGCCCGGTGCGATAACCCTCCTGCACGTCGGCCACGCCGTAGATGATCCCCGCGGTGGGGAAATCGGGCGCCGGCACGATCTTGATCAGATCGTCGATGGTGGTTTCGGGGTTGCGCAGCAGGAGCAGGCAGGCATCGATCACCTCGCCCAGGTTGTGGGGCGGGATGTTGGTGGCCATGCCGACCGCGATGCCGGACGAGCCGTTGACCAGCAGGTTGGGGAACTTGGAGGGCAGGACCAGCGGTTCGCGCTCGCTGCCGTCGTAGTTCGGGCCGAAGTCGACGGTTTCCTTGTCGAGATCGGCAAGCAGTTCGTGCGCGATCTTCGCCATGCGGATTTCGGTGTAACGCATGGCCGCGGCGTTGTCGCCATCCACCGAGCCGAAGTTGCCCTGCCCGTCGACCAGCGGGTAGCGCAGGCTGAAATCCTGCGCCAGGCGCACGATGGTGTCGTAGATCGCGGTGTCGCCGTGGGGGTGGTATTTGCCCATCACGTCGCCGACGATGCGCGCGGATTTCTTGTAGGCCTTGTTCCAGTCGTTGGACACTTCATGCATGGCGAAAAGCGCGCGGCGGTGCACGGGCTTGAGGCCATCGCGGACATCGGGCAGCGCGCGGCCCACGATGACGCTCATGGCGTAGTCGAGGTACGAGCGGCGCATTTCGCGCTCGAGGCTGATCGGGATGGTTTCCTTGGCGAACTGTTCCATGGGCTCCTAGAGCTACACCGCGCGCCCTCCAACGAGTGGCGTTAAGTGCTTGTTTTAGCTTTTGTTTTTGAAGGCGCTGAATCTGAAATTCTAGCATGTTCGCGGGGCACTTTCCAGCGGACGGCGCGGTCAGAGCGGTGTAGCGAAAATGCAACCCTCGGCGCCCATACTGTTGCGGAAAGGCCCACTTTGGGTTGTGGACCCTCAAGGCCTTTGTGTATGATGTTGCGGAGCAGTTTTCGGGCGCGAGCCTCAGAGAAAAAAGTAAGCAGAAAACCAATCATCTATATCCTCTTGGGAGTTCCGAACATGAAGATTTCCTCGCTTGGGAAGACGCTGGGCTGCGCTGTGGCGCTGGCCGCCGGCTCCGCCTTTGCCAACGTCACCCCGAACCTCACCGACGCCTCCGGCAACCCGGTAAAGGACGGCTCCGGCGCTTGCGTCGTCACCTCCGGCATCGTCCACCCCGATTGCGCGGGCACCAAAGCCGCGCCGGCACCGATGCCCGCCAAACCCTCCGCCCCGTCCGCTCCCGCTGCCCCGGCGGCTCCGGCCACCTCGTCTGCCCCCGCCGCGCCCGCCAAACCCGCCCCGGCTTCGGTGCGCCAGGCGATCGTGATCCAGGCCGACGCGCTGTTCGACTTCGACAAGTCGGTGCTGCGTCCGGATGGCCGCAAGAGCATCGATGACGCAACGGCCAAGCTGCGCGGCGTCGACCTCGAAATGGTGATCGCCACGGGCCATACGGACTCGGTCGGCACCGATGCCTACAACCAGCGCCTGTCCGAACGCCGCGCCGCTGCGGTAAAGGAATACCTGGTCAGCAAGGGCATCGCCGCCAGCAAGATCACCACCATCGGCAAGGGTGAATCCCAACCGGTCGCCACCAACAAGACCGCTGAAGGCCGCCAGAAGAACCGCCGTGTGGACATCGAGTTCAAGGGCGTTCGCCAGTAGCAGCTGCTCGCTTCAAGAAAAACCCCGCTTCGGCGGGGTTTTTTGTTTGTGGTGCGGGCAGCGTGGCGTGCGATCGCTGATTCTCAACACAGAGGACACAGAGGATTCACAGAGGTCACAGAGTAAAACAAAGGCTGATCGTCATTCGAGATGCTGTTGGCGCCGACCCGAACCAATATCATTTTGCTTTTCCTCTGTGTCCTCTGTGAATCCTCTGTGTCCTCTGTGTTGAAACATGGCCTTCGCCAACCCCGCTGCCCGCCCCGCTGCCCGCCAAATCCGCGACAATAGCGGCTACATGCAAGAAATAGACACACTCATCCTCGCCGCCCATGTGGTCCCCGTGGCGCCGAAGGGCGTGCTGAACGACCACGCCATCGCAATCGAGGCCGGCCGCATCGTGGAAGTGCTGCCCTCGAGCCTCGCGCTTGAGCGCTACCAGGCGCGCAGCGTGGTGCGGCTGGAGCGACACGCGGTCATCCCCGGCCTCGTGAACCTCCACTGCCACGCCGCGATGTCCCTGATGCGGGGCCTGGCCGATGACCTGCCGCTGATGAACTGGCTGCAGGAACACATCTGGCCCGCCGAGGGCCGGCACGTGAGCGACGAATTCGTCCACGACGGCAGCCTGATCGCCATGGCGGAGATGCTGCGGGCCGGCGCCACCACCGTGAACGACATGTATTTTTTTCCGGAAGCGACCGCACGCGCGGCGCTGCGCGCGGGCATGCGGGCCGCGCTCGGCATGATCGTGATCGAATTTCCCAGCGCCTACGCGCCCGACGCCAACGGCTATTTCCAGAAGGGCCTGGCGACACGCGACGCCTACCAGGGCGAGCCGCTGCTGTCGTTCACCTTCGCTCCCCACGCCCCCTACACCGTTGGCGATGAATCCCTCAAGCGCGTGGCGGTGCTGGCCGAGGAGCTGGATGTCCCCATCCACACACACGTGCACGAGACACTCGCCGAAATCGAAGACGGCCTGAAGCAACACGGCGTGCGCCCGCTCGAACGCCTGCGCCGGCTCGGCCTGGTCGGCCCCCGACTCATCGCGGTCCATGCCGTGCACCTGGAAGATGGCGAGCTCGACCTCATGGCGCGGCAGGGCGTGAGCATCGCCCACTGCCCCTCCTCCAACCTCAAGCTCGCCAGCGGCATCGCCAACGTGGCCGGCGCGCGCAAACGCGGCGTCAACGTGGGCCTGGGCACCGATGGCGCCGCCAGCAACAACCGCCTCGATCCGTGGACCGAAATGCGCACCGCCGCGCTGCTGGCCAAGGCCGCGAGCGGCGACCCGGCGCTGGTGAGCGCCGCGGATGCGCTGCGCATGGCCACGCTCGACGGCGCGCGCGCCCTCGGGCTGGATGGCGAGATCGGCTCGATCGAACCCGGCAAGGCCGCGGACCTGACCGCGGTCGAGCTCTCCAGCCTGGAAACCTTGCCGCTCTACGATCCGGTCTCGCACCTGGTTTATGCGGCCGGGCGCGAAAACGTCACCCACGTCTGGGTGGCGGGCAAGGCGCTCCTCGAAGAGCGGCGCCTGACCACGCTCGATCTCCAGGACCTGCAGGACAAGGCTCGCATGTGGCAGGGGCGGCTTTCATGACCCGATCCCAGAGCAATTGCTGGAAAGGCTTTCGCGAATGACGAGCACCAATTTCGATCCAGCCGAGCTCGCCAAATTCAGCGCCCTCGCGCACCGCTGGTGGGACCCGACGAGCGAGTTCCGGCCGCTGCACGAGATCAACCCACTGCGCCTGGCGCATATCGAGATGCTGGCGGGCGGCCTCGAAGGCAAATCCGTGGTCGACGTGGGCTGTGGCGGCGGAATCCTGGCCGAGGCGATGGCGGGGCGCGGCGCGCAGGTGACCGGCATCGACCTCGCCGACAAGCCGCTCAAGGTCGCCATGCTGCACGGCACGGAAACAGGAAGCCGCGTCGACTACCGGCTGATCTCGGCGGAGGCCCTTGCGGTCGAGGCGCCCGAGACCTACGACGTGGTCACGTGTATGGAAATGCTCGAGCACGTGCCCGAGCCCGCCAGCACCATCGCCGCCTGCGCGCGTATGTGCAAGCCCGGCGGCTGGGTGTTTTTCTCGACCATCAATCGCAACCCGAAGTCGTTCCTGTTCGCGATCGTGGGCGCGGAATACATCCTGGGCCTGCTGCCCAAGGGCACACACGAATACGCGCGCTTCATCCGTCCCTCGGAACTCGCCGCCGATTGCCGCGCCGCGGGCCTGGAAATGTCGGACCTCACGGGCATGACGTACAACCCGGTCTCGCGCGTCTACGCACTGGGCCGCGACGTCGGCGTGAACTACATCGCGGCGTGCCGCAAATGATCTCGGCCGTCTTATTCGACCTCGACGGAACCCTCGCCGACACCGCGCCCGACATGGCGCATACGGTGAACGAGATGCGCTCCCGCCGGGGGCTGGCGGCGGTGGCGCTGGAACGGGTTCGCCCCCACGTCTCGAAGGGCGCACGCGGCATGATCTGCGCCGCCTTCGACATGACCACGGAGCATCCCGAGTTCGGCGCAATGCGCGAGGAATTCCTCACGCTCTACGCGGACAACCTCTCCCGCGACACGGTCCTCTTTCCCGGGATGCCCGAACTGCTGGCCAGCCTGGAAGCGCGCAACATCGCCTGGGGCGTGGTGACCAACAAGTTCGAGCGCTTCGCGCACCCGATCATGGAGCACCTGCAACTGGCGCACCGCGCGGCGGTGGTGGTGGGCGGCGACACCTGCCCGCGCCCGAAGCCCTTCCCGGATCCGCTGCTGTTCGCCGCGGCGACGATCGGGATCGCGCCGATGAATACGCTCTACGTGGGCGACGACGAACGCGATGTCCAGGCCGCGCGCGCGGCGGGGATGCCGGTGGTTGCCGCGGGTTACGGTTACCTGGGCGACGGCGCGCCGCCCGCGAAGTGGAATGCGGATGCGGTGGCGCAGACCGTGATGGAGATCGGGAAATGGATCGACGAAGCCTCCTGAAGGCGCTCGCCGCGGCCCCCCTGGCCGCGGCGCTGCCCCTGGGCGCCGCCCCCGCGCAGCCTTCGCGGCTGCTGGTGCTGGTATTCCTCTATGGCGGCAACGATGCCTTCAACACATGGGTGCCCTATACGGACCCGACGTACTACCGAGTGCGCCCGAACATCGCGGTGGCGCGCGATTCGGTGCTCAAGGTCACCGACCACCACGGCTTGCATCCGTCAATGGCGGCACTGATGCCGGCGTGGCAAGCCAAGGAGATGGCGCTGGTGCAGGGCATCGGCTACGCACAAGCCACGCAGCAGCACTATCGCGATTCCGAGATCGCATTCACCGCTTCCGACGAAGACATGCTGAAGGATGGATGGGTCACACGCGTGCTCTCGCGCCGCGCCCCCGCCGGCGGCATCGCCGATGCGATCGCGCTTGGCGACCTGGATATCCGCGAATCAGACCCCACGGGACCCTTCCGCGGCGACAAGCTGGGTGTGGTGCAGGTTCACTACGCCTACGAGCTGCTGGCCAAGCGCCGCATCTCGGAATGTGTGGTGGACGCCAACACGCGCGGCAAAGGCCTCGCCGCGCGCGCCACGGCGCCGATCGCCGCGCCCGAGCTGAAGACGAATTTCCCCACGGATCCGTTTGGCCAGGCCATGCGCATGGCGGTGGACCTTGCGGCAGCCGACCGCAGCCTGCCGGTGATCCACGTGACGCTCAACGGGCTCGACGGCGACAAGCACCATTCGGTGGATTGCCACTGGGACCAGGTGAAGTACCACGGCGATGCGTTGAAGCGCCTGGCCGAAGGCCTGGCCGCGCTGCGCGGCGGGCTGGCCGAGATCGGGCGGTGGGACGAAACGCTGGTGGCGACCTACGACGAGTTTGGCCGCTCACCGATGGAAAACGAGGATCGCGGCACCCATCACGGCCTGGCAACGACACACTTTGTGCTGGGTGGGCGCGTCGCCGGCGGCCTTTACGGTGAAGCGCCGCGGGTGGTGAAGATGCACCCGATCGGCGGGCCCGACCCCGTGGTTGATACCCGCCGCCTGTGGACCACGGTGGCGCAGAGCTGGTGGGGCGTGGATGCCGCGGGAGTTTTCGCGGGCCGCCACGCGCCCCTGGACCTGCTGCGCGCTTGATTACTTCTTCTTGCCGACCACCACCATCACGACGCCGGCCACTATGGCGGCGATGCCCGCCCACTGGGGCACGTTGACCTGCTCCTTCTCCGCCACCTGCAGCTTGAGCGGCCCGATTTCGGCCTTGTGGGTCTCCTTGGTGTAGGTGAACCCGCCGTAGGCCAGCGCGAGCACCCCTGCGACGATGAGGACGATGCCGACGATCTTGAGCGGTGACATGGGATCTCCTTGTTTTTCGTGATGAACGTTCCCACATAGTGGGTGCCGTATAATCTTTAAGCAATCCCGATTTTCGGGGCCGACCCGGTTTCGACGTGGGTTCGAAAGCAGTGCAGGGCATGCCGAGGCGCGGATACACCTCGTAAATACAGCCGCTAACGACAATAGTCGCCAACGATAGCAACTACGCTCTAGCCGCCTAATACCGGCTGGACTCTGCCCCAGGGATGCCCATGCCCCTGGCCGGAC
>JBBREI010000036.1:0-23048 GCA_038203035.1 Burkholderiales bacterium
ACCAGTTGCTGAAGATCGCCGACCAGCGCCTGGGCGCCGGCGCCGCCGAGGCGCGCGCCTTCATCGCGCTTTATTACGACCAGCTGGATCCCGAAGACCTGGCCGCCCGCGATCCGGAAGACCTCTACGGCGCGGCCATGGCGCACCTGGGCTTCGCGCGCAGGTTTTCCGCCGGCACCCCGAAGCTGCGTGTGTACAACCCGCGCACCGACGAACACGGCTGGAGGAGCCCGCACACCGTGATCGAGCTGGTGAACGACGACATGCCGTTCCTGGTCGACTCGGTCATGATGGAGGTGAACCGGCTCGGCTACACGCTGCACCTGCTCAACCATCCGCTTTTCTCCACCCGCCGCGACAACGAGGGCCAGCTGGAGAAGTTCGCCGCCTCGGGCGGCGACGGCCGCCAGGAATCCCTGATCCACGTCGAGGTCGACCGCGAGATCGACCCGGCCAAGCTGAAGGCGCTTGGCGAAGGCATCCAGCACGTGCTGGGCGACGTGCGCGCCGCCTACGTGGACTGGAACGCCATGCGTGCGCGCATGCAGGACATCGTGAAGGAGCTGGAAGCGCCGGCGGCATTCCTGCGCACCGAGGAGACGGCGGAAATCCACGCTTTCCTCGCCTGGGCGGTCGACCACCACTTCACCTTCCTCGGTTATCGCGACTACGAGCTTGCGAGCGTCAACGGC
This sequence comes from Burkholderiales bacterium, assembly GCA_038203035.1. Taxonomy (GTDB): domain Bacteria; phylum Pseudomonadota; class Gammaproteobacteria; order Burkholderiales; family Usitatibacteraceae; genus Usitatibacter. The sequence continues at coordinate 693 of JBBREI010000036.1, forward strand.
GAGTACCAGCTGAAGATCGTGCCGCGCACCGGCCTCGGAGTCCTGCGCGAACCCACGCTCGGTGGCGTGTCGCACAGCTTCTCGGATCTGCCGGCGGCGCTGCGCGCACTGGCGGGTGAACCGCGCCTGCTGGTGCTCACCAAGGCCAACGCGCGCGCCACCGTCCACCGTCCCGGCTACCTCGACTACATCGGGGTCAAGCGCTTCGACGAGGGCGGCAAGGTGGTGGGAGAGCGCCGCTTCGTGGGCCTGTACACATCGTCCGCGTACCACGCCGATCCGCGCGAGGTGCCGCTGCTGCGCCGCAAGGTGGCGCGCGTGGTCGAACGCGCGGGCTTGCGCCAATACAGCCACATGTACAAGAACCTGCTGTCGATCCTGCAGGCGTACCCGCGCGACGAGCTGTTCCAGATCGACGAGGACACGCTGCTCGAGACGGCGCTCGGCATCCTCAGGCTCGGCGACCGCCGCAAGACGCGCGTCTTCATCCGCCGCGACCTCTACGGCCGGTTCTATTCGTGCCTCATATACATGCCGCGCGAGAACTTCAACACCGACGTGCGGGTGAAGATCCAGGACATCCTCAAGCGCCACCTCAAAGGCACCAGCACCGAGTTCACCGTGCAGTTGTCGGAATCGCTCCTCGCGCGCATCCACATGCTGGTGCGCTCCTCGCCCAAGGAGGTTCCCGGCTACGACATCCACGCAATCGAGGGCGAGATCGCCAGGGCCACGCGCCGCTGGGACGACGACCTCAAGAACGCGCTGATCGAGGCGCTGGGGGAAGAGCGGGCGACCACCGTGATGCGGGGCCATGCCGGCGCTTTCCCGGTCTCGTACCGCGAAACGGTGTCGCCGCGCACCGCGGTGCGCGACATCGCATTCATGGACAAGCTGGATGCCGCGGCACCCTTCAGCGCCAGCCTTTACCGCCCGGTGGAAAGCGACGAGCGCACCCTTCGCCTGCGTGTCTACCGGCTGGGCCAGCCGGTGGCTCTTTCGGCCAGCCTGCCGGTGCTGGAGAATATGGGGCTCGAGGTGCTCGACGAAGTCTCCTACGCCATCGCGCGGTCGGCAGACGGGCAGGTCTACATCCACGACTTCGGCATGCGCAGCGCGCGGCCGATCCCCAACGTGGAGGGTGTAAAGGCGATCACCGAGGCGGCGCTGCTCAAGGTGGCGCGCGGTGAGGTCGAAAACGACGGCTTCAACCGCCTTACCCCGGGCGCCGCGCTGGCGGCCGAAGATGTGGTTGTGTTGCGCGCCTATGCCAAGTACCTGAAGCAGACCGGCTTCACCTTCAGCCAGAGCTACATCGAGCAGACGCTGGCCGTCCACGCCGACATCACGGCGCGGCTCGCGGCTTTTTTCCACGCGCGCTTCGATCCCGCGATCGAGTCCAATCGTGCCGAGCTGGAGGCGACGCTCGAAGGCGCCATCCGCGAGGCGCTCAATCTGGTGGCGATCGCCGACGAGGACAAGATCCTGCGCCGGTTCCTGTACCTCATGAAAGCCACGGTCCGCACCAACCACTGGGTAAAGGACGCGGGCGGCGGGCGCAAGCCGTACCTCGCGTTCAAGTTAGTGTCGAAGGAAGTACCCGACCTGCCGGAGCCCAGGCCGCTTTTCGAGATCTTCGTCTATTCGACCCGGTTCGAGGCAATCCACCTGCGCGGCGGCAAGGTCGCGCGCGGGGGCCTGCGCTGGTCCGACCGCCCGGAAGATTTCCGCACCGAGGTGCTGGGCCTGATGAAGGCGCAGATGGTGAAAAACGCGGTCATCGTGCCGGTCGGGTCCAAGGGCGGCTTCGTGCTCAAGGCCGCGCCGCCGATGTCCGATCGCGAGGCCTACCTCAAGGAAGGCGTCGAGTGTTACCGCAACTTCCTGCGCGGCCTGCTGGATGTCACCGACAACCTGGTGCAGGGCAAGGTGAAGCCGCCGGCCGGCGTCGTGCGCCACGACCCCGATGACGCCTATCTGGTGGTGGCCGCGGACAAGGGCACGGCGTCGTTCTCCGACTACGCCAACGCCGTCTCCGAGGAATACGGCTTCTGGCTCGGGGATGCGTTCGCCTCGGGCGGCAGCGTGGGCTACGACCACAAGAAGATGGGCATCACGGCGAAGGGTGCGTGGGAGAGCGTGAAGCGCCACTTCCGCGAGATGGGCATCGACACCCAGAGCCAGGACTTCCTGGTGGCCGGCATCGGCGACATGTCGGGAGACGTGTTCGGCAACGGCATGCTGCTTTCGAAACACATCAAGCTGGTGGCGGCGTTCGACCATCGCCACGTCTTCTTCGACCCCGCGCCCGATCCGGTTGCGAGCTTCGCTGAGCGCGAGCGCCTCTTCAACCTGCCGCGCTCGTCCTGGGACGACTACGACAAGTCGAAGCTCTCGAAGGGCGGCGGCGTCTATCCGCGCAGCGCCAAGACCATCCCGATCACCCCGGAAGTCGCCGCGGTGCTCGGCATCGATGCGAAGGAACTGGCGCCCCCGGAGCTGCTGCGCGCGATCCTCAAGGCGCCGGTGGACCTGCTCTACAACGGCGGCATCGGAACCTACGTGAAGGCCTCGGCGCAATCCAATGCGGAAGTCGGCGATCGCGCCAACGATGCGATTCGCGTGAACGGCGCGGACCTTCGCTGCAAGGTCGTGGGCGAGGGCGGCAACCTCGGCTTCACGCAGCTCGGGCGCGTGGAATACGCGCAGCGCGGCGGGCGCATCTATTCGGACGCCATCGACAACTCCGCCGGCGTGGATTGCTCCGACCACGAGGTCAACATCAAGATCCTCACCGGGATCGTGATGGGCGACGGCGAGATGACGCTCAAGCAGCGCAACAAGCTGCTGGCCGACATGACCGACGAGGTGGGCCGCCTGGTGCTCGCCGACAACTACTTCCAGCCGCAGTCGCTTTCGGTATCCGCCGTGCGGGGCGAAAAGCTGCTCGATTCGCAGGCCGCGTTCATCCGCTCGCTCGAGCGCGCGGGCCGCCTCAACCGCGCGGTCGAGTTCCTGCCTTCGGACGACGAGGTCGCGGAGCGGCGCGCGGCCAAGCAGGGCCTCACGGCGCCGGAGCGCGCGGTGCTGCTGGCCTACGCGAAGATGGGCCTCTTCGACGACCTCGTCGCCGGAACGCTGATCGATGACGAATATGTGGCCCGCGAGCTGGTCGGCTACTTCCCGGAGCAACTGCGAACCAGCTACGCGGCGGTGATGGCGCGCCACCCGCTCAAGCGCGAGATCATCGCGACGGTGGTGGTCAACGCGATGCTCAACCGCGCCGGCAGCATCTTCGTTCACCGGATGATCGAGGAGACCGGCGCCTCGTCGGAAGAGGTGACCCGCGCCTACGTGCTGGTGCGCGACGTCTTCTCGCTGGAGCCCCTGTGGGCGCAGATCGATGCGCTCGACAACCGCGTCCCCGCCCAGCTGCAGTACGAGATGCTGGTGGAGGCGGGCCGCCTGGTGGTGCGCGGCGCGTTGTGGTTCCTGCGTCGCCGGCGCGAGCGCATGCCGATCTCCGACGTGCTGGAGATCTTCCGCCCGGCGCTCGAGCAGCTGCGCGGGCACATGCCGCAGGTGCTCTCCGCGGGCGACCGCGCGGCGTGGGACGCCTCGGTCTCGAAGCTCGTGGCCGAAGGCGTGCCGGAGGCGACCGCGGGGAAGGTCGCGAGCCTGGGCGCGCTGTACGCCGTGCTCGACGTGACCGAGATCGCGCTCGACCAGAAGAAAAGTGTCGAGGCCGTCGCGGCCCTCTACTTCGCGCTGGTCGGCGAGCTGGAGCTGCGCTGGTTCTCCGACCGCATCACGCAGCTGCCCACCGACACTTCCTGGCAGGCGCTGGCGCGCAACGCGCTGCGCGACGACCTCGCGAGCCAGCAACGGGCGCTGACCGCGACCGTGGCGAAGCTTTCGGAATCGGGCGATCCCGCCGCGATGCTGGCGGCGTGGAGGCAGCGTTATGCACCCGCGATCACGCGGCTCAAGTCCATGACCGAGGAGCTCAAGCGCCTGGGCAGCCTGGACCTCGCGGTGCTTTCGGTGCTTCTTAGGGAGCTGCGTTCGCTGGCCTGAACCGCGTCAACAGGGCAAAAAAAGGCGCCTCCCGGTCACGACCAGCGGTGACACCCTCTCCTTCAACGTCCCGTTGGAGAAGCACGGTGCCGCCCACGCTGATTCCCGCCAGTGGCAATCCGGCGGAGCTAGTCCGGGGGAACCATTCAGGGTCGGGAGGGCTCATTTAGATTGACCCTTGCGCCCATGAGCCTTCCTCCCGCCCAGCAGTCCGCCCTGGCGCCGCACGGCACTGAAGCGGCCGCCATCCACGACCTCACGTTGGTGATGACCGCCGGTGCGGTGGTGGTCATGGTCGTGGTGATGGTCCTGGTGGTGATGGCGCTGCGGGGTTCCCGGCCAGGCCTCGCGCGGACCTCGCTGGTGGTGGCGGGCGGCGTGGTGTTTCCCGCGGTTGTACTGGCCGCGCTGCTGGTCTACACCCAGGTCAAGGAGACGCGCGCGGCGCTGGGCGGCAAGCCCGACGTGACGATCGAACTCGTCGGCCACCAGTGGTGGTGGCAGGTGCGTTATCTCGACGGGGAGGACGCTCTCGACTTCACCACCGCCAACGAGATCCGCATTCCCGCGCGCGCTTCGGTCGAGGTGCGGCTCAAATCCGCCGACGTCCTGCACAGCTTCTGGGTGCCGGCGCTCGCCGGCAAGCTGGACCTCATCCCCGGACGCGAGAACCGGCTGCGCATCACGGCGCAGAAGGCGGGCACCTATCGCGGCCAATGCGCGGAATATTGCGGCGGCCCGCACGCGCAGATGGCGCTATTCGTCGTTGCGCAGGAAGCCGATGATTTCAAGGCGTGGCGCGCGGCACAGCGCCAGCCGCAGCAGGCCGGGGGCCAGGTCCGGGGCGCGGCGCTGTTCCTCGAACACTGCGCGGGCTGCCACACGGTGCGCGGGACCCGCGCGGCAGGAACGCGCGGACCGGACCTCACGCATGTGGCCAGCCGCATCTCGATCGGCGCCGGCATCCTGCCCAACGACGCGGCGTCGATCGCACGCTGGGTGGGCGCGAGCCAGCACATAAAGCCCGGCAACCTGATGCCTGATTTCGGCATGCTCGATCCCGCGTCGCTGCAGGCGGTCGTCGAGTACATGGGGACGCTGCGGTGAGCGCGCTGCCGAACCCCGCGCCGCGCCCGCCGGAGGAGCTCAAGCAGCTCGAGCGCATCTGGGCATTCCCCAGGGGCTGGCGCATCCTGACCGAATACAACAACACCTTCATCGGCGCGCTCTACGTCGCCACCGCGTTCGTGTTTTTCCTGCTGGCGGGCGTGCTGGCGCTGATCATGCGCACGCAGCTGGCGGTGCCCGAGAACGACCTCATCAAGCCGGAGCTCTACAACCAGCTCTTTACCATGCACGGCACGGTGATGATGTTCCTCTTCGCGGTACCGGCCGTGGAAGCGATGGGCGTGCTGATGCTGCCCAACATGCTCGGCGCCCGCGACCTGCCGTTCCCGCGCCTGTCCGCCTACGCGTACTGGGCCTACCTGGTCGGCGGCCTGGTGTTTTTCTGCAGCATCTTCGTGGGCCTCGCGCCCACCGGCGGCTGGTTCATGAACCCGCCGCTCACCAGCGCGCGTTACTCGCCGGGCGTGAACGAGGACATGTGGCTGCTGGGGATCGGCTTCATCGAGATCTCCGCCATCGCCGGCGCCGTGGAGATCATCGTGGGTGTGCTGCGCACGCGCGCGCCTGGCATGACGCTGGGCCGCATGCCGGTTTTCGCCTGGGCGATGCTCACCTTCGCGGCGATGGTGGTGTTCGCCTTCCCGGCGGTGATCCTGGCGACCACGCTGCTGGAGCTGGAGCGCGCCTTCACCTGGCCGTTCTTCGACGCGACCCGCGGCGGGGACCCCTTGTTGTGGCAGCACCTCTTCTGGTTCTTCGGCCACCCGGAGGTCTACATCATCTTCCTGCCGGCCGCGGGCATGGTCTCGATGATCGTGCCGACGATGGTACGCACGCCGCTCGTGGGGTATCGCCTGGTGGTGCTGGCGCTCGTGGCCACCGGCTTCCTCAGCTTCGGGCTGTGGGTGCACCACATGTTCACCACCGGCATTCCGCGGCTGTCGCTGGCTTTTTTCGCCGCGGCCAGCATGGCGGTCTCGGTGCCGGCGGGCATCCAGGTGTTCGCATGGATCGCCACCCTCTCGGCGCGCAAGCCGCGGCTCACGACGCCGACGCTTTTTGTCCTCGGGTTCCTATTCATCTTCGTGCTGGGCGGGCTCACGGGCGTGATGCTGGCCGCGGTTCCGTTCGATTTCCAGGCGCATGACACCTACTTCGTGGTCGCGCACCTGCATTACGTGCTCGTGGGCGGGATGGTGTTTCCGCTTTTCGGGGCGCTCTACTACTGGATCCCGGCACTCAGCCGCAACGCGCTGTCGGAGCGCGTCGGCCGCTGGGTCTTCGGCCTCATGTTCGTGGGCTTCAACGTGGCGTTTTTCCCGATGCACATCACCGGGCTTGCCGGCATGCCTCGGCGGGTGCACACCTATGCCGCGGGCTACGGCTGGGACATGCTCAACATGGTGTCCACCGTGGGCGCCTTCGTGTTCGCGGCGGGTGTTGCGCTTTTTGTGGTCGATTTCGCGCGCCGCTTCCGTCCTGCGGGCGAAAAGGCCGGCAACGTGTGGGGCGCGGGCACGCTCGAATGGCTGCCGAGTGGCCACTATTCCAACCGCAGCATCCCCATCGTCGGCAGCCACCAGCCGTTATGGGACGACCCCGAGCTCGCCAGGAACGTGGAGGAGGGGCACTACTACCTTCCCGGTGCGCCCACCGGCGGGCGCGAGGCGCTGGTGACCGCACCCCTCGACGGCAAGCCGCAATACATCCTGCGCATGCCGCCTCCCGACTGGACGCCGTTTGTGGCCGCGGTCTTCACCGCGGCGTTTTTCCTGCTGCTCACGGGCAAGTTCGTGGTGCCGGCGGTGGCCTGCGGCGTCGTCGCCATCGGGGCGATGCTGGCGTGGGCCTGGGCGCTGGACCCGGCGCCCGTGGCGCCGGTGGACATCGGCGGCGGGATCACGGTGCCGACCTACATGAGCGGGCCGCAGTCGACGTCCTGGTGGGCGGTGGTGGTGCTGACGATGGTGGCTGCGTCGATGTACGGCGCGGCGGTGTTTTCGTATCTCTACCTCTGGACGGTTGCGCCGCGCACCTGGCCGGATGCGGCGCTGCTGCCGTCCGTGGGGTATCCGGTGGCGGCCGCCACGCTGGTGGTCCTGGCGAGTGTCGCCTTCTCCGCCGCCGGGCGGGCGCTCGAGGCGGGACGGCGCGGATGGCTCCTGGCCGCCCTGGCCTCGGCGGTTGTGCTGCTCGTCGCGGGCGTCGGCGTGGAGGTCGCGGCGCACCACGCCCTCTCGCCTCGCGCCTCCGGGTACGCGGCCATGGTCCACCTGTTCGCCGCCATCGCGGGATTCTTCGCCGCGGTCTGCGCCCTGCTCACGCTCTTCTGCATCGTCCGCGCCGCGAGCGGGCAGGTCGACGCGGTGCGGCGCGTGAGCTTCGACAACGCGCGCCTCTTCGTCCACTACACCGTGGCCCAGACCCTGCTGGGGCTGCTGCTGGTGCACGGATTCCCGAGGATGGCGGGATGAGGCCGGGCCCCTTCGCCACCACGGTGTTGCGCGTCACCTCGGGCGGTTTCGTCTGGGTGCTGCATTTCGCCACGATCTACGGGTTCACGGCCCTGGCGTGTGCGCGCGGCGCCGCGGGTGTGGTCCCGTGGCTGGTGACCATCGCGACGCTTGCCGCCGCGGGCGCCTGCGCGGCGATCCTGTTCGCCGCCTGGAAGGACGCGCGCGCCTTCGAGCGCTGGCTGTCGAAGGGCCTTGCCGCGGCCGCGCTGCTCGCGATCCTGTTGGAGTCGATGCCGTTGCTGCTGGTGCCGCCATGCGCCTGATCGCAACCCTGGCGATGCTGCTGCCCGCCGTGGCCCATGCCCATGGCGGCGAGGGCGTCGATCCCTGGAGCGTGGTGGCCGGATTCGCCATCGCGGCAGCGGCGGCGATCTACGCGCTGGCCCTGGGCAAGCGCGCACCGCTGCCGGCGCGCTCGGCGGCAGCCTTCACGATCGGCCTCGCGGCGCTGGTCACCGCGCTGGTCTCGCCGCTCGGCCACGCGGCCGTGGACTCGTTCGCGCTCCACATGGTCCAGCACGAGCTGCTGATGATCGTGGCGCCGCCGCTGCTCATCGTCGGGCGGCCGTTCACGGCGATCGCCGCGGTGTTGCCGCGGGCGTGGGTGCGCCTGGCGGCGTGGCCGCTGCGCACACCGCCGATAGCCGCGTGGGCGCTGCATGGCCTGGCGCTGTGGGTATGGCACGTGCCGCGGCTCTTCGATGCGGGAAGGCAATCCGATGCGGTGCACGCCCTGCAGCACGCATGTTTCTTCTTTACCGCCATGCTTTTCTGGTGGACCGTTTTCAGGCGTGTGCGTGCCGGCACTGCCGCGCTCTACGTGCTCACCACCTTCATCCACATGGGCGCCATCGCGGCGTTGATCACGTTCGCGCCGTCGCCGATCTACGCCGGCGCCGAAATCGAGCAGCAGCAACTGGGCGGGCTCATCATGTGGGTGCCGGCGGGTTACGCGCTGGTGATGGCGGGCCTGCTGGCATTCAACCGCCTGCTGGAGCCGCAGCCATGAGGGCGTGGCTGATCCTGGCGCTGGCCATGTCGATCCCGGCTCCTGCAGCCGACGCGCAGAAGGACAAGGCGCGCCTGCTGCTGCGCCAGTTCGGCTGCGGAAGCTGCCACCGCATCCCCGAGGTCGCCGACGCCGTGGGCGACGTGGGCCCGAGCCTCGAGAAGTTCGGCGCGCGCACCTACATTGCCGGCATCCTGCCGAACAACAACGACAACCTGGTGCGATTCATCCGCGACCCGCGGTCGGTCGATCCCCGCACTGCGATGCCTGACCTCGGCGTGGGCGAGGTCCATGCGCGCGAGATGGCGGCATACCTGCGGAGCCTGCGATGAAGAAGGCGCTCGTCGTCATCGGCGCGCTGCTCGTGGCGGGGGTCGTCGCGATGGCGGGGCTCATCTATTCGGGCGTCTACGACGTCTCTGCCCTGGAGCAGCACCTGGCCCCCACCTATCACGTTCTCGACGTGGCGATGAAGCGCTCCGTGAAGGCCCGCGCGAAAGACATCGTGGTCCCCCCGCTCGAGGACGCCGCGTTGATCGCCCGGGGCCGTGCGCGCTTCGAGGAGCATTGTGCCCAGTGCCACGGCGCGCCCGGCATCGCGCCCCAGGCGTTCGCCCTCGGCTTTGCGCCCGCGGCCGCGAACCTCGTCGCTACGGGCGAGCTGTGGCCCGCGCGGGACATCTACTGGGTGGTGCGCCACGGGCTCAAGATGTCCGGCATGCCTGCATGGGAATTCCGGATGCCGGATGAGGACCTGTGGGCCACGGTCGCTTTCGTGAAGCGGCTGCCGAAACTTTCCGCCGCGGACTACGCCGCGATGAAGGGTGATGCGTCACCGGCGGCCGAAGGGGCACACCCCGTCGACCCGGAGCGTGGCCGCCTCGCGATCCAGCAATATTCGTGCGTCACGTGCCACACCATTCCGGGCATCGTGGGCGCCAATGCGCCCGTGGGCCCGTCGCTCGCGCACCTGGGCGCACGCAAGATCATCGGCGGGCACCTGCCGAACACGCCGGCCAACCTCGTCGCCTTCCTGCGCGAGCCGCGGAAATACAAGCCGGACGGCGCGATGCCGGACCTGGGCGTCACCGAGCGCGACGCGCGCGACATGGCCGCGTGGCTGGGGCTGCAACGCTAACGCGAAACTGACACAAAACTTGCATACTGTACGGTCCCGTCCACAACCAACAACGCAGGGAGTCGATCGACATGTCCGCAATCCGCAAGGCAGTGCTCGGCCTCACCGTCGGTTTCGCAGCCGCCGCATCAGCGCAGGGAATCGACAACAGCTCCATCGGCAAGCCGGAGTTTCGCGCCCACGTCGCCACCTACGGCGTGGTCTATCGCCTTCCCAAGGACGTGACCGACGTCCTCAACAACAAGGTCTATCCCCCGCTGCGCGAGCGCCTGGTGAAGCTGGGACTCGGCGCCGAAGCTCGCACCTTCAACTTGCAGCACGTGACGGTCATGCACCTCCATAGCGCCGACCCCACGACCCCGAAGAAGATGCTGGCGGCTTTCCCGAAGGCCCCGCCGGTGCTGACCCTCACGCTCAAGAACTTCTACAACACCGAGGCCGCAACCGGCGCGGGGCACCCGTGGTGGTTCGACCTGGGCGTCGTGAAGACCGGGCAGGGCTACACCGAGATGATGAAGTTCAATACCGTGGCCACGGCCGCGCTTGTCCCGCTGCGTGATGGCCCGCTGCCGCGTGTCACGGGCCCGGTATACGCGAAGATGGGTGATGCCGCGAAAGACCTGGTGAAAACCGTGGGGGTGAGCGGTGTGAACGTGATGAAAGACGGCAAGGAAACCGCCTCGCACAACCCGCACAACACGCTGATGTACAGCATGACGCCCTACGACGATCGGCTGAAGGCGGAGATGAAGACCTTCGCCGACGAGATGAACGCGGTCCTGCCCAACGGCATGGACACCCAGTTCAAGGATGTCTCCATCGTCGAGATCGGCTTCATGGGCAACGTGATTCGCGAGTTCTACCGCATCAACCTGGGAACGGGCGAAGCCTTCGACGTGGTGAGTGGCCAGCCGGTGAAGGCGGGCCGCTAGTCGACGATCAGGGCCGCGACCACGCCGCGGCCCTCTCCCAGCAGGATGTTGTAGGTGCGGCACGCCGCGGGCGTGTCCATCACCTCCACCCCGATGCGCGCCTGGTGCAGGGGTGCCAGCTTCGATGGCTCCGGGAACCGGAAGGACCTGCCGGAGCCCAGCAGGACGATCTCGGGCTTGAGCTCGAGGATCGCCGCCAGGTGGTCGGCCCCCAGCGTGTCGACGGACCCCGCCGGCCAGTCGACCACCAACCGGTCCCCGCTCACCAGCAGGCTCGCGTTGTAGCGGGCGCGGTTCACCTCCACGTAGCCATCCCCGTATCCGGAGAAGACGTTCTTGCCCTCGGACTGCTCCTGGTCGAATTTCAAACGGGTCCCTCCTGCTAAAATCATAGTCCATCAGCGAGCCGGCATCACCATGAACCTGAACGACACCTCCAAGCCCGTGGTCCCGGAGTTCTCGCGCATCAAGCGCCTGCCTCCGTACGTCTTCAACATCACCAACGAGTTGAAGATGGCCGCGCGCCGGGCCGGCGAGGACATCATCGACCTGTCGATGGGCAACCCCGACGGGCCCACGCCGCGCCACATCGTCGACAAGCTGGTGGAAGTCGCCCAGCGTGACGACACCCACGGCTACTCGGTCTCCAAGGGCATCCCGAAGCTGCGCCGCGCCATCTGCCAGTGGTACAAGCGCCGCTGGGACGTGGATCTCGACATGGACCGCGAGGCGATCGTCACCATCGGCTCCAAGGAGGGCCTGGCCCACCTGATGCTCGCCACCCTGGACCGCGGCGACACCGTGCTGGTTCCCAACCCCAGCTATCCGATCCACATCTACGGCGCCATCATCGCCGGCGCGGACATCCGCTCGGTGCGCATGACACCGGGAGTGGATTTCTTTGCCGAGGCCGAACGCGCCATCAGCGAGCTCTTCCCCAAGCCGAAGATGATGATCATCGGCTTCCCGTCGAACCCGACGGCGATGTGTGTCGAGCTCGATTTCTTCGAAAAGGTGGTCAAGCTCGCCAAGCAGCACGGCATCCTCGTGGTGCACGACCTGGCGTACGCCGACATCACGTTCGACGGCTGGAAGGCGCCTTCGATCATGCAGGTGCCGGGCGCGCGCGATGTGGCGGTGGAATTCTTCACCATGTCCAAGAGCTACAACATGGCGGGCTGGCGCATCGGCTTCATGGTGGGCAACGCGGAACTCGTCAATGCCCTGGCGCGCCTCAAGAGCTACCACGACTACGGCACGTTCACCCCGTTGCAGGTGGCCGCGGTCGCCGCGCTGGAAGGCCCGCAGGAATGTGTCGAAGAGATCCGTGCCAAATACGAAAAGCGCCGTGACGTGATGGTCAAGGGCCTGCACGACGCCGGCTGGATGGTGGAAAAGCCGAAGGCCAGCATGTACATCTGGGCGAAGATCCCGGATCACTACCGCGAGATGGGCTCGATCGAATTCGCCAAGAAGCTGCTGCGCGAAGCCAAGGTCGCGGTCTCCCCGGGCATCGGCTTCGGCGACTACGGCGACGACCACGTGCGTTTCGCGCTGATCGAAAACGAAAGCCGCCTGCGCCAGGCCGTGCGCGGGATCAAGGACATGTTCCGCAAGGACGGCATCAAGTAACGCCATGAAGCCGATCCAGGTGGGTCTCCTCGGGCTGGGCACTGTGGGCGGCGGGACCATCGAGGTGCTGCGGCGCAACCGCGGCGAGATCGCTCGGCGCGCGGGCCGCGACATCGTGATCAAGGTCGCCAGCGCGCGCGACCCGGCCAAGAAACGTCCGGTTTCCCTGGACGGCATCGAGATCGTCCCCACGGCGCGCGAGATCGTCTCGCGTCCCGACATCGACATCGTGGTGGAGCTCATAGGCGGGGACACGGTGGCCAGGGCGCTGGTGCTCGAGGCGATCGAAAACGGCAAACACGTCGTCACCGCCAACAAGGCGCTGCTGGCCAAACACGGCACCGAGATCTTCGCGGCGGCGCAGAAAAAGGGCGTGATGGTGGCCTTCGAGGCGTCGGTGGCCGGCGGCATCCCGATCATCAAGGCGATCCGCGAGGGGCTTTCGGCCAACCGCATCGAATGGATCGCCGGGATCATCAACGGCACCTGCAACTACATCCTCTCGGAAATGCGCGACAAGGGCCTTCCCTTCGACATGGTGCTGGCGCAGGCGCAGCGCCTCGGATATGCGGAACCCGATCCCGCCTTCGACGTGGAAGGGATCGATGCCGGGCACAAGCTCGCCATCCTCGCCGCGATCGCCTTCGGCATCCCGATGCAGTTCGACAAGGTCTACACCGAGGGCATCAGCAACCTCACCGCGATCGACATCAAGTACGCCGAAGGCCTGGGATACCGCATCAAGCTGCTGGGCATCGCGCGGCGGGTGAAGAAGGGCATCGAGCTGCGCGTGCACCCGACGCTGATCCCGGCGAAGCGCCTGATCGCCAATGTGGAAGGCGTGATGAACGCGGTGCTGGTGAAGGGGGATGCCGTCGGCCACACGCTGTACTACGGCCGCGGCGCGGGCGCCGAGGCCACGGCGAGCGCGGTGGTCGCGGACCTGGTCGACGTCACGCGCATGGCCACCGCGGATCCGGAACAGCGCGTGCCGCACCTTGCGTTCCAGCCCGACCAGCTGTCGAGCGAACCGGTGCTGCCGATGGAAGACACCGAGGCCGGCTACTACCTGCGCCTGCGCGCGCTCGACCGTCCGGGGGTGCTCGCGGATGTCACGCGCATCTGCGCCGACCTGTCCATCTCGATCGACGCCATCGTGCAGAAGGAGGCGGGGGAGGGCGAGGACCAGGTGGACGTCGTGATCCTCACCCACTCCACGGTGGAGAAGAACATCAATGCGGCGTTGCGCCGCATCGAGGCGCTGGCCACGATTCCATCGCCGGTGGTCAGGATCCGGCTGGAAGAGCTGCTTTGATCGCGATCGCCGCGCGCGTGCTGGCCGGGGCCGCTTGCGTGCTGCCGCTGGCGCTGGGCCTGCTGGCCGCGGGTTGTGCGGCGCCTGCCGGCACTGCCACCGCGGAGGGCCACGCGCCTGCCGGAAGCAAACGCGCCGGAATCATCGCGCTGCTGGGCGAGAGCCCTGAATTCGTGTTCCGCGCAGACACCCCCGCCACAAGCGTGCAGTCCGTGGAACCGGCCCAGGGCTGGGAGACCGACTTCTATTCGGAAACGGTCGTCAGCCGCCGCATGGTGGCGCGCGGCTATCAACCGGTCCTTCCGGGGCCCGGGCAACGCGCGGCGTTCAAGGCCCTGGCGGGCTTCCGGGCCGGCACGCCCACGCAGCCGCTGGATCTCGCCGGCGCCCGCGCGGCACTCGAAGAGTTTGTCGCCAGAGAAAAGCTCGACCTGGTGGTGATCGTCACCCCATCCAGGCTGCCCACGCAATACAGCGGCAGCCTCGACGTCTACGGCGGCTACGGCAGCTGGAGCCAGGGCAAGGTGTCGGGCTGCTTCGCCTCGTTGCGTGTCACGGTGGCGGAGGGCAGGCCGCTGCGCGTCTCGCGCCAGGAAATCGGCATGCGCATGAGCCGCCGCGAAAACCCGCCGCTGGTCGGCAAGAGGCTGGCCGAGCTTTCGAAGGCCAACCTGATCGAGGCCCGCGACTGCGTCCTGGACGCCATCGACAGCGCGCACGAATCCGCGATGTTCCGGATGGGCCTCTGAGATGAGGTACGTCAGCACGCGCGGCCATTCGGCCGGACAGACCTTCACGCAGATCCTGCTGGAAGGGTTGGGCCCCGACGGCGGCCTGATGGTGCCGGAGCAGTGGCCGCGAATCATGCGGTCCAAGCTGGATGCGATGCGCGACCTGCCGTATCCGCAGCTGGCCTTCGAGATCCTGCGTTTCTTCGCCGACGATTTCCCCGGAGCCGAGCTCAAGGCCATCACGCACCGTGTCTACTCGGCGGCTGTTTTCGGCACGCCCGAGGTCACCCCGCTGGAAACGCTGGAACCCAACCTTTACCTGCTGCGCCTTTCCAACGGCCCCACGCTTGCGTTCAAGGACATCGCGATGCAGCTGCTGGGGCCGCTTTTCGAAAGCGTGCTGGAAAAGCAGGGCCGCAGCATCAACATCCTGGGCGCAACCAGCGGCGACACCGGGTCGGCGGCCGAATACGCGCTGCGCGGCAAGGGGCGCGTCAAGGTCTTCATGCTTTCGCCCCACGGGCGCATGAGCGCCTTCCAGCGCGCCCAGATGTTTTCCCTCCAGGACGCCAACATCTTCAACATCGCCATCGAGGGCACCTTCGACGAGTGCCAGGACGTGGTGAAGGCGGTCAACGCCGACGCGTCCTTCAAGGCGAAGCACTCGATCGGCGCGGTGAACTCCATCAACTGGGGCCGGGTGGCGGCGCAGGTGGTCTACTACTTCAAGGGCTACTTCGCGGCGACCAGCTCCAACGACCAGCAGGTCTCCTTCGCGGTGCCTTCGGGCAACTTCGGCAACATCTTCGCGGGATGGGTCGCCAGGCGCATGGGCCTGCCGATCAAGCGCCTGGTGCTGGCCACCAACGAAAACGACGTGCTCGACGAATTCTTCCGCACCGGCCGCTATCGCCCGCGCGCCGCGGCCGATACGCATGAGACCTCCAGCCCCTCCATGGACATTTCCAAGGCGTCCAATTTCGAGCGCTTCATCTGGGACAACGTGAACCAGGACGGCGCCAGGGTGGCCGCGTTGTGGGACCAGGTGGACGAAGAGGGCGGCTTCGACCTGTCCACCGACGACGCGTGGGAACGCATCGACGAGGATTCGGGCTTCGCCAGCGGGCGCAGCACACACGACGACCGCATCGCAACCATCCGCATGGTGAAGGCGAAATACGGCCGCGTGGTGGATCCGCACACCGCCGACGGCATCAAGATCGGCCTGCGCATCCGCGATGCGCGCACGCCGATGATCTGCCTGGAAACCGCGCTGCCGGCGAAGTTCGACGACATCATCGTCGAGGCGCTGGGAGAACACGCGCCGCGCCCCGCGGGATTCGAGGGCATCGAGAAGCTTCCGCAGCGCTTCGAGGTGATGAAGCCCGATGCCGAGGCGGTGAAGGCGTTCATCGCCGCCCATGGCTAGAATATAGGTCACCGATGCGCCGCTTCGCGATCCTTTTTGTTGTCATCCTCGTCGGGCTCTTCGCCTTCGAGCTCACCCCTCCCGGCCAGGCCCTCGTGGTGCCGTGGACGGGGCTCGTGGCCGACGCCAGCGCGGGCCTCATCCGCGCCTTCGACGGCGATGCCTATTCCGCGGGCAAGAGCCTCTTCAGCCGCAAGACCGGTTTCGGCGTGACCATCGAGGCGGGCTGCAACGGCGTGGAGGCGATGCTGGTGCTCCTGGCCGGCATCCTGGCCTTCCCGGCGCCGTGGAAGCTCAAGGTCATCGGCCTGGCCATCGGCGCCGTGGCGATCCAGGCGCTGAACCTCGTGCGCATCGTGAGCCTCTTCTACCTCGGGCAGTGGGATGCGCAGTGGTTCGAATGGGCGCACCTCTACATCTGGCAGAGCCTCATCATGCTCGACGCGCTGATCGTCTGGCTGCTGTGGATCCGCGCGATTCCGCGGCCGCAGGAGCCCCCACTGCCGCCGCCCGCGCAACCGGCAGCCGCGGCATGAGGGACCTCGCGCGCCGCCAGGTCTTCCTGGTCGCGGGCCGCGCGTTGCTGATGTTGCCGATATTCCTGGCCGCGTGGTATTTCGCGGGCACGCCGCTGACCTGGGTCCCGGGCGTGGCGGCCACACCCATCGTGAGGGTGATCTCCGGCGGCTCGGTCGCGATGCAGCAGCAAGGGCGCGACATCCACTACACCGTCAAGCTGGAGGCGCCGTACCGCCCCGGCGTCACGCCGCGGGTGGCCGCGGATGTGGAGGTGGGCGCGGCCAAATTCACCTACGGCATCGCGCTTTTCCTGGCGCTTGCGCTGGCGGCGAGGGAATCGCGCGATTCCGTGGCGATCCTGATTTGCTCCGTGTTGCTGGTCGTCCTGCCCGCGCTGGGCATTGCGTTCGACGCCCTGAAGCAGCTCGGTGCCACGCCCGGCCTGCAGCCATTCCTGGGCTGGGGGATCGGCACTCGTGAGGGCGTGGCGCTGGGATATCAGGTCGGGACCCTGCTGTTGCCGACCCTGGGCCCGGTGGCATTGTGGCTGGTGCTGGCCCGCAGGCTGTGGCTTCCGGAACCTGCCGCGCAATGAGGTTTGCCGCGCGCTGCATCGGCAAGTAAGATCCCCGCAGCGGCCCCGGAAGCAACGAGGGAGCCGGAGGATTGGAAATGCACTTGCGCACACGGGGGACGGTCGCGCTGCTGCTGGCCTGCCTTTTGGCGCCCGCAGCGTCGGTCGCTCAAAAACTTTATGCGGCCAGCGTTCGCAACATCGCCGAAGGTGGTGTGGATACCATCGGCGGCAGCCTCTATGCCGTTACCCTGGCCACGGGCTCGGCCACGTTCCTTGCGCCGATACGCGTGAACGCCAGCCTGCCCCTGGGGGTGACGGGGCTGGCGTCGCACCCGGCCACCGGGGTCTTCTACGGCATCACCTCGCCGATGTCGCGCAGCAACCCGCTTTCCCTGGTGAGCATCGATCCGGCCACCGGCAACGCCAGCATTGTCGGGCCGCTGAGCGCGGCGGGTTCCGACATCGCCTTCAGCCGCGCGGGGATCCTCTACATCTGGCTTCCGGGCACCAGCCAGCTGGGCGCCGTCAACACCGAGACCGGAGCCGTCACGCCGATCGGCCAGCCGCGCGCGGCGGGCCCCCCGGCCGGGTTGGCTATCAACGAGTCGAACAGTGCCTACGTCACACCCAGCGGCGCCACCGGCACCCTGGATATGGTGGACATCGCCACGGGGGCGGTTACCGCGGGCCCCCAGATGACCGGGGCGCCGTTCGAGAGCTCGATCAACTCGATGACGTTCACGCCTTCGGGCATGCTGCTGGCCGTCAATTCCAACGGCGGATCGCCCGCCGCCACACGCCTGGTGGCGATCAATGCCGCCAGCGGGGCGGTCGCCAACGTCGGCAACCTGCCCGACGATATCGACGCCCTGACCTTCGCCGGCTCCACGCGCGAAGCCGCCGTGCCGACGGATTGGCGCAGCATCGCGCTTTTGTCGCTGCTGGGGATCGGCATCACCATCGGGATCGTCGCCTGGGCCATCGGACGCCGCGCGAAGTAGGCCGAGCCCAACCGCCTATAGAAATACGATCCAGGCGGCGAGCAGGGTGAGCACCATGCCGCCGAAGATGGCGGAGAAAATCACCGCCAGCACGCGCCCATCGGAAGCCTGCTGGCCGTGGATGTCGTCGGCGGCGAGGGACTTGCCCAGACGCCGTTCGCGAAAGGCCACGCAGATCACGGTCACCAGGATGGCGACAAACGCCACCAGCACAATCGTGAGCTTGTGCCCGAGGCTCAATCCTCTTCCTTGACCCTCGGCGGATTGCCGTCGTAGACCATGCTGCGGCGCCGTTGCACCCAGGCGTCGCGGATGAAGGTGTAGCGGTCCAGCGCCGCGGCATCCAGCGTGCTTTCCGCCTTCAACAGCCCCGCGCGCAAATTGATTTTTTCGAGCGTCCAGATCGTCCAGTATTTCCAGCTGCTGTCGATGTTGCTGTAGGACCAGCTGGGATCAACCGCCTTTGCCGGGGCATCACGCGCGCTGGACGGGCCCATGAACGGGATGACGAGGTAGGGCCCGGAAGGCACGCCCCAGACACCGAGCGTCTGGCCGAAGTCTTCGTCATGTTTCTCCAGCCCCAGCGGCGTGGCGATGTCCCACAGCCCGAAAACGCCGAACACCGTGTTCACGACGAAGCGGCCGAGGTCCGAGGCGCCTTCCTTCGGCTTGCCCTGGAGCACGTTGTTCAGGCCCGTGCCCACGTCGTTGAGGTTGCCGAAGAAGTTGGTGACACCCTCGCGCGCGAAGCCGGGCACAACCTTCACGTAGCCCTGGGCCACGGGCTTGAGCACGGTGCGGTCCACGGCGTCGTTGAGGGCGTACGACTTGCGGTTGAATCCCTCCCAGGGATCGCGCGGGTTGGTATCGCCCGTGGTGGCGCAACCGGCCAGCAGAAGGGATGCAACAATCAGTGCAACCAGACGTGCCATGTAATCCATTCCTTTTGGTCAGTGGTGCAGGAAACGCAAGGAGAGATCCAGCGCCTCCACATCCTTGGTGAGCGAGCCGACGGAGATGCGGTGCACCCCCGTTTCCGCGATGGCGCGGACGCTCCTGAGGTTGACCCCGCCGGAGGCTTCCAGTTCGGCGCGACCACCGGTGGCCTGCACCGCTTCGCGCATGCGGGCGAGGTCGAAATTGTCCAGCAGGATCAGTTTGGCGCCGCTCTGGATCGCCTCGTGCAGCTGTTCAAGCGTTTCCACCTCCACCTGCAACATCGTGCCCTGGGGCACGTCGCGCAGCGCGCCTTCTACCGCCTTGCGCACGCCGCCGGCGGCCAGGATGTGGTTTTCCTTGATCAGGACGCCATCAAAGAGGCCCATGCGGTGGTTTTCCGCCCCACCCACGCGCACCGCGTATTTCTGCGCCACGCGCAGGCCCGGCAGCGTCTTGCGGGTGTCGTAGATGCGGGCGCCCGTGCCTTCCACCGCGTTCACGAAGATGCGCGCCTTGGTGGCAACGCCCGAGAGCAGCTGCACGAAATTCATCGCGGTGCGTTCGGCCGTCAACATGGGGCGGGCGCGGCCTTCGATCTCGCAGACCGAGGAGCCGGCCACAATCGCCTCGCCGTCCTGGTGGTGCCAGAAGATCTCGCAGTCGGGATCCAGTTCTTCAAAGGTGCGGGTGAACCATTCGGTGCCGCAGAGGACCCCGCTCTGGCGCGTGAGCAGGCGCGCGCGCGCGGGCCGGTCTTCGGGCACCAGGCGGGCGGTCAGATCGCCAGCGCCCACGTCTTCGGCAAGCGCGCGGGTGACGTCGAGGGTGACGGCTTCTTCGAGGAGGTGGCGGGGGTCTGACATGGAAACGATGCGAGTGGGAACCTGAATTCTACCCGTGGAATGTCGAGCCTTGGCCCTGCTTGAGGTAGCGCAAAGGGCCGGCGAGGAACGGGGGGGAAACTGGTCATGCGGTTGTTCATTCCCGCGGAGACGGGAATCCAGCCCCGCCGCTCGGGCGCCCGGCCTGGATCGCCGCCTTCGCTGGGATGACAAACCCTTGAAAACGCTGCACTCCGGGCCAAAGTAGCTGTCAACCAGACCAGTTTCCCCGAAAGGGACCGCACCATGCGTATCGACAAGCTGACCACCAAGTTCCAACAGGCCCTGGCCGACGCGCAAAGCCTGGCGCTCGCTGCGGACAGCGGATTCATCGAACCCCAGCACCTGCTGCTGGCGCTCCTCAACCAGGTTGACGGCGGAACAACTTCCCTGCTGCAGCGCGCCGGGGCCAACGTTCAGCCGCTGCGCAAGGCGCTGGAAGAATCCATTGCCCGCGCGCCCAAGGTCGAGGGGCAGGCCGGCGAGATGAGCATCTCGCGCGACCTCAACAACCTGCTGAACGTGACGGACAAGGAAGCCACCAAGCGCGGCGATCAATTCATCGCCTCCGAGTTGTTCCTGCTTGCCGCCGCCAAGGACAAGGGCGAGGCCGGCCGCATCCTCAAGCAGGCGGGAGTGAACGCCGTCTCGCTCGATGAAGCCGTGCGTGCCGTGCGGGGCAACGAAACCGTGCATGACGCGGAAGCCGAAGGCCAGCGCGATTCGCTCAAGAAATACACCATCGACCTCACCGAGCGCGCGCGGGAAGGCAAGCTCGACCCCGTGATCGGCCGCGATGAAGAAATCCGCCGCGTGATCCAGGTGCTGCAGCGTCGCACCAAGAACAACCCGGTGCTGATCGGCGAACCCGGCGTGGGCAAGACCGCAATCATCGAAGGTCTCGCCCAGCGCATCGTCAACGACGAAGTGCCTGAGGGCTTGAAGGGCAAGCGCGTGTTGTCGCTCGACATGGGGCTTCTCATCGCGGGCGCCAAGTACCGCGGCGAATTCGAGGAGCGCCTCAAGAACGTGTTGAAGGACCTCGCCAAGGACGAAGGCCAGACCATCGTCTTCATCGACGAGCTGCACACCATGGTGGGCGCCGGCAAGGCGGAAGGCGCGATGGATGCCGGCAACATGCTCAAGCCCGCGCTGGCGCGTGGTGAGCTGCATTGCGTGGGTGCCACGACGCTCGACGAATACCGCAAATACATCGAGAAGGATGCCGCGCTGGAGCGCCGCTTCCAGAAGGTGCTTGTCAACGAGCCCTCGGTGGAAGACACCATCGCCATCCTGCGTGGCCTGAAGGAGAAATACGAAGTCCACCATGGCGTGGTGATCACGGACCCGGCGATTGTCGCCGCGGCCGAGCTTTCCAACCGCTACGTGACGGACCGCTTCCTGCCCGACAAGGCCATCGACCTGATCGACGAGGCCGCCTCACGCATCAAGATGGAGATCGACTCCAAGCCCGAAGTGATGGACCGCCTCGACCGGCGCCTGATCCAGCTGCGCATCGAAGAGGTGGCCGTGGCGAAGGAGAAGGACGATGCGTCCCGCAAGCGCGTGGGCCTGATCCGTGAAGAGATGAAGCGCCTGGAGAAGGAATACGCTGACCTCGAGGAAGTGTGGAAGGCCGAGAAGGCGCGCGTGCAGGGCTCCGCCCACATCAAGGAGGCGCTGGAAAAGGCCAAGCAGGAGATGGACGAGGCCAAGCGCAAGGGCGACTGGAACAAGATGAGCGAGCTGCAGTACGGCACCATCCCCGCCTTCGAGAAACAGCTGAAGGAAGCCGAGGACGCGCCCGCGGGTGATACGTCCAACAAGCTGCTGCGCACTCAGGTGGGCGTGGAAGAAATCGCCGAGGTCGTTTCGCGCTCAACGGGAATTCCGGTGAGCAAGATGATGACCGGCGAGCGCGAGAAGCTCCTGCACATGGAAGACCGCCTGCACCAGCGAGTCGTGGGCCAGGACGAAGCCGTGCGCCTTGTGTCCGAAGCCATCCGCCGTTCGCGTGCGGGTTTGTCGGACCCCAACCGCCCGTACGGCTCGTTCCTCTTCCTCGGCCCCACGGGTGTCGGCAAGACCGAGCTTTCGAAAGCGCTCGCGGAATTCCTGTTCGATTCGCAGGACCACCTCGTGCGCATCGACATGAGCGAATACATGGAGAAACATTCCGTCGCTCGCCTGATTGGCGCGCCTCCGGGATACGTGGGATACGAGGAGGGCGGACATCTCACCGAAATCGTCCGTCGCAAGCCGTATTGCGTGATCCTGCTCGACGAAATCGAAAAGGCGCACCCGGATGTCTTCAATGTCTTGCTGCAGGTGCTCGACGACGGCCGCATGACGGATGGGCAAGGGCGCACCGTGAACTTCAAGAACACGGTGATCGTGATGACCTCCAACCTCGGCTCACAGATGATCCAGCAGATGGCCGGCAACGACTACCAGGTGGTAAAGCTGGCGGTGATGGGTGAGGTCAAGCAGCACTTCCGCCCCGAGTTCATCAACCGCATCGACGAGATCGTG
>JBBREI010000037.1:0-23005 GCA_038203035.1 Burkholderiales bacterium
GTGCTCACACAATTGCAATTGTTCCCTGTAGCAACCGTCGATTCAACCAAATTGTTGTTTGTAAATCTTGGCGTTGCTGAAGAAGCTTTCTGTTTACCAGTTTTAGCAGCCTCGATGCGCCAGCGCCATTCCGGCGGGAAGGGCACCAGGACATCGGCGGTTGCACCGGCCGCGGCGGCCAGGTGCATGTTGGTGTTGCTCACGCCCACGTGCCGGTCGAGGAGAGAAACCAGCGCCAGCGCGTCTTCGAGGTCGTTGTTGGCGGCCGAGAAATCGTGCAGCGGGCGGCCCAGCATGCGGGTGCCCGCCTCCAGCTCCTGCGTGGTGGGGTTGCGCTGAAGCGCCACCACGGTGCCGCCGAGAGGGCGCACCGCGCCCAGCAATTCCTCGAGGGGGATCGCCTTGTGAAGCGCCAGGGGCGAATCCGCGGGCGCGAGCCCGGCGCGCCACGTCACGCCCACCCAGGGCCGCGCGCCCGCCTGCTGCAGCTTTCCTCGCCAGTGCGTGACGCGTTCGGGAAGCGGTGCGATCTTCAACTCCGCAGCGGCGAGCGGATCGCCCCCGGTGATGGCCGGCAGGTCTGCGATCAGCACCGGGATCGCGGCGGGGGCGCGCGCGTCCCCGAACGCGTGCACCGAAACAAAAAGGCCGGTGCGGTCGACCAGGGGCAGCAGGGCCTGCGGGCCGACGAAGTGCAGGCGTGCGCCCGCGCGCGATATGGCCGGCGCCCAGCGCAGGAAGAAGAGGATGTCGCCCAGGCCCTGTTCGGCCACGAGGCACACGTCGCGGCCCTGCAGCTGCGAGAGCGCGGGCGGCCGGTAGGTGGCGCCGGCGGCGGCGATGGCCTGCTCGAAATGGCGGCGCGTCTCGCGATGCCGGTAGGCCGCCCAGGCCGCCGGCCAGTTTCCCTGCAGCAGCTCGGCCTGCGCGATGAAGGTGGGAAGCGCTTCGTCCCCGGGATTCACCCGCAGCGCCTCGGTGAAGAGGGTGGCCGCGCGCTTGAAGTTGCCGCGCGCCACCGAATGCTGTCCGAAGGCGCGCAGCACCTGGAAGTCGTTCGGGTCCGCGGCGAGGGCGTTCACGAACACCTGGTCGGCCTCGCCCGATTTGCCCCCAAGCCGCAGGGCGCGCGTGACGTGCGCCAGCGCGTCGGGCTGCCCCGGCTCCACGGCCAGCGCGCTGCGAAAGCGATCCGCCGCCCGATCCCAATCGTGCCGGTCCAGGTACAACGAGCCGGCGGAAAAATGTGCGGCAAAGAACCCGGGATTCAGGGCACGCGCCTGTTCGAAAGACACCAGCGCGCCGTCGACATCGCCGAGCAGCTGCAGCACCACGCCGTTTTCGTAGGCGGCGGCGTGGTCGCGCGGATCCAGCACCGCCGCGCGCGCCAGTGCCGCCCGCGCGGGCGCGAGTTTGCCCAGCATGCGCAGCGCGATCCCCTCCGCCAGCCGCGCGCGGGCGTTTGCCGGATGCAACCGTCCCGCGGCGCGGGCCGCTTCGAGCGCGCGCGCGGGGTCACCCGCCTGGAGGAGGCGGAACGCTTCATTCACCGGCGCGGGGATCGACACCTCAGGGCTGCGCGAGGGGCGGCAGGCGGCGCGCCACCCTGCGCGTCGATCGCAGGTAAAGCGCCCAGCTGCCCAGGCCCAGCAACATCATCACCAGCATGCCGAGGGCGAGGGCGAGCGGCGAGTGCCACAGCAGCGGCGAGATCACACCGGCCGTGAGCACGTTCACCATCCCGGAGACAAATCCCTGGAGCGAGGCGGCCATGCCGCGGCGGGTGGGGAAGAGGTCGAGTGTGATGAGCGATACCGACGGCATCGCCATCGCGAAGCCGATGCCGAAAACCATCAGCGGCAGCATCGCCCACGGGATGGAAGGCGGAAACACAAAGGCGTAGGCGGTGTTGGCCAGCGCCGCAACCGCCATGAAGATGTACGCGCGGCGCACGGTCTGGGGCGCCTTGAGGCGGCCCGCGGCGCGCCCGGAAAGTTGCGATCCGATCATGATGCCGGCGATACACGGCACAAAGAGCCAGGCGTATTGCTGCGGCCCCAGCCCCAGGTGTTCGCCGAGGAAAGCCGGCGCCGAGACGATGTACAGGAAAAACGCGTTGAAGTTGAAACCCGCGGTGAGCGAAAGCAGCAGGAAGCGGTAGTGGATGCCGACCTCCCGGTAACCCTCCAGCAGCGCCAGGGGATGGAACGACTGCCGCCCGGTCTCGGGGAGCGTTTCGGGCAGGAACCGCACGCTGACCACCACCAGCACCAGGCCCACCGCCGCGAGGAACCAGAACACCGCGCGCCAGCCCAACCCGATGAAGAGCCAGCCGCCGATGATCGGTGCGATGGCGGGCGCGAGGCCGAAGAAGAGCGTGACCAGGGACATGAGGCGCTGTGCGTCTTCCGGCCCGAAGAGGTCGCGGATCATCGCCCGGCCCACCACCATGCCGGCGCCCACCGAAAGACCCTGGCCCACGCGCCACAGGATCAGCGAATGGGCGGAATCCGCCAGCGCCGCGCCCACGGAAGCGACGGTGTAGACCACCAGCGCCACCACAATCACGGGCCTGCGCCCGAAGCTGTCCGACAGCGCGCCGTGGAAGAGGAACATCACGCCGAAGGCGAAGAGATAGCCCGAAAGCGTGTGCTGGATCTCCAGCGGCGTGGCGTTGAGCGACTGCTGGATGCCCGCGAACGCCGGCAGGTACGCGTCGATCGAAAACGGGCCGAGTGTGGCGAGCGCGGCCAGCAGCGCCGCGAAGCTCCATCGGAAGCGGCGGGACGCATGGGACGCTGAACCGCGCGTTTGGACCATGCCGCCATTTTACGGCCAGCCTGCGCGGGTCTATGCTTGCCCACGCCATGACAGCCCTTCCGGACCATCCCTCCGAGGCAACACGGCCGCGGGTCACGTTGGTGATGACCGTGCGGGAACGCCATCGCCTGACGATGCGCGCGATCGAGAACGTGCTCGCCCATACGCCGATTCCGCACCGCTTCATCTTTTCGCACGGCGAGCTGCCCGGGTGGCTGGATCGGCAGGTCGGCGAGCTCGCCGAAGCCGGACGCCTGGAGCGGCGCTTCTTTCCGGGCCTCACCTGGCCCAACCACCTCCGGCGCGCGGTGCTGCCTGAGATCGAGACCGACTACGTCGCGTTCATCGACAACGACATCCTGGTCTCCCCGGGCTGGATCGAACGCCTGATCGAATGCGCGGACGAGACCGGCGCGGGCGTCGTGGGGCCCACTTACCTGTGGGGCGATGGCGAGGCCCCGCCCAGGGTGCACATGGCGGGCGGCATCCTGCGAGAAACGGCGGTGTCAGGGGGCAAGGTGATGGAGGAAATTCATCGCCACATGGATGCAGACCCGGGCGCGGTGCGCGAGGCGCTGAAGCGATCCCCCTGCGACTTCGTGGAGTACCACTGCCTCATGATGCGCACCGCCATCGCGCGTGAGCCCGGTGTGATCGATCCCGATATCGTCGCGGTGCTCGAGCACATCGATGCCTCCCTGGAGGCGAAGAAACGGGGCGGGCCCACCTACCTGGAGCCCACCGCGGAGGTGACGTACATGGCCTTTGCTCCCCACGTGCTCGACGACCTCGGGCTCATGCGCCACCGGTGGGGCGAACCGGCGGTGGAATCCAGCATCGCGGCCTTCAGCCGCAAATGGAATGTGGTGCCGGACGGGCGTTCCTACGGCGGCGTGCGCAAGTACGTGCACGAAATGCGCTGGCGCCACGACCCATTGCGCCGCCTGGCCGCGCACGGCGACCTTGGGGAGCCCATGGCGGCGGCGCAGTTGTGCCAGACGCGATCCGCGCTGATCGACCTGGCGCACGCCCGCGGGTATGTCCCCGCGGAGCGCGCGATCCTGGCCAAGGCGTGTGGCCTGGCCATCGCGCTGATGGACGGCGGTTACCGGCCGTGCGGGCGGCCCTTCATCAATCATCTGATCGGGACGGCCGGCGTATTGATCCGCTACGACCTGAGCGTTGAGACGGTGTGTGAGGGGATGTTGCACGCCGCCTACACGCACCGGCGCATTCCCACGGAGAAGGTGCGCGAGCTCCTCGCCACGCTGCACCCCAAGGTGGAAGCGCGCGTGCGCGACTACACGCTGCGCAACCAGGCGGGCGCGGAAGCGGCGAAATCCCCGGCGATGAGTTCGCCGCGCGAAGCGGAGGTGGCTGCCATCCGGGCCGCCAACGAGATCGACATGCGCCTGTCCGGGGAATACGACCATTCCGGCCGCAAGGCGGAACTGTCTGCCCCGAAGGTCGAACACCTGGCGGCGGTGCTGGAGATGATTGGTGTGGCCGGCATGGCCCAAAGCCTGCGCGACTGCGTGGGCCGGCGGCGCGAGGTGCCCCCGGAGCTTGTCACGGGCCTTGCGGTGAGTTATCGGTTCGGCCCGGGCAACACGCTGGTGCCGATGGTGTCGCCCCGGTAGAGCAGCGCTTCACCCGCGTGGCCGGCGCTTACCTCCGTGGCGCCTTCGAGATCCGCGATGGTGCGCGCGACCCGCAACACGCGTTGGTGCGCGCGGCCCGACAGGCCCAGCGTGGTGATTGCGTTGCGCATCAGCTTGAGCACGGCCGGCATGGCCCGCGCGCTTTCTTCCAGCTCGCGCCCCGCCAGCCGCGGTTTGGGCAGCCCGTGGGGTTCGTGGTGGTGGGCGGGGGCGGGTCCGCCGGGGGCGCGCCCCGGGGCGCACGATTCTCCCGGCGGCGCATCGAGGAGATCCGATTCCGATAGCGACGGGACCTCGATACGCAGGTCGATGCGGTCCAGCAGCGGGCCGGAGATACGCGCGCCGTAGCCCGCGATCTGCGCGGGCGAACAACGGCAGCGCGCGCTGGCGTGCCCGTGATAGCCGCAACTGCAGGGGTTCATGGCGGCAATGAGCTGGAAGGTGGCGGGGAAATCCGCCTGGCGCGCCGCGCGCGAGATGGTGATGCGCCCGGATTCCAGCGGCTCACGCAGCACTTCCAGGACGTGACGGCTGAATTCCGGCAGCTCGTCGAGGAACAACACGCCGTGGTGCGCGAGCGAGATCTCCCCGGGGCGCGGCGGAGAGCCCCCGCCGACCAGCGCCACGGCGGAGGCGGTGTGGTGCGGGCTGCGGAAAGCCCGCAATCCAAAATGCTCCGCGCGGAAGGCGCCGGCGGCCAGGCTCTGGATCGCGGCGGCCTCGAGCGCTTCCGATTCCGTCATTTCGGGAAGGATGCCGGCCATGCGGTGGGCCAGCATCGTCTTGCCGGTGCCGGGCGGGCCACACAGCAGCAGCGAGTGGTTTCCCGCGGCCGCTACCTCCAGCGCCCGCCGCGCCAGCGCCTGCCCGCGGACGTCGGATAGATCCGCATGACCCGAGACCACCGGCGTCGGCACACCGGCGTAGGGCGCCAGGACCGCCGATCCCGCGAGGTGGTTGCAGACTTCCAGCAGCGAACGCGCCGGCAGGATGGTGGCCCGGCGCGCAAGTGCTGCTTCCGGCGCCACACTTTCCGGCAGCACAAACGCCCGGCCCTCGCGGTGTGCGCAGAACGTCATGGCCAGGGCGCCCCGGATGGAACGCAGTTCCCCGGAGAGTGCGAGCTCCCCGGCGAATTCGAGATGGGCGAGATCCTTCGACCGCACCTGGCCCGACGCGGCGAGCACGCCGATGGCAATGGGCAGGTCGAAGCGGCCGCTTTCCTTCGGCAGATCCGCCGGCGACAGGTTGACGGTGATGCGGCGCTGCGGAAATTCGAAACCCGCGGTTTCGATTGCCGCGCGCACGCGATCGCGCGATTCCTTCACTTCCGTTTCAGGCAGGCCGACGATGTGGAAATTGGGCAGCCCGTTGCCGATGTGGGCCTCGACGCGGACCAGCGGCGCCTCCAGGCCCGTAAGCCCGCGGCTGAAAACCACCGACACCCCCATCGACGCCTCCACCAGTCCGGTCCGTGGAGACTCAATTCGCCGCGGGCCCTTGTGGTTGACAGCGGGCCCGGGGCCGCGCGACTAACCCGGCCGCGATGCGGCGAGCTGTTGTTCCAGTTCCGCCACGCGTTTTTCAAGCGCCGCGAGTTTTTCGCGCGAGCGGGCCAGCACCTGCACCTGGACGTCGTATTCCTCCCGGCTCACGAGATCCAGGCGGGTGAAGGCGCTGGAGAGCAGCCCGCGAAAATTCTTCTCGAGGTCTTTCGCGGGGTTGGCGGCGGCGAGGGCCGCAAGACGCGCGCTGAGTTCGCTCAGGAGTTTCTCGTTCATATCAATTCCGGGAGGAGCGTTTCGGTTGCCATGGTTCGGTCACAAAGGCGCACTTACTTGGTGCTGGGCCCCGGAACCGTGCACAGAGGCTGTGCGCCGCAACGGGGGCATGGAAATAGGGGCCTTTCAAACAATCACTTGCGGATGGCATGTTTGCTGCTATTCCGGCCATGAAAGATATTTTCCAACCCCCACAAGGATACCAACATGCAAAAGCTGCCCAAAGCCCTCCTCCTGGCCGGATTCATGGGGCTTTCACTGCTTTCGGGTCTCGCCCAAGCCCAGACGGCTCCCGCACCCGCGCCGCCCACGGAGCCCACGCCCGACCATACCTTCACGGGGAAGGTTGCGCTCTACAGCGAATACGAATATCGCGGCATCTCGCAGACCTCCGAGAAGCCCGCCGGGCAGCTGAACCTCGACTACGGCCATTCGAGCGGCTTCTACCTCGGCACCTTCGTGAGCAACGTCAAGTGGCTGAAGGACACGGCCGAAGTCGGCGGCTTCTCCACCAGCAACAAGATCGAGTGGGACATCTACGCCGGCTACAAATTCGAGGTCGCCAAGGACCTGCTGCTCGACGTCGGCTACCTGCACTACGAATATCCCAGCTCCGGCACCTTCGCGGTCAGCCCGAACACCGACGAGGTGTACGCCGGCCTCACCTACGGCATGTTCAATGTGAAGTACTCGTATTCGACCGGGGACATCTTCGGCTTCGCCAACGGCAAGGGCAGCACCTTCATCGAAGGCAACGTCGCGGTGCCGCTGATGGACGGCAAGGTCACGCTCACCGGCCACATCGGCCACCAGAAGTTCAAGAACAACGACGACTTCTCCTACACCGTCTACAAGGTCGGCGCCGTGTACGACTTCGGCGGCGGGCTCACGGCCGGCGGCTACTACAAGGGGACCGATGCCGAGGAAGCGCTGTGGACCGTCAAGGGCAGGGACTGGAGCAAGGATCGCCTGGTCGCCTTCGTCGCCTACGCTTTCTAGAGCGCCGCGCGAACCACTCACAGGAGAGGAAAAAATGAAACTGGTCGCTGCAATCATCAAGCCGTTCAAGCTCGACGAGGTGCGTGAAGCCCTCTCGGCGATCGGCGTACAGGGGATCACCGTCACGGAGGTGAAGGGGTTCGGCCGTCAGAAGGGCCATACGGAGCTCTACCGTGGGGCCGAATACGTGGTCGATTTCCTCCCGAAGGTGAAGGTGGAGGCGGCGATCAAGACCGAGATGCTCGAGCGTGTCATCGAGGCGATCGAGAAAAGCGCCAACACCGGCAAGATCGGCGACGGCAAGATCTTCGTCTTCGAGCTCGAGCAGGTCGTCCGAATCCGCACCGGTGAAACTGGCGCTGACGCACTTTAAGGGGATGAGAACAATGAAACGTCTATTCAGCCTGATTGCGCTCACGGCCGCTCTCGCCGTGGGCGGGGCCCTGGCGCAGGACAAGAAGGCAGACCCGGCCCCGGCGCCCGCCGCCGCGGCCACCACACCCGCCACGCCGCCGGCGGCCGACGCGAAGCCGGCCGACCCCGCTGCCGCCGCTCCGACGGCCGCGGCTGCTGCACCGGCAGCGGCGCCCGCACCCGTACCCAACAAGGGCGACGTCGCGTGGATGCTCACGTGTACCGCGCTGGTCCTGCTGATGAGCGTGCCGGCCCTGGCGCTTTTCTACGGCGGCATGGTGCGGTCGAAAAACATGCTGTCGATGCTGATGCAGGTGTTCGTGGTGTTCTCGCTGATCACGGTGTTGTGGTGCATCTACGGCTACAGCCTCGCGTTCACCGAGGGCAATGCGTTCATCGGCGGATTCGACCGATTGTTCCTGAAAGGCACCTTCATCGCGGAGAAAGGCGAGTTCTCGATGGCGGCCACGTTCTCGAAGGCCACACCGATCCCGGAGCTCGCATTCGTCGCGTTCCAGGCGACCTTCGCGGCCATCACCTGCTGCCTGATCCTGGGCGCCTTCGCGGAGCGCGCCAAGTTTGCCGCGGTGCTGCTCTTCACGGTGCTGTGGTTCACGTTCGCCTACCTGCCCGTCGCCCACATGGTGTGGTTCTGGATGGGGCCGGACGCCTACACGGCCGCCAACGTCGCGGACGCGATGACCGCCAAGGCCGGATACATCTGGCAGATGGGCGCGCTGGACTTCGCGGGCGGCACCGTGGTGCACATCAACGCCGGTGTTGCCGGCCTGGTGGGCTCCTACGTGATCGGCAAGCGCATCGGCTGGGGCCGTGAGGCGATGACGCCGCACAACCTGCCGATGACGATGATCGGCGCGGCACTGCTGTGGTTCGGCTGGTTTGGCTTCAACGCGGGCTCCGCGCTGGAGGCGAACAACTTCGCCGTGCTGGCGTTCATCAACACGTTCCTGGCAACTGCCTGTTCCGTCCTCTCGTGGATCTTCTTCGAGTGGATCTTCAAGGGCAAGCCGTCGATGCTGGGTGCTGCGTCCGGTGCTGTTGCTGGCCTGGTGGCAATCACCCCGGCCGCGGGCAACGTCGGCATCCCGGGTGCCTTCGCCATCGGCGCCATCGCCGGTGTCGTCTGCCTGTGGGGCGTCTCGGGCCTGAAGAAGCTGCTCAAGGCGGACGACTCGCTGGATGTCTTCGGCGTGCACGCCGTGGGCGGCATCGTGGGCGCGTTGCTGACGGGTGTCTTCTGCTCGCCGGATCTCGGCGGCCCCGGCTACGTGGCCGATTGGGTCACGGCCGCGATGGTCAAGCCGGCGGACTACTCGATCAGCGCGCAGGTGCTCACGCAGGCCAAGGCGGTGGGCATCACCATCGTCTGGTCGGGCGTGGTCGCCTTCATCGCCTTCAAGATCGCCGACCTCCTCATCGGGCTGCGTGTGCCCGAGGAAGAAGAGCGCGAAGGCCTGGACATCACCGCCCACGGCGAGACTGCCTACAACTGATTCATCAGAGCAGCTCCTTCGAAACGGCCAGGCAACTGGCCGTTTTTTTTGCGCGCGGCGCCCGTGACAGAATCGCGCCATGTCCCTCGCTGACCATCCCTCGATCGAGAAAACCCCGCTCGGCTCGGAGATCGCCGCCTACCGCGCGGGCAATTCCGGAAAGCGAATCTTCGTCGTGGGTGGCCGCTCGATCGCCGAATCGCCGATGGGCGCGTTCGATGTGTGCGCTGGCCCCCGCGTGGGATTGGGACACGCAATTCCTGAAGCCCGGCGTGGAGAGCGGCGCGCTCGGCTTCAAAGGGGAAGACCTGATGGTGGGCGTTGCGCCATTGCCGAGGTCGCTGGTTGATTCGATGGCTGCCCACCACGTGTTCGATTCCACGTTCGCGCTGGCGACGACCCTTCACGTGATTCACGGGGAACGCGACGTGGAGGCACCCATTGCGGCCTCGCGGCAACTCGCCTCGAAATTTCCGGGCCTGGTGGCCCTCGAGTCCTTGCCGGAAGGTGACCACAGCGTGGCGCGGCTGGCGGCGCCGGCATCGCGAATGGCCCCGGAGAAGTGGCTTTTCGAACAGATTTCCGGCCGCGTGGCCATGGCAGCGCAGATCTCCGAATCCGGGAACCGTGGGCCTGCGTAAGAGCCCAATGAACCCTCTCCCGGAGAATCGCCATGACCCCTTTCAGGATCGCAACCCTTCCCGTTCTTCTCGGTGCTGCATTGCTGGCCGCCTGTTCCTCAGTTCCCAGGGCCGAGCGCCAGATCGACGCGGTACGCCTCACCCCCGACAACCCGGATAATCCGCGCGTGGTGCGCTTCGACGTGCCGACGGCGATGGTGATGGGCATGACCGGCGAGCGTGTGCCGGTGACCCTGCAGGCGCGCATCTCCACGCGCGAGATCGCGGCCCGCGAGTTCGCCGCCGCAGGTTATTGCCCCAACGGGTTCACCGGGCCCGAGGGGGTTTTCTTTCCCGATGGGGACCGGTCGCATAGCGCCTTCATCGTGGAGTGCGTCGGCAGGTAGCGATCCGGGCCGGTTGCTGTAGGGGGGGGCGAGAAATCGCCCCTTTTTGCTTCATGCCGTCCACCGAAGTGAACATTCGAGCGTTGCTGGACCATCGCGGAACTACCGGCGCGTCGAAGGCTCCAAGCCAAGCTGTATAATTTTCAAATGCTTACGTCCGGATTACCCCCCATTGCATAAGCGTCTCGGAGAAATCCTCGTCGAGCGCGGCAAACTCGACCCCACCAACCTTGAGCGCGCCCTGAAGCTCCAGACAGGCGAGTCGCGCGAGAAAATCGGCGTGATCCTGCTGCGCCTGGGCATGGTCTCGGGGCGGGATCTGGCGGACGCCCTCGCGGACCAACTGGACCTGCCGCTCGCCCAGCTCTCCGACTATCCCGAGCTTCCGTTGATGGAAGAGCGCCTGTCCGCCAAGTTCCTGCGTGACTCGCAAGCGGTCCCGCTGCGCGAAGACGATGAGGAGGTGGCGCTGGCCATCGCCGATCCGTCGGATTCCTATGTGTTGTCCGCGGTGCAGATGGCCTCGGGCAAACGTGTGCGTCCCTACATCGCGGCGCCCAACGAAATCGAAGCGGCCCTCGAACGGCTTTATGGCGGCGGCAAGTCGTCCATGGGCCAGATCGTGGACAACATCTCCACGCGCGGCGACGACGACCAGGAAATCGGTGACATCGCGCATTTGAAGGACCTCGCGTCCGAAGCGCCCGTCATTCGCTTGGTGAACCTGCTCTTCACCAAGGCGCTCGAGCAGCGCGCATCCGACATCCACATCGAGCCGTTCGAAAATCGCCTGGTGGTGCGTTACCGCGTCGACGGCGTGTTGCACGAGACGGAATCGCCACCGCGCCGCCTGAGCGCCGCGGTCATCAGCCGCGTGAAGATCATGGCCTCGCTCGACATCGCGGAGCGCCGCCTGCCGCAGGACGGGCGCATCAAGCTGCGTATCTCGGGCAAGGAAATCGACCTTCGCGTCTCCACCGTACCCACGATGCACGGCGAAAGTGTCGTGATGCGCATCCTCGACAAGGGCGGGGTGCCGCTCAACTTCGAAAGCCTCGGCTTCGAAGGCGAACCGCTGCGCAAGTTCATCGAAGTGCTGGACATGCCGCACGGCATCCTGCTGGTCACCGGCCCCACGGGTAGCGGCAAGACCACCACGCTCTACACCGCGCTCGATCGCCTCAACCAGCCGGACGTCAAGATCGTCACGGTGGAAGACCCGGTCGAATACCAGATGCCGGGCATCAACCAGATCCAGGTGAAGCCGCAGATCGACCTCACCTTCGCCAATGCGCTGCGCTCCATCGTCCGCCAGGACCCGGACATCATCATGGTGGGCGAGATCCGCGACGTGGAAACGGTGAGCATCGCCATGCAGTCGGCGCTGACCGGCCACATGGTCATCTCCACGGTCCACACCAACGACGCGCCGTCGACAGTCAACCGCTTGCTCGACATGGGGGCGGAAGACTACCTTCTCACGTCCACCATCAATGGCGTGCTCGCGCAGCGCCTGGTGCGCACGCTCTGCCCAAAGTGCAAGGAACCACACCCCGCGCTGCCGGAAGTGGTCGAGCAGATGAGCCTGCGCCGCTACGTGCCGGAAGGTGAAGTCACGCTCTGGAAAGCCGTGGGCTGTCCGGAATGCGCGGGCACCGGCTACTGGGGCCGAATCTGCATCATCGAGATGATGCAGATGAGCGACAACCTGCGCGGCCTGATCATGCGTCACTCCACCTCCGGCGACATCCGTTCCGCCGCGATCATGGAAGGCATGGAGACGATGTTCGAGAACGGCCTGCGCAAGTCGCTGGCGGGCATCACCACCATCGAGGAAGTCCTGCGGGTCACCCGCGGCGAGGATTGACGCTTGGCGTTTTTCCAATACAAGGCGGTCACTCCGGCGGGAGAGGTCCAGGAAGGCGTGCTGGAGGCCTCCAGCAACCAGGCGGCTATCGCGCGCCTGCAGGAGATGGGCTTCATCCCCATCCGCGCGGAGGAGGCGGGCAACGCCAAGGCCGTCTCGGTGCAGGCCCCAAGCGCCTCGATCTTCAATCGGCGCGGCATCAGCCAGCGCGACATCGGTGTCGTGACCCGCGAGATGGCCACCCTGCTGCGCGCCGGCCTTCCGCTCGACCGCACTTTCGAGATCCTCATCAACCTGGCCGCCAGCCCGCGCATCGCGGATCTGCTGACCACGCTGCGCAACGAGGTGCGCGGCGGCGCCGCGCTCTCCAAGGCGCTGGAATCGCAGCGCGGCACCTTCAGCCGGTTCTACATCAACATGATCCGCGCCGGCGAGGCGGGGGGCAGCCTGCCGACGGTCATGGTGAGGCTGGCCGAATACATGGAGCGCGCCAAGGCGCTGCGGGACAACATCACCGCTTCGATGACCTACCCGGCCTTCCTGGCGGTGGTCTCGATCGCGGCGGTGGCGATCCTGCTGGGTGTCGTGGTTCCGCGGTTCAAGCCGATCTTCGATGGCGCCGGGGCCGGCAAGGCCATTCCCCTCATCACCCAGGTCGTGCTGGCCATGGGTGATGCGGTCCGCAACTACGGCTGGGCCATGCTGATAGGTGTCGCGGTACTCGCGTACCTGTTCCTGCGCCGGCTGCGCGATCCGGAGGTTCGTTTCCGCTTCGACCGCTGGCTCGTCACCGCCCCTGTCATCGGAAACTTGTTCTCGCGCGTTGAGATGGCGCGGTTCTCGCGGACGCTGGGCACGCTGCTATCGAACGGGGTCACCCTGGTGGGCGCGCTGGCCATCGTGCGCGAAACCATGGGCAACGCATGGCTCGCCGAGGCGGTGGGCAACGTCGCACGGGAGCTCAAGGAAGGCCGTGGTCTCGGGCGGCCGATGATGGAGACCGGGCGCTTCCCGATGCTGGCGGTCCACATGATCATGGTCGGAGAGGAGACCGGCCAGCTCGACGAGATGCTGATGCAGGTCGCGCAGACGTACGACAGCGAGGTCGAGATCACCATTCGCAAGGTCCTCGCATTGATTCAGCCCGTGATGATCCTTTTCATGGCGGGCGCCATCGGCATCATCATCATCGCCATCCTGTCGGCGATGCTTTCGGTTTTCGACCTGCCCGCCTGACAAAAAGGGGAATTGATCCCATGAGAAACCGCTCCCGAATCACGCGCAGCCTGCAGCGTGGCTTCACCATCCTCGAGATCGTCATCGTGTTCATCCTGCTGGCCGGGATCATGGCCTACGTGGTCCCGAAGATCTTCGACCAGGGCAAGAAAGCCGAAGCGCTCCAGGCAAAGATCAAGATGACCAACCTCGGCGGCCAGATCGAGATGTACAAGCTCGAGGTCGGCAAGTACCCCGGCAGCCTCCAGGACCTCAACAAGGCGCCCAGCGGCACCGAGGGCAAATGGAACGGCCCGTACGTGAAGAATCCGGACGAGCTGAAGGACGCCTGGGGCAACGACTATCGCTACACCGCGCCCGGCCAGTCAAAGGCGTTCGACCTCATCTCCATGGGCGCCGACGGCAAGGAAGGCGGCGAGGGGGAAAACAAGGACCTGAGCAACTGACCATGGTGCGCGTGACTCGCCGGCAACGCGGCTTCACGCTCATCGAGGTCATCGTGGTCCTCGCCCTCGGCGCGATCATCTACGGCGTGCTGCTGGCGGTCCCGATGCGCGGCGGCTCATCCGAGCTCAAGTCCGCGGCGCGCGCGCTGGCCTCGGGGCTTCGCCAGGCGCAAACCACCGCGATGGTCACGAAGCGCGACCAGGTGATGACGGTCGACCTCGACACGCGCGAATACGTGATGCCGGGGGACAAGGAACCGCGCAAGTTGCCGGAAGGCATCGACCTCAAGCTCTACACCGCGCAATCCGAGGTGACGAGCCAGAACCGCGGCGCGATCCGCTTCTATCCCGACGGCAGCTCGACTGGAGGGCGCATCACGGTCTCATCGGGCGAGCGCAAGTACCTGGTCGACGTGGACTGGCTGACGGGGAGGGTCAGGATTGGCGATTAGGCGAATGGGGCCTCGCCCTGCAAGGCGCGAAGCCGGCTTTACCCTCATAGAGGTCGTCGTCGCCTTCGTGATGCTTTCGCTCGTCCTCGCCACGTCCTACCAGATATTCACTACCGGCATGCAGCGCGCCGGAGACCTCGAAGACCAGTCGCGCGCATTGGCGATGGCGCAGTCCCACCTTGCGCAGGCGAGTGTCGGTGAGACCTTCAAGCCCGGCACCAGCGCCGGCGAAACCGAGGATCGCCGCTTCCGCTGGAACGTCACGATCGCCGATTTCGAAGATGGCGTGGACCCCACGAAGAAGGTGCTGCAAACCTACTACCCGGTGCGTATCGCCGTGCGGGTGTCGTGGCTTTCCTCGTCGTCCCAGCAACGCTTCATGGACCTCTCCACGCTCGTCCTGGGAAAGGTGGGCACGTGAGGGGCCAGCGCGGGTTCACGCTGATCGAGCTCATGGTGGCGATCACGTTGCTCGGCGGCATGATGGTGCTGCTCTACTCGGGCATGGTGTTCGGCCTGCGCGCCTGGGACGCCGCGGATACCAACGGCCGGCGCACGGCGGACCGCCGCATCGCCATGAACTTCCTGCGCCGCGAGATCGGCGAGACCTTCCCGATGCGCTTCAAGGACAGCATGACCCTGAAGATGGCATTCGAGGGCAAGGAGAACCGCATGCGCTTCGTCTCGTCACGCCCGGCCGGCATCGCGGCGAGCGGGTTGTCGCTGGTTGGCGTCGAGGTCGAACCCGGAGAAGAGCGCGGTGTGCGCAACCTCGTCATGCGCCGCGCCATGCCCGACGACGCGGCGAAGGACTTCGGCCCCCTCGACAAGGGCGAGCGCACGGTGCTCTTCGAGAAAATCGACAACGTCACCTTCCAGTACTACGGCTCGGAAAATGACTTCACCGAACCCACCTGGGTGGATTCGTGGGATTACGCCGCCCGCATCCCGCAGATGGTTCGCGTGCGCATCCGTGCGGCCGACGGCACGGTGCTGCCGGAAATGGTCGTGCGCATCGTGCTGGGAGAAGAGGCGGGGTGTTTGGAGAGCGCTTTCCAGCGCGTCTGTCGTCCGCGGAGGTCGAACACGTGACCTCCCTGGCCTCGCGCCAGCGCGGTGTAGCGCTGGTCCTCGTGATGTGGGCCGCGGTGATCCTCACCGTGGTCGCCGGCAGCTTCATCATGGAGCGGCGCACCGAAACCATGGTGGTCATGAACTCCGTTTCCATGGCGCGGGTAGAGGCGGCGGCGGGCGCGGGTGTCACGCGCGCCATCGCCGAGGCGTATCGCAACGACCCCACCGCAACCGACTCGTGGAAACGCGATGGCGCACCCCACGATTGGAGCTATGACGGCATCGCCGTGCGGGTCGAAATGCGCGACGAGTCTGCTAAGATTGACCTCAACACCGCATCGGAGGCGCTGCTTCGCGGGCTGCTGGTCACCGCGGGCCTGAACGACGACGAGGTGAACCACCTCCTCGACGCCATCCTCGATTGGCGGGATCAAGATCCCTACAAGCGTCCGAACGGAGCGGAAGAAGCCGATTACCGTGCCGCCGGACTTTCTTACCTGCCTGGCAACGCCCCCTTTCAAGCGCTGGAGGAACTGCAACTCGTGCTCGGCATGCGTCCCGAACTCTATCGCCGCCTCGCGCCGTCGCTTACCGTGTATTCGCGCCAGCCGGGTGTGAATCCGCAGGTCGCGAGCCGCGAGGTGTTGCTGGCGATCCCGGGCATGACTACAGAGGTTGTCGACGATTTCATCGCGCGCCGCGAGGCCGCGATCGCGGAAGGCCAGCCGTTGCCCACGCTGCCCGCGGCCGGCGCCTATGCCACGGGGACGTCCCCGGTGCTCAACGTCCGCTCCATGGCGCAGTCCGAAGACGGCGTGTTTTTTTCGCGCGAAGCCGTGGCGTTGCTGCGCCCCGTGCCCGGCAAGCCGGTCACCTACGTCGTCTGGCGCGAATCCACGGCGCCGCCCCCCGCATCCGTAACTACTCCCTGATGGCATCCACACCGG
Organism: Burkholderiales bacterium; assembly: GCA_038203035.1. Taxonomy (GTDB): domain Bacteria; phylum Pseudomonadota; class Gammaproteobacteria; order Burkholderiales; family Usitatibacteraceae; genus Usitatibacter. Next base: position 16,239 of record JBBREI010000037.1, read on the forward strand.
ATTTCTCCGCCTCGAACGCCGTGCCGCAATGGCGGCAGAACCTTGCCGCTTCCTGGCGCTGGTGGACCAACGAGCTCGCCCGCCTGGTGCCGGAACGATTCGCCCGAGGCACGCGCCTGCCGGTCCTGGCGCTCGAATCCAGCGGCGACATCGTGTTGGTGGAACCGCGCACCGCCGCGGGCCCGGATGCGAGGGTGGCCGCCGCCTCGCTCGATGCCCCGCAGGCCCGCGCGGCGCTGGTGGCGTTGCTGGCGCGCGTCGGCGAAACACGCGCCCGGGCCCGTTTTTGCCTGGAGCGAGGAGAGGCGCTGCTGCGCCGCGTGACCATGCCGGCGGCCACGGAAGAAAACCTGGCGCAGGTGATGGGCTTCGAGATGGATCGCCTCACGCCGTTTCGCGCCGACGAGGTCTATTTCGACCAGCGCGTGGTCTCGCGCGACGCCGCCGCGGCGCAAATCACCGTGCAGGTGGCGGTGGCGCGCCGTGACCTGGTGGATGCCCGCGTGGCGCGCCTGCGCGATCTCGGCGTCAGCGTGCAGGGCGTCACGGTGCGCGAGGATGCGCCGGGACAACACGCCGCATTCGACCTGCTGCCCACCGCGCAGCGTGGCGAACGAGAAAGCGCAAACGACCGGCTTACGCGCCATGTCCTCATCGCGGCAGTCGCCTTGTTGTTCCTGGTGGCGCTGTTGCTGCCGCTCTGGCAGAAGCGCGAAGGGGTCACGGCCGTGATCCCGATGGTGGCAAAAGCGCAGCAGGAAGCCATGGCCACCGATGCCATCGCGCGCGATCTGGAACGCCAGGTGGCGGATTACAACTACCTGCTCACGAAAAAACATGCGTGGGGCGCACTCGCCTACCTGGAGGACGTCTCGCGCCTGCTGCCCGACAACACCTGGGTGCAGCAATTCGACCTGCGCACCGCGGGCAAGAGCCGTGAGGTGCAGATCACGGGCGAAACCACTTCTTCGTCCCGGCTGATCGAATTGCTGGAGCAATCGACCCTGCTCCAGAACGCCACGCCGCGCGGCACCGTGACGCGTGGCTCCTTGCCCGGGACCGAACGTTTCATGATCGCCGCCGAAACGCGCCAGAAGCCGTTGCCCGCGATGCTGGCCGCGCGTGACCTGGCGGCCATGCCCGCACCCGCGCCGGTAGCCGCCGCCGCGGCGGTTCCCGCGCCGGCGACGCCGGCCGGGATGTCGAAGGTCGCCGAAGGGGAAGAGACGGCTGCGGACGGGGCGCCGGCAGCCGCAGCGCCCGCGCCCGGCACCGTGCCACCCCCGCCGCCGACCACCGCGAAAGTGGTCCCCAAGGGCAATGAGAGCCCGGCTTCGCCGGCCAAGCAGGAATGGCTCAGGCAGCGTGAGGCCAAGGCACGCGAGACCCAGGGCAAGAGCCGCGAGGAGCTGCGACGCGAAGCCGTGGAACGCAACCGCCAGCGCCGACAGCAACCGCAATGACCCTCAATTCCCTCACCCCGCAACAGAGCCGGCGCCTCGCGATCGGGCTGCTGGTGGCGGCGCTTGTCGTCGCCATCGCCGCCATCGCGGTACCGGCCTGGTGGGTCAACCGTTACTACGACAACGCATTGGTCGGCGAGCTGGACAAGCTCGACCGCTTCCGGCGCATCGCGGCCTCGAGGCCGGAGATCGCGCGCAACCTGGAGGCCATGCGTGGCCACGATCCGCGGCGCTTTTTCCTGCGCAGCGGCGCGGCCGCGCTCTCCGCGGCGGAGGCACAGGAAGCCGTGCGCTCCATCATCGAAGCCGGTGGCGGGCGCCTCATCACCATGCAGGCGCCCAGCTCGCGCGACGACGGGCGCTATCGCCAGGTCACGGTCAACGTGCAACTCACCGCGAACGTGGTTGCGCTGCGCAAGATCCTGAGCGCCATCGAGGGGCGAACACCTTTCCTCTTCGTCGACAACCTGATGGTGCGTTCGCAGGTGCCTTCCAACTTCAAGCCGGGCCCGGGCGCGGAACCCGAGATGTTTGTGCAGTTCGACGTATCCGGCTACAGCCTGACGGGGCCGGCATGATGGCCTGGATCCAGCGCCGGCCCCTGGTGGTGGCGCTCGCCTTCGCCCTGGTGGTGCTGGTGATCGCCATCGGGTTCGAAACGGGTTTCGGCACGCGGTTGCGCCAAGTCATCCCCCAGGAATCCTCGAAGAAAGCCGCACCCCGGGAAGCGAAGCTCCTGCCGCCGGTGGTTGCCGTCGCCCCGGAGCAGGCCTATCCGGAAACCACGGCGCGTCCCATCTTCACGCCCACGCGGCGCCCGGCACCCCCGGACAACACCGCCGGCAAGCCCGCGTTCAACCGCGGCCAGTTCGTGTTGCAGGGCGTGATTGTGGTGGGAGAAGAGCGCACCGCGCTCCTGAAGGAAAAGGCCAGCGGCAAGATCCACCGCGTGGAAAGTGGCAAGGACCTGAACGGCATCACGGTAGAACGCATCGATGCCACGGAAGTGACCCTGGCCATGGGTGGGGAGCGCGAAAAGGTCGCCCTCGTGGTGCAGAAGCCCGAAGGCGCCACTCGCGGCGCGGCCCCCGCGGGGCTGGAACAAGGCGCTGGCGGCCCGTTCGGATCGGTTGCCCCGCCGGCCGCCACCGCCAACGCGGCAGATCCGGCCGCCGCCCAGGCCGCGGCCGTGGCTGCTGCCGCCGCCGCCCAGGCGCAAGCCCAGCAGGGCCGACCGGCGAATCCGGCCGGACGTTTACCCGCTACACCCGGCGTCCTCCCGCCGTCTTCGCAGCCCATGACGCCCGAGGAACTCCTCGCGCGCCGCAGGGCGCGCCGCAATCAACCTACCCAGTGAGTCGTCTTATGGCCGTCCGTTTCGCTCAACAACAAGTCGCGCTGGCGGTTGCATCCGCCTTCCTGGTGACGTCGTGTTCGGTGCTGCCGCCGTCACTACGCAAGGCGGACCAAGCGCCCATCGCGCCCGAAGCCGCGGCGGCCCCTGCCGCGCGCGCCGTCATCGAAACCGAAGCCAGGTCCCCGGTCACGCAGGAACCGACGGTGATCTCGGGCACCAACCTCTTCGTGAACACCAAGGGCCCGCGCGCCCCCGGACCGGCCGGCCCGGAAGAGGCCAGCCTCAACTTCGAAGGCCTCGACGTGCGCGAGGTCGCCAAGGTGATCCTGGGCGACTACCTGCGCCAGTCGTACACGGTGCATCCGGCGGTCAGCGGCACGGTGACCTTCCGCACCGTCAAGCCGATCGCGCGCAAGGACCTGCTGCCCACGCTGGAGATGTTGCTGCGCCAGAACAACGCCGCGGTGGTGGTGGAAGAAGGCGTCTACAAGATCCTGCCCATCAATGCCGTGCGCGGCTCCGTTTCGCCCCAGCTCGGCGGGGTCGCCTCGCCCATCCCGGCGGGGTTCTCGGTGATGGTGGTGCCGCTGCAATACGTCGGCGCGCGCGAGATGGCGAAACTGCTCGAACCCTTTGCCGCCGACAATACGGTGCGCGTGGACGAAGCGCGCAACCTGGTGGTGATCGCGGGCAACCAGCGCGAGATGCGCCACCTGCTGGATACCATCGAGCTCTTCGATGTCGACTACCTCTCGGGCTATTCGGTCGGGCTCTTCCCGATCAAGAGCGCGGAAGTGAAGACGCTGATGGCCGACCTGGACAAGGTCTTCGGCGCCGGCGCGCAAAGCCCGCTGGCCGGCATCGTGCGCGTGATCCCGATCGAACGCATGAATGCGCTCCTCATCGTCACCACGCAGGCCCGCTACCTCGACATGGCGAAGGACTGGATCGAAAAGTTCGACCAGGTGGGCACCACCTCGGGTGGATCGCGTTTCTTCGTCTACCAGGTGCGCAACGGCAAGGCGGAAAACCTGGCGCAGCTGGTGGGGGACCTCTTTTCCTCGCGCCGCACCACCACCACGGCGCCGACGCTGGCCCCGGGCGCGCGGCCCGCGGAACTGCGCAGCGCGCCTTTCGGCCAACAGGGTTCCCAGCCTTCCACCACCACCACCAGCGTGACCCCCGCGCCGGGTGGGGCAAGCTTTCAGCTGCCTGGCGCCGGCATCCCGGGCCAGGCCGCGAACGAGGTCCGTGTCATCGCCGACAAGGACACCAACTCGCTGCTGATCCTCGCCACGCCTTCGGATTACGAGGTGATCGAAAACGCCATCCGCAAGCTCGACGTGATCCCGCGCCAGGTGCTGGTGGAGGTGATGCTGGCCGAGGTGCTGCTCACCGACAACGCCGATTTCGGCATCGACTGGTTCCTCACCCTCAACAACAACACGTCGGGTTCGCTCAATAGCGGGGGCGGCCTGCCGGCTTCGCGCACGGGGGTGGTCACACCGGCCATCGCCAACGCGCTCAACCTGGTGCAGCTGACGGGCTCGGGGGACATCCGGGCGGTCCTGAACGCCCTGGGGCGCGATGGCCGCGCCCAGGTGCTGGCCACCCCACAGATCATGGTGCTGGACAACCAGAAGGCCCAGATCAAGGTCGGCAACCGCATCTCGGTGCAGACCCAGTCGCAAACCGGCACCACCGCCACCACCGGCACGGTCAACAGCTTTTCCTACCTGGAAACGGGCATCCTGCTGGCGGTCACGCCGCGCATCAACTCAGGCGGGCTCGTGACGCTGGAAGTGAACCAGGAAGTAAGCGTCCCCGGCGAGACCCCGGCGGGCAACCCCAACCCAAACGTAAATTCCCGCTCCGCACAGACCACGGTGGTGGTGGGGTCGGGCGAAACGGTGGTCCTGGGCGGCCTGATCAGCGAAGACAACGGTCGCTCCACCCGCGGTCTGCCTTTCCTCTCCAAGATCCCCATCCTGGGCGCCGCCTTCGGCACCCAGTCCTTCCGCCGCAGCCGCACCGAATTGGTGCTGGTGATTACGCCGCGGATCATCAGCGACACCACCCAGGCCCGCGAGGCCACCCAGGAGATTCGGCGCAAGCTTCCGAGCCTCGAGCCGTTCCTCCCCAGGATCCCCAAGACCCCCCCGTACGGCGCCCCGAATCCCGCCGTCGCCGCCCCGAAACAGCCCTAGAAGCCAGTTTAAGAACCAGACCGAATACCTTGAAACCGAAGGTATTTGGTGTGTTGTTTTCCCCTCATTGTTGTAAAAACACAACAGTGTTGTAAAAATCTTTCGAATTTGTTTGACGCGGAGAATCAACTTGAATAGTCTTTCGCCACAACAGGACGGATGCGCAGTGGGTAAAACGAAGTTCCATGGGTTCGGCAGGCAGTTCGCCGCAGTGTTGATGACCGCCTTGCTGGCGGCCTGCGCGGCAACCGTGCCCCCCAGGGCTTCGGAAGAGATCGTAAAGGAACGCGCTCAAACCCGCTGGAACGCATTGGTGCAAGGGGATGTGAAGGCGGCGTACGAATTCTTCAGTCCCGGAAGCCGAGCAACCATGTCCCTGGCTGATTTTGCGGGTGGCATCAGGATCGGGTTCTGGAAGGCAGTCACGGTAGACAAGGTGGATTGCAACAACGCGGATCGCTGCGAAGTGGCAACAACCATCGAATATGAATATCGCGGCTCGCGGATCAAGACTCCCAGCAAGGAAGTCTGGATCCGAGACGGTTCGCAATGGTGGTATCTACGAAGATAGTCCGGAAGAGCCAGTATCCAGGCAGATTTAGCGGGTTTGATTGTAAAAATGGCATCCCTTAGGATAGAATTCGCGGGTTGTAACCTCTGGAAAGTGATCACTTTCTCAACAAAGGAGTAACTCAAAACATGAACACCTTCAAAAGAAAAGCTCTGTTTACCGCCGTCGTCGCTGGCCTGGGCGTCGTGGGTAGCGCAGAAGCTGTTTTCATCGCCCCGAACAAGACGGGCCAGGCCCTCCTGTTCCCGTACTACACGGTTCAGAACACCGGCACCAACTCGTGGAACACGTACATCTCGGTGGTGAACACCACCGAGATGGCCAAGGCCGTCAAGGTCCGTATCCTGGAAGGCCGTACCTCTGCCGAGGTGCTGGACTTCAACTTGTACCTGTCCGCCAACGACGTGTGGACCGCCGCCATCGTGCCGGTCGACGCAACCGATGGCTCGGCCGGCAAGATCATCACGGCGGACGCTTCCTGCACCGCCCCGGCGATTTCGATCACGGGCGCGACCAGCACCTTCCGTAACTACCAGTACGTTGGTCAGGCCGCTGGCCTGGGCCGCGGCCTGGATCGCACGCGCGAAGGCTATATCGAGATGATCGAAATGGCCTCGTTCCCGGCTGGCACGGATACGTATGACGCCGTCACCCACGATGCAACCGGCGTGCCGGATGACTGCGCGTTCGTGCAGGTTGCCAACCAGGCCCTGATCAACGCCGACGCGATCCCGCAAACCGGTGGCCTCACGGGCACGGGCACGCTGATCAACGTCAGCACGGGCCTTGACGCCGGCTACAAACCCGACGCGCTGGAAGCCTTCAGCAACGTCGGTCAAGTCACCGGTCCTGGCCTCACGACGCCGAGCCTCGAAGAAGTCGAACCCCCGGTCAGCGTGATTTTCAACAGCGGCTACAACCCGGCCGGCAGCATGGTCGCCACGGTGTACCGCAACGACTGGGCCGGTGGGTCGCACGTGTCCGCGGGCGCCCAGGCCCTGGCCTCGGTGTTCCAGCACGAGTCGATCATGAACGAATACGTTCTCGACACCGCCGCCGGCTCGCTGACCGACTGGGTCGTTACCCAGCCGATCAAGAGCGTGTTCGTCGACGCGACGACCGCTGCGCCGCCGTACACCAACGTCCTCACGGCGTCGGGCGCTTGCGAG
>JBBREI010000038.1:0-22733 GCA_038203035.1 Burkholderiales bacterium
GGAGACCAGGTGTCGGCGGCGATCGCCCGGTTTGCGTCACGCCAGACGCCGATCCGCGCGGTGATGCTCGACCGCCTGGGCCCCAACGTCTGGCATGAATCGCCGGCCGCCGCGATGGCGACGCTGGAAGAGCTGGAGGAGACCGCCAAGTTGTGGCTCTTTGCGGGCAAGACCACGCAGCCGTTGCCCGAAGACGAGATCGAGCAGTTGCGCGCCGCCTTTGGCGCGCGCTGGTAGGGCGACGAGATGCCGCGCCTGGCCGCCAACCTGAGCATGATGTACAACGAACACTCCTTCCTGGACCGCTTCGCCGCCGCCGCGAAAGACGGCTTCAAGGGCGTGGAGTTCCTGTTTCCCTACGCGCACGCCGTGGCGGATATTCGCTCGCGGCTCGAATCCCACGGCCTCACGCTGGCCCTTTTCAACACGCCGCCCGGTGACGAGGCGAAGGACGAGCGCGGCACGGCCTCGATTCCGGGCCGCGAGGACGAATTCAAGGCCGGCATCGCGAAGGCGGTGGAATACGCGCGAGCCATCGGCAACAGGACCGTGCACGTGATGGCGGGCAAGATCGATCCCGGCGCCGACCGCGCCGCCCATCGCGCGGTGTATGTGAAGAACCTGGCCTACGCCGCGCGGGAATTGGGCAGCATCGGGGTGACCGCCGTGATCGAGCCCATCAACACCCGCGATATCCCGGGCTTTTTCCTGAACCGCCAGGACGAAGCACACGCTGTCGTCGCGGAGGTTGCGTCACCCAACCTTCGCGTGCAGATGGATCTCTACCACTGCCAGATCGTCGAAGGCGACGTCGCGACGAAGATCCGCAAATACATCGCCGGCGTCGCCCACATGCAGGTGGCCGGCGTGCCGCAGCGCCACGAGCCCGACGTGGGCGAGGTGAACTACCCGTACCTGTTCGAGGTGATCGACGAGCTGGGCTACCCGGGCTGGATCGGCTGCGAATATCGTCCGCGCGCCGGCACAAGCCAGGGGCTGGGATGGGCCCGGCCCTATCTCGGAAGATAGATTTCATCATTGGAGGCCGGCAACATGCTGATGCGTGCCATTCCGAAAGTGCTGCTCCTGCTGGCGCCGTTTGCCTTTGCGCCGGTTGATTGCGTTGCGGCGCCGGAACCCGCGGTGACAGCCCCGCAGTTCGACACGCCGACGCGCGTGCTGTTTGTGGGCAACAGCTACATGTATTACGGCGACAGCCTCCACAACCACGTACAGCGCCTGGTCACCGCCGCCAACCCCGCCCTTGAAGGCAAGCTCAGCTACAAGTCGGCGACGATTGGTGGCGCGGAGCTTTCGCACCACGACATCGACTACCTGACCCGGCCCGGCCGCATCGGCGTGAAGGAGCCGTTCCAGCTCGTGATCCTGCAAGGCGGCAGCGGCGAGCCGCTGAGCGGCCTGCGGCGCGTGCGCTTCAAGGAGACGGTGGTGGAGTTCGACAAGGTGATCAAGTCACGTGGCGGCGTCACGGCGCTTTACATGCCGCAGACCTACGTGAAGCCGCACAAGGAAACGAGGCCGGAGAACCTGACGCTGACCGCGGACGCCTACGTTGCGGCGGCCAACGAGGTCGGCGCGCTGGTGATCCCCGTGGGCCTCGCGTTCGAGGAGGCGTACAAGCGCCGCCCCGACATCAAGCTGCACAAGGATTTCGACGGCTCGCACCCGGACCTCATCGGCACCTACCTGGCGGCATGCACCGTCTACGCGGCCGTGTATGGCAAGTCACCCGTGGGCAACAGATACGACTACTACGGCAGGATCGACAAGGACACCGCGGCTTTCCTTCAACAGGTGGCCGCGGATACGGTGAAGAGATTTTTCGCGCGCTAGCGGGGCCTATGCCGCCCGCGTGCGGCGATGGATCTGGTGGGTCCGTGCCTCGCGCAGGAAATCAGGCCCCACCGCGGCTGGCCGCGCGGCTGCGCACCCCGACGGCAAGCGCCAGGACCACCAGCACCGCCGCCACCGCAAACGTTGCCCGCGTCCCGCTCGCAACCGCCGCGGGACCTGCCGCCGGCAGGTCGGTCGCCGTCGCCCCCATCGCGAAGACCGCCCCCATCACCGAGGCACCCGTCACGAGCCCCAGGTTGCGCGAAAGGGTGAGCAGGCCGGAGGTGACTGCGCGCTGTGCGGGTCCGCTGCTTGTCATGACGGCGGTGTTGTTGGCGGCCTGGAACAGCGCATAACCGGCCGTGATGACGACCAGCGGGAAGACGTAGCCCGCCACGCCGAAACCGATGGGCAGCAGGGCCATGGCGCAGGAACCCGCCGCCATGGCGATGAGCCCCGCGAGGACCGTCGGATGCGTGCCGAAGCGATCCACCACTCGCCCGGCAGGCACTCCCGCAAGCGCCGCGACGACGGGGCCGGCCGACATCACGAGTCCTACCCTCGCCGCGTCGAGCCCGAGGGCGCCGGAAAGGTGGAAAGGGCCGACCACCAGTGTTGCCATCACCACGGTTGTGGCCAGCGCGCCCATGGCGAAACCGGCGCCGAGCACCGGCTCGCGGAGCGTCGCCAGCCGCACCAGGGGCAATGCCGCTTTCCTTTCCGTCCTCACGAACAGGCCCGCGCCGATCACGGCGCCCGACAACAGCGCCCCATTGATCATGCCGAAGTGGCCGCGCCCGAGAGTCATGGCGAGCGCGTAGGCGCCGAGGGTGAAAGCGAGGAGCGCCAGGCCGGCGAAGTCGAAGGCGCCGCGATCGGTTTTCGATGCCGGCAAGTCGGCGGGCAGGTGGCGTTGGACGAGGAGGAGGGCGAGGATGCCGAGCGGGACGTTGGCGAGGAAGAGGGCCGGCCAACCCGCCCCGGCGATGAGCGCCCCACCGAGGGTGGGGCCGAGCGCGGTGCCGACGGCCGACATCGTTGCGAGCAGGCCCATGGCGCTGCCGGTCTTCTCCTTCGGCACGGTCTCGCCGACAAACGCCAGGGTGAGCGTCATCATCACGGCCGCTCCCATCCCCTGCACGGCGCGCGCGGCTACCAGCAGCCAGAGTGCCGGCGCGAAAGCACAAAGCACGGAGGCCAATGTGAAGAGCAGGATGCCCGACTCCAGCAGGCGCCGGCGCCCGAGCCTGTCGGCCAGCCGGCCGACGCCGACCACCAGCGTGGTGATGGCGAGCAGGTAGGCGAGGATCACCCACTGCACCTCCTGGAACGTGGCGTCGAAAGCCTGGGCGAAGGTGGGCAGGCCCACGTTGGCGATGCTGGTGCCGAGGGAGGACAGCAGCATCGACAGGGCGAGGCCGGTGAGCCCCCAACGGGGTGCGGAGGCCGGTGTTGCGGTGGTTGAATGAGTCATGCATCGAATGTAGGCGGTTCCATGGCATGGCGGAAGGCGCACCATTTGCACTTTATTCGTGCGTTGGACGCCATGTCACAACTGCGCTATGGTCTGGCCATGCCGGAACCCGACCTCAACCTGCTCCTCACCCTGGACGTCCTGCTGGCGGAAGGCAGCGTCGCGCGCGCCGCACGCAGGCTTCGGCTGAGCCCCTCGGCGATGAGCCGCGCGCTCGCGCGCCTGCGAGGGGCGACAGGGGATCCGCTGCTGGTGAGGGCCGGTCGCGGCCTGGTTCCCACACCCCGCGCGCTCGAGTTGCGAAGCCGGGTTGGGCCGCTGGTGGAAGAGGCGCAAGGGGTGTTGCGCCCGGCGCGAAAGCTCGACCTCAAGGGACTCGTGCGCACCTTCACGCTGCGCACCAGTGAAGGCTTCGTGGAGACCTTCGGTCCCCGTTTGGTTGCTCGCATCGGCAAGGAGGCGCCGGGCGTTCGCCTGCGATTCGTGCAGAAGGCCGATAAGGACAACGCCCCCCTTCGCGACGGCGCGGTGGACCTGGAGACCGGCGTGGTGGGGAAGGGCGCGGCCCTGGAGCTGCGCACGCTGGCGTTGTTCCGCGACCGTTTCATCGGCGTCGTCCGGAAGGCGCACCCGCTCGGCAAGGGCACGCTCACGGCCGCGCGCTATGCCAACGCGGATCACATCGCGGTCTCCCGGCGAGGCGACGAGAAGGGGCCGATCGATGAAGCCCTGGCGGTGAAGGGACTTGAACGCAAGGTTGTTGTCACCGTCGGCGGCTTTTCCACGGCGCTGGCCCTGGTTCGCACGTCCGACTTCGTCGCCAGTGTTCCCGAGCAGCACACCGCGGGACTGCGAACGGGAATGTATAGTTTTCCCCTTCCAGTGCCCGTGCCCGAGGTCACCGTTTCATTGCTCTGGCATCCCCGGCAACATGCGGACCTGGCACACCGCTGGCTGCGCGAGTGTGTCAAGGACGCTTGCGCGTAGCCGCGCATCCGCATCGGTGTTTTCTGTGTTCATCCGGGTTCCTGAACGTCAACGAGCCGAAAGGATCAACGATGTTTGCAATGCTGATGGGCCTGAAGAGCATCTCGCCCGAGAACCTGAATACCATGGTGCAGAAACCGGGCAGTGTGTCCGTCTACGACGTGAATTCCCATCAGAGCTGGGTGAAGGCCCGCGTTCCCGGCGCCACGAACCTCGACCCGGTGGCCTATGAAGTGAGCGACTTGCCCGCGGACAAGAGCAAGCCCCTGGTCTTTTATTGCTCCAATCCGATGTGCCGCAAGGCGCCCAACGCCGCTCGTCGTCCACTGCTGCCACTGCCGCAGGTGCCAGCGGGAGAGCGGGGCGTCCTTCGCGCTCAACGCGATGATCGAATCGGACCGCGTCACCGTCCTCAGCGGCACGCCGGAGCTGGTCGATACGCCCTCGGCAAGCGGCGCGGGCCAACGGATCGCGCGCTGCCCGGCCTGCCGCATCGCGCTCTGGAGCCACTACGCGGGAGCCGGCCCGCTACTCGAGTTCGTGCGGGTCGGCACGCTCGATAACCCGGACAAGCTGCCGCCCGATATCCATATCTTCGCGGCTTCGAAGCAGCCTTGGGTTGTGCTTCCCCCCGGAACGCCCGCGGTCCCCGAATACTACGATCGCGAGGAACACTGGCCGTCGCAGAGCCTCGCGCGCAGGCAGGTGCTGCTGCCGCAGATCGAGGCCTGGAAGGCCGCCCGCACGAACGGTCGCGCCGATGGCTGAACTTCCGCCCCTTCCCCAGCCGAGGCTCGGCCGCAACCGCCACTACAGGGGCGGCGAATACGAGGTGGTCGGCGTCGCCCGGCGCAGTGAGTCACTCGAGCCGCTGGTGCTCTACGCTTTACAACGAGTCGGGCCTCTGGGTGCGGCCCTGCGGGATATTCTTCGAGCAGGTGGAGCACGAAGGGCGCATGCAGCGCGATTCGGGACAAAGCCATGAAAAAATCAGGGGCAGGCAATGACCAGCCGGCATCGGCGCTGGGAAAGTGAACCTGGCAATCGAGAGCCCATGCACATCGAAATCGACGATCTCACCCGTCCGGAAATCCACGCGCTGCTGAACGAACATCTGCAGAACATGCACGAGCTCTCACCACGGGAGAGTGTCCATGCCCTCGATCTGGACAACCTTCGCAAGCCAGGCATCACGTTCTGGTCGGTGTGGGATGGCCGGGTGCTGCTGGGTTGTGGCGCCCTCAGGCAGATGGATGGCACACACGGCGAGGTGAAGTCCATGCGCACGCCGGCGGCCATTCGCCGCCGCGGGGCTGGACGCGCCATCCTGGGGCACATCATCGAGGTGGCGCGCTCGCGCTCCTACCAGCGCCTGAGCCTGGAGACCGGCTCGCAGGATGCATTTGTGCCCGCGCAGGCGCTCTACGAAAGTTTCGGTTTCGTGCGCTGCGGCCCGTTCGGCGACTACCGGGAAGACCCGAACAGCGTCTTCATGACCCTGCGCCTGTGAGCACCGGCCGCCGGAACGGTTAGCATGGGACCCGGGACCACAAGAAAACAAGAGGAGGAGTGATGCGTTACGTGAAGGCCATTGCCGGCGCCCTGTGCGCCGTTGCGTTTTCCGCCATCGCCGCGGATTATCCCGCGCCGCAGGAAGGCAGCTGGATGGTCCGCGACTTCAAGTTCGCCAGCGGCGAGACGCTGGCGGAACTCAAGCTCGGCTACCGCACCGTGGGCGTCCCCACCGGCGAACCGGTGCTGGTGCTGCACGGCACCGCGGGGTCGAGCGCCAGCATGCTGAGCGCCAACGTCGCCGGCGAACTCTTCGGCCCCGGCCAGGCGCTCGACGCCACGAAGTACTACGTGATCATTCCGGATTCCGTGGGCCACGGAAAGTCGAGCAAGCCCTCCGACGGGCTGCGCGCGAAGTTCCCGAAGTACAACTACGACGACATGGTGGATGCGCAGTACCGCCTGGTGACCGAACACCTGAAGGTCCGGCACCTGCGCCTGGTGATCGGCAACTCCATGGGCGGCATGCAGGCGTGGATCTGGGCGCAGAAATACCCGGAGATGATGGACATCGCGGTGCCGATGGCCTCGCTGCCCACGGAGATGGCCAGCCGCAACTGGATGCTGCGCCGGCTCATCACTGATTCGATCCGCAACGATCCCGAGTGGATGGAAGGCAACTACACGAAGCAGCCGAAAAGCGCGCAGTTCGCAACCGTGTTTTTCGCCATCGCCACCAACGGCGGAAACCAGGCGCTGTACAAGGCGGCGCCCACACGCGCCAGGGCCGATGCGTTGCTGGATGCGCGCCTCAAGGCGCCCTTCACGGCCGATGCAAACGATACGTTGTACCAATGGGATTCGTCGCGCGACTACAACCCGTCGCCTGGCCTGGAGCGCATCAAGGCCACGCTGCTGGCGATCAACGCCGCCGACGACGAGCGCAACCCCCCGGAAACCGGCGTCCTCGACCGCGAGATCAAGCGGGTGAAAAACGGCCGCGTGTTGTTGATCCCCGCATCATCGGAGACTGCTGGACATGGAACCACCGGCCAGGCGAAATTTTACAAGAAGGAATTGGCGGACCTACTGCAATCGGCCCCGCGCCTCTGACCCGACAACCCGGGACGCACCCTACTTTCCGGAAGTGATCGTCTTGACCAAAAAAGTCCCCGCCACCCTGGACCTGATCCGGGGCACCACCGTGCTCGGCACCATCGAGGTCAAGCCGCGCGAGGCGGATTCGCCCTGGTACAGCGGGGCCTTCCATCCGACCGCGGCGTTCGAGGAGGTGCGCGAGATCTTCGCGCACGAGCTCAAGCTGCTCCAGGCCAATACCGAAGACGATTCCGCGCAATGGGATGACTGGGAAGCCGTGCACGAGGAGCTGCACGAACCGGGGCTGCGTCTCTTGTCCCCGGACAAGGTCTACGAGGCCGACGAGATCCTGATCCACATCGACGGCGCCGAGGCGTGGTGGCGCATCGAGTGAAGGCGCGCGACCTGGGCTATTTGCCGCCCGCCACGGCCACGAACTCCCCCGGCACCCGGTAGCGGGTCCCCGTGCGGCGCTGTCGTGTTTCGCCGCCCGATGGCGTCTGATCCAATGTCGGGTGTAAATACCCATCTACCCATGAGGCTCGCCGTTCCCATGCAATTCTCCAAGACCCTGATCCTGCTTGCCCTCGCGGCATTTTCCAGCGCGGTCCACGCCGACACCCCGCAGAACCTCAGCGCGAAGGTCGGCGGCAAGGCCTTCGAAAGCGACGACAGCGGCATCCTCTACCTGATGCCCACGAAGACAGGCTTCAACCTCATCGCCAGCACCAAGGGGGCCTCGGCCTACCCGCCGCCGAAGACGCCGATCGACAGGCTCTCGGTCAACTGCGCGAACTTCGAGATGAAGCCGCGCAAATGGGCGGCGAAGGATTTCGGCAGCCACGGCTGCGAGGCGCGGTTCATCGAAGGCGAAAGCAAGGTGCCCTTCGGCGAACCCACAGCCGAGTACAGGGTCGTGGGCGCAGGCAGGAACGTGATCGAGATCACTTCCGTCAAGGGCAAGGTCATCGAGGGCAAGTTCGCGTTCGAGATGGTTAATGTGAAGACCAAGGCCAGGCTGCTGATCACCGACGGCACCTTCAGGGCCGAGGACCGGCAGAAGTAGGGGGCGGGAGATATCATGGCGCCTGTCCCTGTTCGCCGATGGAGTGATCGATGAGAACCGCCGCGCTGCTGCAAAGTGTCTGGGCAATGGGTTTCCTGCTGCTGTCATCTCCGATGGCGGCGGCCCAGGCCGATGTCGGCGGGGCGAAGGACCACCCGCTGCTCACGCGATATCCCAAGTCGCACATCGTTGAATACGAGAAGAACTTCAACTCGGTGGAGTTCGCCACCAGCACGAAAAATGGCGAGCCGATGCGCGAACGCAGGGAAGGCGACGCCACCATCCTCACGTATTTCCACAACTCGGTGGACAACCAGCCGAGCGCGCTGCAGGTGATCCGCAATTACCAGAACGCCATCAAGTCGATCGGTGGCGAGGTGGTCTACGAGCGCCTGCCGAAGGAAGGCGACGGCGGCGAGACCACCCTCAAGGTCACCACCGTCGGCAAGGAAGTCTGGGTGCGCCTGGAGATCGGCATCTTCAGCGCGCCGACTCAGAGCTACAAGTTGTGGATCGTCGAGGTCGCGGCCATGCAGCAGGTGGTCTCCGCCAACAAGCTGCTCGACGAGCTCAACAAAAACGGCTTCATCGCGCTCTACATCAACTTCGACACCGGCAAGTGGGACCTGAAGGCCGACGGCAAGGCCACGGTGGCCGAGATCGCGAAGATGCTGAAAGCGGCGCCCGGCCTCAGGATCGGCATCGAGGGCCACACCGACAACGTGGGCCAGGCTGCCGCCAACAAGACGCTGTCGGAAAAGCGCGCACAAAGCGTGATGGCCGCCGTGGTGGCCGCGGGCATCGATGCCAGGCGGCTTTCCGCGGCCGGCTTCGGCCAGGAAAAACCGGTCGCCGACAACCGCAGCGAGGAAGGGCGTGGGAAAAACCGCCGCGTGGAGCTGGTGAAGAAGTAACACCCGCGGCGTGACCTCCGCCATCCACCGGTGCCCGAAGTGCGGGGCGTATTTCAATCCGCCCCGCGACGCCACTTCCGAATGCCCGCATTGCGGCATCTGGTTCCACAAGTGGGCGCCGGAGCCGGTGGCGTTCGAGGAGATACGCATCGATGAGGCCGGCGTGCAGGAACCCGTCGCGGCGGTCGACCCGATCACCTTCTACGGCCGCCTCGCCGGCATCGCCTTCGTGGCGATCTGGGGCATCGAGCTCGCCGCGCTCGACTATCGGGTGGGCGAGATGGGGGGATCCTTCATGCACAACATCCTGCTGCCGATCCACGAGGCGGGGCATGTGTTTTTCATGCCACTGGGAGAATTCATGGCGATCCTGGGCGGCAGCCTCTTCCAGGTGGCGCTGCCGCTGGGAATCGGCATCGCATTCCTGTGGAAGCAGCGCGAACCCTTTGGCGCCGCGATGATGTTGTGGTGGGCGGGAGCCAGCCTGCTGGACCTCTCACCGTACATCTGGGATTCGCTCAACCCGCAGCTCACGCTCCTGGGCGGCCACACCGGCGCCGATGGCGGCCCCCACGACTGGATCTATCTGCTGGGCCGCCTGGGCATCCTGCATCGCGCACACGGCTGGGGCGTTGTTGTGCACCACCTCGGCGTCCTGGTGATGGCCGCCGCGATTGCGTGGGCCGGTTGGTACTGCTGGCGCACCTGGCGGGAACGGGAAAAGGCGTGATCACCCTCCATCACGGTTATCTGCCCGGTTGCATCGGCCGCGTGGTCGACCTTCACGCCGACTACTGCAGGAACGCCGGCAGGCTCACTTCGCAGGGGCGCGACCAGCTGGCCGAAGACCGCCACCAGTGGGAGGTGGTGGACTCCACGCTGCGCGGCATCTGGCAGTCGATCGCGGTGGCATCCCCGCCGCTGCAGGGAGCCTGAAGATGACCGCGGTCGCCATGGACGCGACATCGCTCGAGGGGCAGATCGACCAATGGCGCAATTACCTGCGCCGCCGGCAGGCGATCCACCCGGTTGATGCCGCCGAGCTGGAAGACGCAGCGTGCGCCACCATCGTTGTCATTTGTTTCCCGGTCATCTTCCGATTCACCTGACAATCGACGCGCCCTGAAACGGAGCTACTTTGTTCCCGCGCCGACCAGCATCTCGCACGGCCCCTCGAAGCCCTGCGCCGTCTCGAAGCGCTCGAGCTCGGCCTCGATCTCGCGCCACGTCTCGGCGCGCTGCGCCTCGGAGAGCGTGGCCATCATCTGGTGCAACGCGCCGAAGGATTCGCGCTCGAACCGGACGCACTCCGCGGCCGAGGGCAGCCGCACAGGCGAATCCACGCGGCGCACCTGGACGTCGCGGAAGCCCGCCTGGTCGAGCGTCTTCTCGAGCACGCCCGCACCGCCGAGCGAAAAGGGGCCCGGCTGCCCCGGAAGTGGTGGAGACAGCTTCGCGCGCCGGCGGATGATACCCACCGGGACCGAGAAGAACGCGTTGCGGTCCGGCGTCGAGTACACAACCGCGGCGAAACGACCGCCGGGTGCAAGGGCGTGGCGGATGCCGCGCAGCGCCCGCTGCTGGTCGGGAAAATATATCAGGCCCACGCGGGAGATGGCGGCGTCGAAGCCGGCCTCGGGCAGCGCCTCGTGTCGTTCGCCATCGAGCTCGAGCGTTTCCACGTGGTGCAGCCCCTCACGATGCGCGGCCTCGAGGGCGAAGCGCAGGATCGCGGGAGAGATGTCGGTGGCGAGAACGCGGCCGCGAACGCCGACGCGGCGAGCGGCCGCGAGCGTCTGGTCGCCGGCACCGGCGGCGACGTCCAGGACTCGCGCGCCGTCCGCGACGCCCGCCATGTCGAGCATCGTCTCGGTAGCCGTGCCGAGCCACTGCCGGAGCAGCGGGCCCCAGCGGTTCCAGGCCTCCGCGGCGACCTCCCACTGCGCGCGGGTGGTTTGCTTGAATTTGTCGGAATCGAACGGGACGGGTGGGTCGATGGTTTCGGCCATGTGGAACTCCCTTTTGTTGCCTCCACATTCGCACACCCGGCAGCCGGTCTCAAGTCCAGAATCTGGAGGCCGCGCGCTGGATCGGCAGCCGCCTCGAGCGCCGCAACCTGGATGCGGGCTTCCTCATGTGGGACATCCGGCGCTTCGCGCGCATGGAACACTTTCCCCCGGGCAAGCGCGTGGTGATCCACTTCCATCTCACCGATGCGCCGCGCGGCGAGCGGCAATGGTGGCTCGTGGTCGAGGATCGAATTGCGGACCTGTGCCGCGACGACCCCGGACACGAGGTGAGTGTCGTGGTCGAGTCCACGGTCCGCGGGCTCACGGAATGTCGGTGCGTGACGATTGACGACGGAAACCGCGGGGAAGGGCCGACGCTCGAGATATTCAACTACAGGGCCACCGCACGACCGTTATGCCGTTTCATCCCCTGCCACCTGCATTCTGTCGCAGTACCCTGTACGCCGAGGATCCCAGGCCTTATGTTGTAGATATCCCGCCGAGCCTGGCGGTAAGAGTGCCTTTCGCAAAGAGGAGGATCACCATGCCCCTGCCCGACGACCTGGAAAAGCTGCACGACCTGCGCGAGCGCGGTGCGCTGACCGAGGAAGAATTCACCCTGGCCAAGAGGCGCCTGCTGGAAGGCGCGGGTGAAAACGCCAAACCGAACGCCGGGAAGCCACCGGAACCCGCACACTCGCTCAACCAGCTTCGCCGCTCGAACACGGACCGTTGGGTCGGCGGCGTATGTGGCGGCCTGGGCGAGACTACCGGTGTTCCGTCCTGGTCCTGGCGCATCCTGTTCGTGCTTGCCGCATTCCTCCACGGAGTCGGGCTGATCATGTACGCGTTGCTATGGATCTTCGTGCCGGCACGGATCCAGGTGCCACAACCTTCCGCCGTTTCCACTGACCGATAGAAGGCAAGCGCAGGGAAGGCGGTGGAAGAGGTCGCTGCCTCCGCCCGACCGCTTATCGCTTCGCTGGTCACAAATTCGCAGCCACGCAATCGCGAGGTCGAGGTCGCCAAGGCGCGCGCCAGATCCGCCCTTCGATTCCGGGAAGTGAAGCGATGAGCGCAAGGGGCAGTCCGCCAGACCTCAGGATCCGACGCCGTGCGAACCTTCAGCGCAGGACGAAGGGATTGCCCGTCGCCGCGCCGGCGTTGATCCACACGCTTTTGGTCTGCAGGTATTCCTGGATCGCTTCCTGCCCGCTTTCGCGTCCGAGGCCGGAATCCTTGTAGCCGCCGAAAGGCACCATGAAGCTCACCGCGCGGTAGGTGTTCACCCAGACGGTGCCGGCCTGCAGCCGCTGCGACATGCGCAGCGCCCGCGCGATGTCCCGGGTCCATACCGCCGCGGCAAGGCCGAAGCGCGTGTCGTTGGCGATGGCGACGGCATCGTCGTCGTCCCTGAACCTGATGATCGAGAGCACCGGGCCAAACACTTCCTCCTGCGCGATGCGCATGCCGTTTTTCACGTCCCCGTAGATCGTGGGTTCGACGAACCATCCCTTGCCACACTCGGGGCGGGTGGCGGCCTTGCCTCCCAGCAGCAGCGTGGCGCCGTCGCGCCGGGCTATGTCGAAGTAGTCCAGCACCTTCGCGTGCTGCGGCAGAGTGGTGATGGGACCCACCTGCGTGTCGGCGTCCATGGGGTCGCCCATCCTTGCGGTCTTCGCGATCGCAAGGAGCTTTTCCACCACCTCGTCGTGGACGCTTTCCTGCACCAGCAGGCGGGAGCCCGCGATACACGTCTGCCCGGTCGCCGCGAAGATGCCGGAAATGGCGCCGAAGACGGCCTGCTCCAGGTCTGCGTCGTCGAACACGATGTTGGGGGATTTGCCGCCGAGCTCCATCGAGGCATGTTTGAGATGGCGCGCCGCGAGCTCGTTGACCTTGCGCCCGGTCGCATCCGAACCGGTGAAGCTCACCTTGCGCACGAGCGGGTGTTCCACCAGCGCGGCGCCGATGTCGCTGCCGAAGCCCGTGACCACGTTGAAGACGCCGCCGGGGAAGCCGGCCTCGTCGAACAGCTTCGCGAACTCCAGCGTCGAAGCCGACGTGAACTCCGACGGCTTGACGACCACCGTGCACCCGGCGGCGAGGGCGGGGGCGATTTTCCAGCTCGCGAGCAGCAGCGGAGAATTCCACGGCGTGATCGCGGCGACGACGCCCAGGGGTTCCTTGCGCGTGAAGCAGAAGTAGCCCTTCTTGTCGAGGGGCGGGACCGTGCCCTCGATCTTGTCCGCGAGGCCGCCGAAGTAGCGGTACCACTGGGGAATGTAGTCGAGCTGGCCCAGCATCTCGGCCAGCAGCTTGCCGTTGTCGCGCACCTCCGTCTGCGCAAGCTTGTGGGCATCGCGCGCGATGAGATCGGCGAGCCGGTGCATCAACAGCCCGCGCTGGCTGGCCGTGGTCTCGGCCCAGGCGCCCGTGAACGCCCCATGTGCGGCCTGCACCGCGGCGTCGACATCGCGCGCATCGCAGCGCGGGATCTGCGCCCAGGGCTCGCCGGTGTAGGGGTTCGAGGTCTCGAACCACTGCCCGCCTTGTGGGTCAACGTCCTTGCCGCCGATCGAGAGCTGGTAGCGCTTCATGGTTTCTTCAGAAGGTTGGAAGGCCAGGCTGCATGCCCGTTTCGCCATAATGCCCATTTATCGAGGTTGGCAATCGAGGCATTCCTCGAGGACATGCTGCGGCGATCCCCCGGCGCACGGTCTAGAATTCGGGCAAGCCGCCCTGATGGGGCACCTGCCATGCGCGAAGTGAACGAGATCCTGAAGGTCTGGCTCGCCACCTTCTAAGCCTCGGACAACAAAGACCAGCCGCTGAACCGGGAGAATCCATGGCCATCACCACGGCGCTCACCAAGCGCCTCGGCATCGAACACCCGATCCTGCTGGCCCCCATGGACGTGGTGGCCGACGCGCGCCTCACGACGGCGGTGAGCGCGGCGGGCGGGCTCGGCATCCTGGGCGGCGGGTACGGCGAAGAGGTCTGGCTCACGCGCGAGCTCGACACCCTGGCCGCCAACAAGGCGCGCTTCGGCGTGGGCTTCATCACCTGGAGCATGGCGAAGAATCCGAAGCTGCTCGACCTCACGCTCGAGCGCAAGCCCGTGGCGGTAATGCTTTCGTTCGCCGACACGCGGCCGTTTGTGGACCGCATCAAACGCGCCGGAGCGCTGGCCATCTGCCAGGTGCAGTCGCTGGCGATTGCGCAGGAAGCCGTGGCGGCAGGCGCGGACATCCTGGTGGCGCAGGGGACCGAAGGCGGCGGGCACGGCGCCACGCGCGGCCTCATGTCGCTGGTCCCGGAGATCGTGGATCTGGTGAAAGGCCGCGCGCTGGTGGTGGCCGCGGGTGGCATCGCGGACGGCCGCGGGCTGGCGGCGGCCCTCATGCTCGGGGCGTCGGGCGTGCTCATGGGCACACGTTTCTACGCCACCACCGATGCCGCGGGCGCCGATGCCGCGAAGGAACACATCCGCGCGGCCACCGGCGACATGACCGCACGCAGCATCGTCTTCGATATCTCGCGTCGCAACGTGTGGCCCGCGCCCTTCACCGGCCGGTGCCTGCGCAACACCTTCCTCGACACCTGGTACGGGCGCGAGGTGGAGCTGCTGCGCAGGCAATCCGAGCTGGATCGCTACGATCGCGCGCGCCAGGAAGGCGACTTCGAGGTGGCGGCGGTGATCGCGGGCGAATCCTCGGGGCTGGTGCACGATATCGTCGACGCGCGCGAGGTGGTGGAGCGCACCGTGAAGGTGGCCGAGGCGCTCCTCGGGCAGCGCGCCTGATTCCTCCTATACTTGGGGCGACCACTCACCGCCCGAAGGCAGCACCGATGGACAAGCTTGAAGCGCTGCGCGAGCGCCTGCGGGGTTTCGCCGCCGAACGCGACTGGGACCAGTTCCACTCCCCCAAGAACCTCGCGATGGCGCTGTCGGTGGAAGCCGCCGAGCTCCTCGAGATTTTCCAGTGGCTCACCGAGGAACAAAGCCGCAACCTCACGCCCGAAACACACGCCGCCGTGTGTGACGAGGCGGCCGACGTCCTGCTCTACCTCATCCGCATCTGCGACAAGCTCGGCATCGACCTCGCGGAGGCGGCCGGCGACAAGATGCGCCGCAACGCGGAGAAATACCCCGTGGACAAGTCGCGCGGCAGCAGCAGGAAATACACCCAACTCTGATGGAGCATCCCATCATCCAATGGATCGAGGATGGCAAGCCGCGCAGCGCGCGCTGGCGCTCGGAAAGCGGCGTGCCGCCGCCCACGCGCGTGGAGGTTGTCGATGACCGCATCACCGCGGACGCCGCCTACGGCCTTGCAACCCAGGGTGTCGCGCTGTTGTGGCGTGGCGATTTCCAGAACGCGCGCCAGCTGCTCACCGCGCTGGCGAGCCGGGCGGATCGCCACCCGCGCAAGCGCACGGCCCCGAAGCCCGTTTTCCCGGATGCGTTCCACGCCCATCGCCAGGCGCAGGCGCAGCGCGCGCGCACGTTGAGCCGCCTGCTGTTGCCGTTCGAATCCGATTACTCCATTGCCCTGCGCCGCGCTCCGGACCTGCGTGAAGCGTGCCTGGATGCCTATGGGCCGGGCGGCGCGCCTTCCGTGGCGTCGCTGCGTGACCTGCAGGGCATGGTGGGCGCCCATGAGTGGCGCAAGAAAGGCATCCCGATCCCGGAAGCGGGCGGATCCATCCATCCCCACTACGGCATCTTCGCGCCGGTGCGCCGCGAATACATCGGCCTCGTCGCCACCGCCCCGTTGCCGGAGGCGCTGAAGGATGGCGCGGTGGCATTCGACATCGGCACCGGGACCGGGGTGCTGGCCGCGGTGCTCGCCAAGCGCGGCGTGGCGCATGTGGTGGCCACCGACACCGACCCGCGAGCCATCGCGTGTGCAAGGGACAACGTTGCGCGCCTCGGATTCGCGGGCCGGGTAGAGGTGGTCGACGCCAACCTGTTCCCGCCCGGGCGCGCGGGCCTGGTGGTGTGCAACCCGCCGTGGATCCCCGCGCGGCCGAGCTCGCCCGTCGAACACGGCATCTACGACCCCGAAAGCGCGATGCTGCGTGGTTTCCTGGACGGGCTCGCCGAACACCTGGTGCCCGGGGGCGAGGGCTGGCTGATCCTTTCGGACCTGGCCGAACACCTGAAGCTGAGGAGCCGCGAGGAACTGCTGGCGATGTTCGGTGCCGCGGGGCTGGTGGTGGTGGATCGCATGGACACGCGGCCCAAACATCCCAAGGCGTCCGATTCCCGGGATCCGCTGCATGCCGCGCGCGGTGCGGAGGTGACCTCGCTCTGGCGGCTTGCGGCGCGCAGTTGAGTGGCCGCGGCGCATGAGGCACGTTCTCCTCTACGGGCTCGTCGGCGGTTTGCTGATCGCGGGGCTCAAGCTGGTTGAATACCGCTGGCTGATGGTCGAGCACTCGGTGGAAATCTACGGCGCGCTGGTGGCCGCCGTCTTCGCGGCGTTCGGCATCTGGCTCGGCTTGCGGATGACCCGGCGCACGCAGACCGTCATCGTGAGGGAGGTCGCGGTTGCGGCGCCGGTGGATTTCGTGCGCGACCAGGGCCGGGTAGAGGCGTTGGGCATCACGCCGCGCGAGCTGGAGATCCTGGAGCTGATCGCCTCGGGCATGAGCAACCGGGAGATCGCGCAGCGCGAATGCGTGAGCGAAAACACCGTCAAGACCCACTCCAGCCGGCTGTTCGGCAAGCTCGCGGCTCGCCGGCGAACCGAGGCGGTGCAGAAGGCCCGGCAGTTCCGGCTGATCCCCTGAGGTCGCGTGGGGCTCGTACTTTCGGATGATTTCGCGGCAAAACCGGTGAAATCATCCTTTTGCATGACGCCTTCCGGGGCGGGGAATGGTTGCATCCCGCTTCCTCAACCAGAAGGAGCTGCAATGAAGAAGATCGTGCTGACATTCGGCCTCATCGCCGGCGCCATCCTGTCGGTGATGATGGTGGCGACCATCCCGTTCATGGACCGGATCGGCTTCGACAAGGGCGAGGTCATCGGGTACACCACGATGGTGCTGGCCTTCCTGATGGTTTTCTTCGGGGTCCGGTCCTATCGCGACAACGTGGCCGGCGGCACCATCAGCTTCGGGCGTGCGTTCAAGGTGGGCCTGCTGATCACCCTCGTCGCCAGCGCCTGCTACGTGGCCACCTGGCAAGTCGTCTATTACCGGATCGCCCCCGATTTCATGGACAAATACGGCGCTTACGCCGTCGAGAAGGCCCGCAAATCGGGCGCGACGCAAGCGCAGATCGCCGAGCAGGTGAAGTCGATGGACGAATTCAAGGAGATGTACAGGAATCCGCTCGTGAACGTCGCGATCACCGTGCTGGAACCCCTGCCCGTCGGGCTGCTCTTCACCCTCGTGAGCGCCGTCGCGCTGAGCCGCAAGCGGCGCGGGCAAACATGATCCCTCTCGGGCGCCAGGCCGCGATCGTCGATGGGGACTTCGTCGTCTTCCTGATCGGGATGCGCATCAACTCGCCGGGCGAACCACGATCCTGGTGCAGTACTGGCGCAGTCTCGACCAATTGCTGGCCTATGCCACGAGCAAGACCGGCGCTCACCTGCCGGCGTGGAAGCATTTCAACCAGAAGGTTGCGCCGGGCGGAGATGTCGGCGTGTGGCACGAGACGTATTGTGTCGGCGCGGGCAAGTACGAAAACATCTACGTCAACATGCCACCCTTCGGGCTGGGCAGGGTCGGCCGGTTGGTCGAGGCCTCGGGGTCGCTGACCAGTGCCTCGGGCCGCGTCCGGGCGAGCGAGGACAAGACCGCGTAGCGCGGCGGCTAGCCCGGCGCGGGCCTCGACGATGCGAGGTACGGATACGGGTCGATCGCCTCGCCCTTCCACCACTGGCGGGCGGGCCCCAGCCTGAAGATTGCGAAGTGCAGGTGCGCGGCGGTGGCTGCCCCGTTGCCGGTGGTGCCGACGTAGCCGATGACATCGCCCCGCCTGACCGCTGCACCTTCGGCCAACCCGTCGGCGTAGCGGTCGAGGTGGGCGTAGTAGTAGGCATAGGTGCGCGAGGGATCGAAGTGGTAGATGGTCTTGCCGCCATGCACGCTCAGGAAAAGCTTTTCGATCCGCCCATCGTCCACGGCAAGGACAGGTGTGCCCAGGGGGGCGACGATATCCACGGCTTCATGGGTGCGTCTTCCACGCCGGTCCTGGAACGAATCTGCCATCCCGCGTCGTTCCTGCTCCGGCAGCGGGAACAGCAGTTGCCGCCCGGCGAGGACGTCGTCCGACATGGCGGCGCCATCGGCGGCGAACGTCATCACAATCGTCAGGGCAGCCAGGGTGCTGGAGACGGCAACCAGCAGCCCGGTCATGCGAGCAACGCCCCTGCCTGCCATGGCTACCGCCTCACGTCGACAGGCAACCCGGCCGACGCAATGGCGGAAAGGCGCTTCGCGTCCCAGTTGGTCAGGTGCACGCAGCCGTTGGTCTCGCTATGGCCGACGCGAGACGGTTCGGGCGTGCCGTGGATGCCGAAGTGTTTCTTGCTCAACCCCATCCACAACACGCCAACGGGGTTGTTGGGGCCCGGCTTGATCGATACCTTCCTGTGGCCGGGATCCTTGTCGTTGAGCAGCGCGGGGTCGTAGTCGAATTCGGGATCGGTCACCTCGTTGACGATCTTGAGCACGCCCACCGGCATCTCATCCTTTGGCGTGCCGAGGCTGATGGGGAAAAACGCGGCGGGCCTGCCGTCGGGGGTCATCGCCACCATCGCGCGATCCTTCTTGTGGATCACGATCATCGCGGCCTTCGCGGGCGCGGGGCTTTCCACCGCGGGGACGCGGATCTCGACGCCGGCTTCCATCTTCTTGCCGCGGTTGAGATCGCGCAGCAGCTTCGGGCTCGCGTGGAAGCGTTCGGCCAGGGCTTCGGTCACGTCTTCGTAGTCCAGGCGCGCCAGCTTGGCGCGCTCCATCGGGTCCTTCGGCACCTTCACGAAGGGACCCGCGGCATCCTTCGCGGTGATCGAATAGGTGGTGAGGTGTTCGGCATCGTCGCCGCGCAGTTCCTTCCACGTGGCCTGGTCGATGCGCCCGGTGCGCTTGAGTCCACGCGCCTGCTGGAAGGCGGCGACGGCGCGGCGCATGTTCTCCCCGAATCCGCCGTCGATCTCACCCGGCGAGAACCACGCGCGATCGAGCAGCACCTGCGCGCGAACGACCGAAGGCCCATGGACGCCGCGCGAGAGCGTGGGTTCTTTTGGGGGCGGGGCAGCGTGGGCGAATGCGGCGACGAACGCGGCCGGAAGCAACACAAGGGGGAGGCGGGCAGAGGTTCCCATGCGGCATCGTGGACCGGGACGCTGTTCCTGGCTGTCGCTGCCACTCGCGATCCGGCGTAGGACATGTCCTGCATTGCGCACCGTTAGAATAGGCCCGATGAAAGCCCTTTTCCTTTGCGTCACCCTGGTGTGTGTCCCGGCGATGGCCGCGAGCCCGCCGCCCCGGATGATGTCAAACGTGTACAGCCTGACGGAGGCCGCGGCGATCCTCACCGTCTGCATCGAGGGGCCGACATTCAAGGCGGTTCCGGCCGACAAGGCGCGCCAGTTCAATGCCCTGGTCGCGCGCCTGGGAAACCTCGTGCGGGGGATCGCGTCCTATTACCGCGACGAGGCCCTGACCGTGACCTTCGAGCGGACCCGCGCCCGGATCGCAGGCGAGGCGCAGATGCAGAACTACGTGAAGGCCAAATACGAATTCTGCGGCGACCGGCTGCTGCAGGACATGGAGGCCTACGTCGCCGAAAACGAAAAGTTGATCAACGCCTGGCTCGCCGGCGACGCGGCCCCCGCGAAGGCCGTGCCCCGATAGGCGTCAATACGGGGTCAGCAGCGGCTTGCCGGCGAAATACGCCTTGAGGTTGTCCACCACCAGCTGGCCCATCGCCGCGCGCGTCGGATGGGTGGCGCTGCCCACGTGGGGCGCAAGCGCCACGTTGTCCATGGTGAAGAAATCCTCGGGGACTATCGGCTCGTCGGCGAAGACGTCGAGGCCCGCGCCGCCCAGCTTGCCGGCCTTCAGCAGCTCGACCATCGCCGGTTCGTCGGCCACGCTGCCGCGCGAGATGTTCACGAAGACGCCCGTGGGGCCCAGCGCCTCGAGCACGGCGCGGCTCACCAGGCCCTGGGTCGAATCGCCGCCGGGGCAGGCCGCAACGAGGAAATCCACGTTTTTCGCAAGCTCCACCGGATCCTTGTAATACGGCCAGGTCACGTCGTTTTTCCTGTTGGGTCCCTGGTAGGAGACCTTGAGGTTGAAAGCTTCGCCGCGTTTGGCGATCGCGCGGCCGATTCGGCCCATGCCCACCACGCCGAGCGACTTGCCCTGCATCGTGTCGGTCAACGGCATCGGGGCCTTCAGCCACCGGCCTTCGCGCACGAACCGGTCGCCGGCGGGTATCTTGCGCACCGCGGCGAGCAGCAGCGCGATGGCGATGTCGGCCACGTCCTCGGTCAACACGTCGGGTGTGTTCGTGACCGTGGCGCCGTGTTGTTTCGCCGCCACCGTGTCGACCGTATCCACGCCGACGCCGAAGTGCGAAATGATCCTGAGCTTCGGAAGCCTCGCGATCGTCGCGGCATCGATGCCCGCGCGCCCCGATGTGGCGACCGCCGTGATGTGCCCGGCCACGTCCTTCAGCATCACCTCGCGGTCGGGTGCGAGCCAGAGCTTGTGGAGCTGGAACGATTCGTCCATCTGCTTCTGCGTCGGAGGATACATCGGGCCCATCTGGAGCACTTCGTTGGTCATGGTTTCTTTTCCGAGGGTGGTTCGACGCCGAGCTTCGCGGACCATTGCGCCATGTCCTTGAGCGCCTCGTCGTCGATGGGGATTCCCGCTGCGATTCGCTCGCGCTCTTCGCGCGCTTCGGGTTCGCCGGGGTAGAGGATGTCACCTTGCGTGCGCAGGTCCTCGATCGCCGCGTCGACGGTGCCTTCCAGCATCGCGCCGCCGGCGAAACGTCCCGGGTCGATCGCCATCAGCATGTGGCCGATCTTGCGCGGCTGCTCCAGCTCTTCGTACATGGCGTTGATGTGGCGCCCGTAGGTCATGCCGTTCATGGCGCCACACAGCAGGTCGATCACGAAGGCAAGGCCGAAGCCCTTGTAGCCGTACACCGGCCCTCCCAGCGGCACCGCGGCGCGCGCCAGGTGTGGGTCCGTCGTGGGCACGCCGTCGCCATCAACGGCCAGGCCCGGATCGAGCGGCCGGTTTTCCATGCGCGCGTTGTGCACCTTGTTCCAGGCCACCTGCGAGGTCGCCATGTCGAGGCACAGCGGATCGCCATTGCCGCGCGCGAAGGCGAACGAGATCGGGTTGGTGCCGAAGTATTTGTGTTTGCCGCCGTGGGGCACAACAACCGACGACGAGTGGGTCATGGCGATGCCGACCAGGTGTTCCTTCGCGGCCATGCGCGTGTACAGGCCCATGGCGCCGCAATGGGACGAATGGCCGACGCCGACGACACCAACGCCGTTTTCCCTCGCCATCTCGATCGCGGTCTCCATGCCCAGCGTCGCATGCACGATGCCCAGGCCGTCTTCGCCATGGACCTGCGCGGTGACCGGGCCGGTGCGCATGACAACGGGCGTCGCCGCGGCCTTGATCGATCCGAGGGTCATGCGGCGCAGGTAGTGGGTCAGGCGCAGGACGCCGTGGGAATCCACGCCCCATACGCTGGTCTGCACCAGCGATTCACCCACAAGCCTGGCTTCCGGCGGCGGCACGCCGACCTTTTCGAGGCACGCGACCGCCCATGCCGTGAGGTTTTCCCTGCTTACTCTTTGCATGAGGGGTAGATGTCCTGAATCCGCCGATGAACGCCCTAGTTTTTCCCCGCCGGCGGCGCGAGGATTTTCTGGCGCTGCTCGCCCAGGCCCTGGATGCCGAGCGTGACCACGTCGCCCACCTTGAGCCACACCGGGGGTTTCATGCCCAGGCCCACGCCGGGCGGGGTGCCGGTGGTGATGATGTCGCCGGGCAGCAGCGTCATGAACTGGCTCACGTACGACACCAGCGTGGAGACGCCGAAGATCATGGTGCGGGTGTTGCCGCGCTGGCGTTTTTCGCCGTTCACGTCGAGCCACATGTCGAGCGACTGCGGATCGGTGATTTCGTCGGTGGTGACGAGGTACGGTCCGACGGGGCCGAAGGTATCGCAGCCCTTGCCGCGGTCCCACTGGCCACCGGGGCCCATCTGGAAGTGGCGTTCGGAGACGTCGTTGACCACCGCGTAGCCGGCGACGTAGTCCAGCGCATTCGCCTCCGACACGTATTGCGCCTTGGTGCCGATCACCACGCCGAGCTCCACTTCCCAGTCGAGCTTCTGCGAGTTCTTCGGCATCACGGTGTCGTCGTCCGGGCCACACAGGCACGTGGTGGCCTTCATGAATACCACGGGTTCCTGCGGGATCGCCAGCCCGGATTCTTCGGCGTGGTCGCGGTAGTTCAGGCCGATGGCGACGAACTTGCTGACGCCGGCATAGGGCACGCCCAGGCGCGGGTTGCCGCGCACGATGGGGAGCGTTTCCGGCTTCACGCGCGCCAGCCGCGCGAGGTTGCGCGGGGCGAGCATGGAATCGTCGATCTGGGTGATCACCTTCGAGAGGTCGCGGATGTTGCCGTCTTTATCCGCGATGCCGGGTTTCTCACGCCCGGGGGCGCCATAACGCAGTAGTTTCATTGGTCTTCTCCGTGTGAAACCAGGGACGCACCCTACTTTTTCCGCGCGCGGAAAAAGTAGGGCGCGTCCC
>JBBREI010000039.1:0-22512 GCA_038203035.1 Burkholderiales bacterium
AGAGGCTCCTTCAGCACAATGATGACCTCACACACAGAATTCCGGATAGGCCCGTGCCATTGGATGCAGCATCTCGGACGCCAACAGCTTTTGTTTTGCTTTCCTCTTGTGTTGCCTCTGTGTCCTCTGTGGTGAAAAATCGGCGCATCAACCTTCCCGCCACCGATTCCTGCCGCTTGACTAACTGACCGTTAGTCATTTATCTTCCGCGTAACTGACCTCTAGTCATTTACGCATAGTGAAACAACGCGCGATCGGCACCGAAGACAAGGAAGTCCGCCGCCAGGCCATCCTGGACGCGGTGGAAAAACTTTTCCTGAAGCACCCGGGGCGCATGGCCAGCGTCTCGGAGGTGGCCCAGGCTGCGGGCCTGGCCAAGGGCACCGTCTACCTCTACTTCCCCAGCAAGGAGGAGATGCTGCTGGCGCTGCACGAGCGCCACGTCGCGCACTTCTTCCGGCAGCTGATGGGCAAGCTGACCGAAAAGGGCCCGTTCGATTTCGACGACATCTTTCCCGTCACGCGCGACCACCTCATTCGCCTGCCCGGCTACCTCGAGCTCACCAGCCGCTGCTTCGGCCTCATGGATCGCGAGATCCCCGCCGATACCGCCCTCGCCTTCAAGGCGCGCATCGCCCAGACCCTGCAGGCTGCGGGTGTCCACCTGGAACGCCATTTCGACATGGCAAGCGGCGGCGGCGTGACCCTGTTGCTCGACAGCTACGGCCTGATCGTGGGCCTCTGGCAGCTGCTGCACCCCAACGAGCGTTTCGGCAAGGCCATGCGGCGCCCGGAGCTGCGCATCCTGGACCGCAACTACGAGAAGGAAATCGAGCACGGGCTGCGCGCGCTGTGGCTCGGATCGATGGCGCCGGCAAAAAAAGGAAAAAAACGATGAGACCCACCTGGTTGCTCCTTGCCGCCCTGGCGCTGGCCGGATGCGCGGAAAAGAAAGTCGAGCAGGAACCGGTGCGCCCGGTCCTCACGCAGACCGTGATCCCCGGCGCCGGCGCCACCCGCGACGTGTATTCCGGCGAGCTGCGCGCCCGCTACGAGGCCGATGTCGGCTTTCGTGTCGGCGGCAAACTCGTGGCGCGGCCAGTGGACGCCGGCGCACGCGTCAAGCGCGGCCAGGTGCTCGCGCGCCTCGACCCGGAAGACGCCCGCCTGGCCGCCACCGCGGCCGGCGCGCAGATGGCATCCGCCGAAGGCGACTTCGCCCTGGCAAGATCCGAGCTCGACCGTTACGCCGACCTGCTGGCGAAGAAATTCATCAGCCAGTCGGCCTTCGACGCGAAGCAGAACGCGTTCAACGTGGCCAGGGCACGCGTGGAACAGACGCGCGCGCAGACGGCGATCTCCACCAACCAGGCGCAATACACGACGCTGGTCGCCGACGCCGACGGCGTGGTGGTCTCCGTCAGTGCGGAAGCCGGCCAGGTCGTGGCCGCGGGCCAGCCGATCCTCAAGCTGGCGCGGGCCGGCGAGAAGGAAGTGTTGGTCAACGCGCCGGAAAGCCGGCTCGACCGCTTCAAGGTCGGCCACGCCGTGGCCATCACGCTGTGGTCCGACCCCGGCTCCCTCTTCGCGGGGCGCATCCGCGAGGTCGCCGGCGGCGCCGATCCCGTCACGCGTACCTACGCGGTGCGTGTCACGGTGCTCAACCCGCCGGCGCAGGCACAGCTCGGCATGACGGCCAACGTGATCTTCGCCAGCACGCCGGATTCCACGCTGGTGCTGCTGCCGCTTTCGGCCCTCGTGCGCGAAGGCGACAACGCGGCGGTGTGGGTCGTGGACACCAGGACCCACCAGGTGAAGATGCGGCGCGTGACGGTGGGCCAGTTTCGCGAGGACGGCGTCACCATCACCACGGGCCTGCATCCCGGCGACGTGGTGGTGACCGCGGGCGTGCACAAGCTGCGCGAAAACCAGCAGGTGCGCCATGCTGCGGCGCTTTAACCTTTCCGAGTGGGCGCTTTCGCACCAGACGCTGGTGCTGTATTTCATGCTGGTGCTGGCCGCGGTGGGTGTCGGCTCCTACCTGCGCCTGGGCCAGGCCGAAGACCCTGATTTCACCTTCAAGCTGATGGTCGTGCGCTCGATCTGGCCCGGCGCATCGGCCGAAGAGGTGGAACGCCAGCTCACCGACCGGATCGAGAAGAAGCTGCAGGAGACGCCGCGGCTCGACTTCCTGCGCAGCTACTCGAAGCCGGGCGAATCGGTGGTGTTCGTATTCGTGAAGGACAACGCCCGCCCCGACGAGATCAAGGACACCTGGTACCAGGTGCGCAAGAAGGTGGGCGACATCCGCGGCACGCTGCCGCAAGGCGTGGTGGGCCCGTTTTTCAACGACGAATTCGGCGACACCTTCGGCAACATCTATGCGCTGACCGGTGACGGCTTCACCTACGCGCAGCTCAAGGACAACGCGGACCTGATCCGCAACCAGCTGCTGCGGGTGAAGGACGTCGCCAAGGTGGACCTGATCGGCGAGCAGGACGAGAAAATCTACGTGGAGCTCTCGAACGCCAAGCTCGGCACACTCGGCGTGGAGCCGGCGCTGGTGTTCGCGGCCCTCCAGCAGCAGAACGCAGTGGCCGCCACCGGCAGCTTCGAGACGCCGACCGACCGCATCTACATCCGCGCGACCGGCGCCCTCGATTCCGTCGAGAGCGTGAAGGCGATCGCGATCCGCGCCAACGGGCGCATCTTCCGCCTCGGCGACTTCGCCAACGTCTACCGCGGCTTCGCCGATCCGCCGGCGCCGCGCATGCGGTTCATGGGCAAGGAAGCGCTGGGCATCGCGGTGTCCATGGTGCCGCGCGGTGACATCATCGCGCTCGGCAAGGCGCTGGACGTGGCCGTGGGGCGTGTGGAGCGCGAGATGCCGGTGGGCCTGGACCTCGCGCGCGTGAACAACCAGCCGGAAACGGTGAAGCGTTCCGTAAGCGAGTTCACGCGCTCGCTCGCCGAAGCGGTGGGCATCGTGCTGGTGGTGAGTTTTGCCTCGCTGGGCCTGCGCACCGGCCTCATCGT
The DNA here is from genome assembly GCA_038203035.1 of Burkholderiales bacterium. GTDB lineage: Bacteria > Pseudomonadota > Gammaproteobacteria > Burkholderiales > Usitatibacteraceae > Usitatibacter. The sequence goes on from JBBREI010000039.1 coordinate 3,037, forward strand.
GGCGCTTTCGATACCTCTCACGCTCTGCGTGACGTTCCTCTTCATGTATTACACCGGCGTCGACCTGCACAAGATCTCGCTCGGCGCACTCATCATCGCCCTCGGCCTGCTGGTGGACGACGCCATCATCTCGGTGGAGATGATGGTGGTGAAGATGGAGCAGGGCTGGGAACGCGTGAAGGCGGCGAGCTTCGCCTACACCTCCACCGCCATGCCGATGCTCACCGGCACCGTCGTGACCGCCGCGGGTTTCCTGCCCATCGGCCTCGCGCGCTCGTCCACGGGTGAATACACCTTCTCGATTTTCGCGGTGACCACCATCGCCCTGCTGGTCTCGTGGGTGGTCTCCGTGGTGTTCGTGCCGTACCTCGGCTACAAGCTGCTGCCCGATTTCGGCAAGGCCGGCTCGCACGCCGACCAGAACGCCGCATACCAGAAGCCCTTCTACACCCGGTTCCGCAAGGTGGTGGCGTGGTGTGTCGACCACCGCTGGATCGTGATCGGCGCCACCGTCGCGATTTTCCTCGTCTCGGTGTTCGCCTTCCGCTTCGTGCAGCAGCAGTTTTTCCCGGCCGCGAGCCGCCCGGAGCTGATCGTCGACCTGCGCCTGGCCGAGGGCTCCTCGGTGACCGCCACCGAGGCCCAGGTGAAGAAGCTCGAGAAGATCCTGATGACCGATCCGCAGCTGCGCGACCGCATCGAAAATTTCGTGAGCTACGTGGGCAGCGGCAGCCCGCGCTTCTATCTCCCGTTCGACCAGCAGCTCGTCAACGCCAACTTCGGCCAGTTCATCCTCAACACCAGGAGCAACGACGACCGCGAGGTGGTGCGCACGCGGTTGCAGAAGCTCTTCGACGAAGACTTTGCCGAGGCGCGCGGGCGCGTGAACCGGCTGGAAAACGGCCCGCCGGTGGGGTTCCCGGTGCAATTCCGCGTGATCGGCGAGGACAAGGCCGTGATCCGCGGCATCGCCAACGAGGTGGCGCAGGTGATGCGCGCCAATCCCTGGATGCGCGACGTCAACTTCGACTGGGACGAGCCCTCGAAGGTGATCCGGTTGACGATCGACCAGAACCGCGCGCGCGTGCTCGGCATCTCCTCGCAGGAGCTGTCGGTGTTCGTGAACACCGTGCTTTCGGGACAGGCGGTCACGGCGTACCGCGAGCGCGACAAGCAGATCGACGTGATCGCGCGCGGGGCGAAGGAAGAACGCGCGTACATCAGCCTGTTGAAGGACCTCGCGGTGCCCGTGGGCCGCGGGCGCACGGTGCCGCTGGCGCAGATCGCCGACATCTCCTACGGCTTCGAGCAGGGCGTCTACTGGCGCCGCGACCGGTTGCCCGCAATCACGGTGCGCTCGGACCTGAAGGACGGCATCCAGGCGCCGGTGGTGAGCGCGCAGGTGAACGCCGCGCTCGCCGACATCCGCGCCCGGCTGCCCGAGGGATACCGCATCGATACCGGCGGTGCCGTGGAGGACGCCGGCAAGGGCCAGCAGTCGATCGCTGTGGTGGCGCCGGTGATGATCCTGGTGATGGTGACGGCATTGATGCTGCAGCTTCAGAGCTTCTCGCGCCTGGCGCTGGTCCTGCTCACCGCGCCGCTCGGCATCATCGGCGTGGCCGCCGCGCTGTTGATCTTCAACGTGCCGTTCGGCTTCGTGGCGATGCTGGGCACCATCGCGCTGGCCGGCATGATCATGCGCAACTCGCTGATCCTGGTCGACCAGATCGACACCGACATCGAAGGCGGCAGCGATCCGGCCGAGGCCATCGCCGATGCCACGGTGCGCCGCTTCCGGCCGATCATCCTCACCGCGGCCGCCGCGGTGCTGGCGATGATCCCGCTCACGCGCAGCGCGTTCTACGGCCCGATGGCGGTGGCGATCATGGGCGGGCTGGTGGTGGCCACGGCGCTTACGCTGCTTTTCCTGCCGGCACTCTACGCGGCGTGGTTCCGGGTGCGCCGGATGGAGGAACAGCCCACATCCTGAGGACCGCGGGATTTGATATCGTGGGGGCATGAAACGCCGCGAGTTCGTCCGCATCTGCGCCGCTGCCGCCGGCGGCGCCGCCCTCCCCCAGCCGTCGCAGGCCGCCGACCTTCCCGCGCGCATGTACAAGCGCGCGAAGCTCGTCGACGAGCGCGGCCAGCCGGTGAAAATCGCCGCGCTGGTGGCCGGAAAGAACTACATCTTCGACTATCCCTTCGCCTCGACGCCGTGTTTCCTGCTGCGGCTGCACGCGCCGGCGAAGACATCGATCGACCTCAAGACCGAAACCGGATTCGTCTACAACTGGAAAGGTGGCGTGGGCCCCGCGCAGGACATCGTTGCCTATTCCGCGATCTGCGCGCACAAGATGACATATCCCACGAAGCAGGTGAGCTTCATCGGTTATCGCGACGGTCCGAAGCCCTTCGACGGGACTTCCCACGTGATCGCGTGTTGCTCCGACCGCAGCATCTACGACCCGGCGGCCGGCGCGCGCGTGATTTCCGGGCCCGCGCCGCAGCCCCTGGCCACGATCCTGCTTGAGCACGACATGAAAGCCGACGAGGTCTACGCCGTCGGCACCTTTGGCGGGGAGATGTTCAACGAGTTCTTCAAGAAGTATGACTTCCGCCTGCAGCTCGAACAGGGCCCGCGCGCGAAGAGTTCGGTCGAAGGCACCGCGGTTGTGAAGGAGCTCGACCACTACAGCGCCCAGTGGGCGAAATGCTGAAAACTGGTGTCAGACACGACTTTCCGGCTGCGTGGCCGGAAAGTCGTGTCTGACACCAGTTTCTTCGACGCTTCCCTCCCCAACGAGCACCGCACCCTCACGACGCTCGAACTACTGTTACACGAGGCACTGCCCCGCGCCGCGGGCCCCGTCGTGATGCTGGTGGGCCCGGCCTTTGCCGACGCGCTTGCAAACCCCGATTCCATCCCCAAGTTTCCTGCTACGGCCTTCGCTGCACCCTGACCATGTCCCAAGACAAGTACACCACCGAGACCATCACCGACGTCCGGCCCTGGACCGAATCGCTCTTCTCCTTCCGCACCACGCGTGACCGAGGCTACCGCTTTGTCCCCGGACAGTTCGCGCGCCTGGGCGTTAAGGGCGCGGCCGAGGGCTCCATCGTCTGGCGCGCCTACTCGATCGCCTCCGCCGCACATGCCGAGCACCTGGAATTCTTCTCGGTGGTGGTGCCGGGCGGCCAGTTCACGAGCCGCCTCTCGCAGCTGAAAGAAGGCGATCCGATCTACGTCGAGCGCAGGAGTTATGGCTTCCTGACGACGGACCGCTTCGCACAAGGCAAGGACCTGTGGATGCTGGCGACCGGCACGGGCCTCGCGCCCTTCCTCTCGATCCTGCACGACTTCGAGACCTGGGAGAACTACGACAATTTGATATTGGTGCAGAGCGTGCGCACGCAGCAGGAGCTTGCGTACGAGGACCTCATCCGCGGCTTCGACAAAAGCGAGTACTACGCGGAATTCGCGCACAAGCTTCGCTACGCGCGCATCGTCACGCGCGAGCCGGTGCCGGGCGCCCTGGGCGACCGAGTGACCAAGCTGCTCGCCAACGGCGTGTTGGAGGAGAATATCGGGCTCAAGCTCGACCACGACCGATCGCGCATCATGCTTTGCGGCAACCCGGAAATGGTCGAGGATTCCCGAAAAATCCTCGTGGACCGGGGCTATCGCGTCTCGCGGCGCGGCGACCTGGGCCATCTCGCAGTGGAGAACTACTGGTGACCCAGGAAGGCACAACACCCGAAGCGGCCGAAGCGATTTTCGCGCGCGCCGCGCAACGCGCACAGCAGATGCAATTGCCCTACGCGGGGGCGGTCACGCCGGCGGAAGCCTACGACCTCGCACGCACCTCGGCCGCCAGGATCGTCGACGTACGCACCGAACCCGAATACAACCAGGTCGGACACGTGACGGGCACCCCGCTGGTGGTCTGGCCTCGCGATGGCGGCCACGATGGGATGCAGGCCTTCGTGGACCAGATCGCCGACAAGTTCGATCCCGATGAACCGCTGCTCTTCCTCTGCCGCAGCGGCGCCCGCTCGCACAGCGCTTCCCACCTGCTGACGCGGGCCGGTTTCAAGCGCGCGTACAACATCCTCGAAGGTTTCGAGGGCGGCCAGCCGGGCAAGGGTTGGCGCAATGCGGGCCTGCCCTGGCAACAAGGTTAGGGGACTGACCCCGCTTCTGGGGCCCGTCCCCGGGTTTCGTTTTCAAAACTGGTGTCAGACACCTGTTTCTCTCGAAAGGAATGCCCACCCTCAGACTCGGCGACATCGCCCGCGATTTCACGCAGGACTCCACCGAAGGCCCGACTACACGCCGCCCGCGACAACCGGGCCAGGTCGATCACCCGCGAATGGTTCGTATCGTAGGCGCCCAGCGCGAAGCCGAATTCGCGCTCCGAGATGCGGCGGTACGCGGCGTCCACGGGCATGCACAACAGACGCTCCCATTGCAACCAACTTTGTGGCGCGCAAGTCTTACCTTAGCAGCACCAGGTGGTCACTTCTGGCGCCGGCCACGGCGCCAAGCATTACGCCCCTGTCGAACGTCACCAGGCGGCATCCATGCGCTACCGCGGTCGCCAGCAGGGCCGCATCGGTGGAGTGGGCGCTACCGATAGCCTTCCACCGCACGGCGCCGCTGCAGGGCGGCGGAGTGTCAAGGTAACGATGAGCGCTGCGGGTCATGGCCTCGAGATGGGAAGCGGCCACATGCGGCGCGACGGGCTTGATGTATGACTTGTTGCCCATCACCCGGATCAACCCGAGCTGGGTGATCGCACAGGTCGCGAACCCGTGGGCCAGGTTCTCCTCGCGGTTAAGCCAATCCAGAATCCGCTCATGGTGGACATGCTCCACGTCGAGCAGGGCAATCAACGCGTTGACGTCCAGGAGGGCGCGCATCAGAACCCGGATTCCTCGAGCAGCTTTGCCACCAGTTCCGGCGTGACCTTGCAGCTGCCACGGGTGCGCTTCGGGATGAAGTGCGTATAGTCCGGCATCTCCGGCCCGCGCTCGACGAGCACTTTTCCGGGCCCCAGCACGGTGATGCTGATGGGGTCGCCGGGCTTGATGCCGGCTTCGGCCGGCAGGCGGGCGGCAGCCGAGCGGCCGTTCGAGAATGCGGTCTTGGATGTCACCTTTTTCATTCGGACAAGTATATATCAGCGTATATACCGCCAGGCATTTCACGGCCCCGTGGCGGGAAATCAGGGAAAATGATCCGAATGATCCCGTGGCTCCAGGGCGCCGCGCCCTTCCCTCCCGTCTCCAAGGCACTGAAGGATCCCAACGGCCTGCTGTGCGCCGGCGGCGACCTCTCGCCCGAGCGCATCGTTGATGCGTACCGCCACGGCATCTTTCCGTGGTTCAGCGAGGGCGACCCGATCCTGTGGTGGTCGCCGGACCCTCGCATGGTCCTCTTCCCGGAGGATCTCAAGGTCTCGCGTTCGCTTCGCAAGCGTGTGCAACACGGCGAATACGAAACGCGCTTCGACACGAGCTTTCGCGTCGTCATGGAGCGCTGCGCCGAGCCGCGCGAAGAGCACGGCGGCACCTGGATCGTGCCGGAGATGATCGATGCCTATACGGAGCTGCATCGCCGCGGCTTCGCCCACTCGGTGGAAAGCTGGCTCGACGGCGAGCTCGTCGGCGGCCTCTACGGCATGGCGCTGGGGAAGGTGTTTTTCGGTGAATCGATGTTCGCGCGCGCTCCGGACGCATCGAAGGTGGCGCTTTTCCACCTGGTCGAGCGCCTGGCCGCCGCGGATTTCCGGGTGATCGACTGCCAGCAGGCCACCGCGCACCTGGCCTCGCTGGGCGCCCGGCAGATCCCGCGCAAGGCGTTCGCGCAGCTGCTGCAAGACTCGATACAATATCCCCCATCCGGTGAACGCTGGTCCTGAAGCCCAAGACACTTGGCGAAGCTCAACGACCTGCCGATCGCGAACCTGCAGTTCTACGCGACGGCTCCCTACCCCTGCAGCTACCTGCCAGGCAAGCTTGCCCGTTCGCAGGTGGCCACGCCCAGCTATCTGATCGATACGGATACGTATAGCGCGCTGGTATCGGCCGGCTTTCGCCGCAGCGGCGCCTTCACCTACCGCCCCTATTGCGACCACTGCCATGCCTGCGTGCCGGTGCGTGTGGTGGCCGCGGAATTCGAACCCAACCGCGCCCAGCGCCGCACGCAGCAGCGCCACGGCGCGCTGGAATCACGTTACGGCGAGCTCAAGTTCAACGCAGAACACTACGCGCTCTACCGCCTCTACCAGAGCGAACGCCACCGCGGCGGCGGCATGGACCACGACAGCCGAGAGCAATACGCCCACTTCCTGCTGCAATCCAACGTCGCCACGCGGCTGATCGAATTCCGTGAAGGCGGCGAGCTGCGCATGGTCTCCATCGTGGATGATCTGGCCGATGGCTTGTCCTCGGTCTACACCTTCTTCGATCCGCTGGTGCAAAGGGGCAGCCTGGGCACCTACAACATCCTCTGGCAGATCGAGGAGGCGCGCCGGCGGGATCTGCCGTACGTCTACCTCGGTTACTGGATCGGGCAGAGCCGCAAGATGAGTTACAAGAACCAGTTCCGTCCGATCGAGGGCCTTTCGCGCGGAGAGTGGAAGCGGCTGGCTTGACCACCGTGCTCTACTCCCTCGCCCGCGCGGCCCTCTTCAAGCTCGACCCGGAAGTCGCCCATGACCTCACGCTGAAATCGCTGTCGATGCTGGGCCCGGGCGCGGCGTTGCTCGGCGCCGGTTCGGACGCCGGTGAAACAAAGCGTGTCTTCGGCATCGATTTCCCCAACCCCGTGGGACTCGCCGCAGGCCTGGACAAAAACGGCGACTACATCGATGCGCTGGCCGCACTGGGCTTTGGCTTCCTCGAGATCGGCACCGTGACCCCGCGCCCGCAGCCGGGCAACCCCAAGCCACGCATGTTCCGCCTCCAGGAGCACGAAGCGATCATCAACCGGCTGGGTTTCAACAACGGCGGCGTGGAAAAGCTGTTGCGCAACGTCGGGCACGCGGCCTTCAGAGGCGTGCTTGGCATCAACATCGGCAAGAACTTCGATACACCCAACGAACGCGCGGCCGACGACTACCTCATCTGCCTGGAGGCGGTGTATGCCGCGGCGACCTACGTCACGGTGAACATCTCCTCGCCCAACACGAAGAACCTGCGCGACCTGCAGTCTGGCGATGCGCTCGATGCGCTGCTGGGCGCGGTGATGGCCAAGCGCTCGCAGCTGGCGCAGCGCCACGGCCGGGTGAAACCGCTGCTGGTGAAGATCGCCCCGGACCTCGATGACGAGCAGATCTCCGCGATCGCCGAGATGTCGCTCAAACATTCCGTCGACGGGCTGATCGCCACCAACACCACCATCGCGCGCGAGGCCGTCGCCGGCCACCGCCATGCGCTGCAGGCCGGGGGCTTGAGTGGACGGCCGGTGTTTGCGCCTTCCACGCGGGTGCTGTCGAAGCTTTCGAAAGCGCTCGGCGGGCGCATCCCGTTGATCGGCGTGGGCGGCATCCTCTCCGGGGCCGATGCGAAGGCCAAGATCGATGCCGGCGCGAGCCTGGTTCAGATCTACACCGGCTTCATCTACCGCGGGCCGGACCTCATCGCGCAAGCGCGACACGCACTGAAATGATCGTCGGCGTTCCGCGCGAGATCAAGGAAGGTGAACCCCGCATCGCGCTGCTGCCGCGTGCGGTGGGCGAGATCAAGGCGGCCGGCCACGATGTGCGGATCGAAACGCGCGCGGGCCTCGGCGCGGGTTTCGACGACACGGCCTATCGCGATGCCGGCGCCGACATCGTGGTGGCGCGCGACGTGTGGGACAGCGACCTGATCGTGAAGGTGAAGGAGGTGCAACCGGCCGACCTCGCGATCATGCCGAAGGGTGCCACGATATTTTCCTTCCACCACCTGCCGGGCGAACCGGACCGCACGCGCGAGCTGGCCTCCAAGGGGGCGACGGCGATTGCCTTCGAGATGGTGCGTGATTCACGCGGGCAGTTTCCCCTGCTCGCCCCGATGTCGCACATCGCGGGGCGCATGGCGGTCGAGGCCGGGATGAAGGCGGGTGTCCGCGACGAATTCGCCCGCACGTCGTCGGGAAGAATCTCCCCGGAAGCGGGCCTGCGCAAAGTCCTGGTGCTGGGCTCGGGCCACGCGGGGATGGAGGCGGCGCGGACCGCCTCGCGCAAGCGCGCGCAGGTGGTGATCCTTACCCGCACGCAACGCACCGCCGACGACCTGCGCGAACAGGGCTTCATGGCGCTGGTGGCGACGCCGGAATCCATCGAGCAACACGCGCTCGAAGCAGACCTGGTAGTGGGCGCCGTGTTTGTGCCCGCAACCCCGACCCCGAAGCTGCTGCCGAGGTCCCTGGTCAGCCGCATGAAACGCGGCGCGGTGATCGCCGACATCTCCATCGATGCCGGTGGCGTGGCGGAAACTTCGCGTCCCACCACCCATGCCGACCCGACCTACGTCGAGGAAGGCGTCGTGCACTACTGCGTGCCCAACATCCCCGCGGCGGACCCGGCGGCCGCGTCGCAGGCGATTTCCGAGGCGGTGCTGCCGTACGTGCTCGACCTGGCGGCGAAGGAAAACGTGGCGACCACGCTGTTGCGCCAACGCGAGCTGCGTTATGCGGTGCTGATCTGGCAAGGGAGCGTGTGCCATGCCGGCATCGCCGAGGAAGCGTGGCTACCCTACACTGAGCTCACCGACGCCCTGCTTGCCGAATCCCAGTGACGCCGCTCGCCGTCCAGATCGACTTGATCCTGCCGCAGACGCAATGCACCCAGTGCGGCTATGAGGGTTGCCGCCCGTATGCAGAAGCGATCGCCGGGGGGCAGGCCGACATCAACCAATGCCCGCCCGGCGGTGACGCGGGCGTTGCGCTTCTCGCCGCGCTGCTTCACCGCGAACCCAAGCCGCTCAACCCGGCCAACGGCCTCTACCGCGCGCCCCAGGTCGCCGTGATCGACGAGGAAGTCTGCATCGGCTGCACCAAGTGCATCCAGGCGTGCCCGGTGGATGCCATCGTGGGCGCCTCGAAGCTCATGCACACGGTGATCGCGAGCTGGTGCACCGGCTGCGAGCTCTGCATCCCGCCCTGCCCCGTCGATTGCATCGCGCTCGATCCCGTGCCCGAGCTGCCCGATCCCGGCCTTTCGCGCGCACGGCACGATGCGCGCGCCACCCGGCTGGCCCGCGATGCGCGCGAACACGATTCTCGGCTTGCTTCCTACGACTGAATCCCGCACACGAACAAACCCCGCGCCCCCAATGAACCCCGCCAAACGCGAAGAATTCTTCAAGCGGCTCGCAAAAGCGATCCCCGACCCGAAAAGTGACCTGGAGCATTCCACACCCTTCGAGCTGCTGGTGGCCGTTGCGCTTTCGGCGCAGGCCACGGACAAGAGCGTGAACGTCGCCACCGCCAGGCTCTACCCGGTTGCCAACACGCCCGGGAAAATTGCCGCGCTGGGTGTGGAGGGCCTGGAGCAATACATCCGCACCATCGGGCTTTATCGCGGCAAAGCGAAAAACGTCATCGCGCTGTGCAACATCCTGCTGGACAAACACGGCGGTGAGGTGCCGAAGACGCGTGAGGATCTGGAGGCGCTGCCCGGCGTGGGCCGCAAGACCGCCAACGTGGTGCTCAACATCGCGTTCGGAGAACACACCATCGCGGTCGACACCCATGTCTTCCGCGTCTCCAACCGCACGGGCCTCGCGCCGGGCAAGGACGTGGTGGAGGTCGAGGCCCGCTTGATGAAGGTCACGCCGCCGAAGTACCTCTACAACGCGCACCACTATTTGATCCTGCACGGGCGCTACACGTGCCTGGCGAAAAAGCCGCATTGCTACAAGTGCCCGGTGTACGGGCAGTGCGAGTGGAAGGAGAAGGCGGCCTACGCGGCGCTGGACCCGGTGCTGGAGAAGCCCAGGCAAGTGCTGCCGAAGGGCAAGGCCAGGATGCCATCCCCGCGCAAGCCGGGACCCAGGGCCCCGAAGAAGTAGGTCATGTTCAACCCCACCCGCGACCAGGCGCGCGAATTCCTCTTCGACCTCTGGGACAAGCACCGCGCGGCCTCGCCCCTCACGGCGCTGGAATCCATGGCGCTTGCCGTGATCCTCGAACACCCCGAATACCACGCGGTCCTCGAAGACCGCGATCGCTACCTCGACCGCGACTGGAAGCCCGAAGGCGGCGAGCCCAACCCCTTCCTGCACCTCCAGATGCACCTGGCCATCGAGGAGCAATTTTCCATCGACCAGCCGCCCGGCATCCGTGCCGCCATCGAGGCGCTCGCTTTGAAGCTGGGCTCCATGCACGATGCCCGCCACGTGGTCCTCGAATGCCTGGGCGAAGTGATCTGGCAGGCGCAGCGCAACGGCACCGGGTTTAACAATGCGACGTACCTCGACTGCATCCGAGAATCGGGTGCGTCCCCAAATTTGGGGACGCACCCTACTTTTCCATAAATTTGGGGACGCACCCTACTTTTCCGGATGGGGCACGAAGAACCCCTACTCCGGAGAAGTAGGGTGCGTCCCCGAATTCAGGGTTCCACCGACCACGCGTCGGCGTCGTCCCTCAGGCCAATCGTCGCCAGGCCGTTGGCGATGGAGACGAATTCGTTGCCCGCCTCCACCACGTCGGCGCCAAATCGCCGCTCGAAGATCCGCCGCACCGCGGGTACAAAGGACGTGCCGCCGGTCAGGAACACGCGGTCGACATCGGTGGCCGCGATCGAGCTATTGGCCAGCACCTGGTCCAGCGCCTCCTCGATCAGCTCGAGCTCGGGTTCGATCCAGCTTTCGAACTGCGCGCGGGTCACCACCTGGCGGATCTCGAAGCCGGGTCCCTGGAACAGGAACTCCGCGGTCTCGTCGCGCGAAAGCGCCACCTTGGTGTCCGAGACCGACTTGTAGAGCGTGTACCCCTGGTCCGATTCGACGAGGCGGACGAAGCGCTGCACCAGATCCGGCGCCTCGCTGAAGCGCGCGACCTCCTTGAAATCGCCGAAATCGCGCGAAGTCTTCATCACCGAAAGCTCGTGCCACTGCGCGAAGCCGGAGAAACACGAGCGCGGCATCTCGAGGCTCTTGCCCATGCTGCGGTAGTTCGTCCCCTTGCCGAGCTGCGGCAGGACCACATGGTCGATGATGCGGTAGTCGAAGCGGTCGCCCGCGATGCCAACACCCGAATGGCCCAGTGCCTCGGCGCGCAGGCCCTTGGCGGAAACGTCGAAGTGGATCACCGAGAAGTCCGTGGTGCCGCCGCCGAAGTCGGCCACCAGGACGGTGGCGCTTTCCCGCAGTGACTGCGCGTAGAAAAACGCCGCCGCAACCGGCTCATAGACCTGGCGGATGCGCGTGAAGCCGAAGGGTTTCAGTGCCGCCTGGTAGCGCTGCATGGCCAGCTTCGCATCGGGTCGGCTGCTGCCGGCATATTCCACCGGACGGCCCACCAGCACCTCGCCGGGAAGCTGGTCGAGTTGCGGGTGCGCGTGTTTGCGCAGGTCGCGGAAGAAGCGGTTGAAGAGATCCTCGAACTTCCACGCGCTGGCGTAGATGTAGGTCTGCTCGAAGAGGCGGCTGGCGGCGAAGCTCTTGAGCGACTGGATGAAGCGGCAATCGCCCTCCATCTCGATGAAGCGCTGGATCGCCCACGGCCCCGCGTCGGAGAGGACTTTAGGGCGGTCGTCGTCACCTTCGTTCCAGAAACAAAGCGCCGAGCGGAACGAAAACAGGCGATTGGAGAGAAAGTTGAACACCACCGGGTCCGCGGGCGCGTGGGGCTGCGCCCACGAAAGCACCGTGTTGGTGGTGCCGAAGTCCAGGCCCAGCGCGCGCGGCGCGGGCTTGGCGGGCCGGGCCGCCCGAGGCGCTTTCATCCCGCTTCCTGAACAACGGTGCGATTCATCACGGTTCCTTCAAATGGACCAGCGGGCCGTTGTACGGAACCATCATGAAAGAAAAAGCCCGGCGCTCGGCCGGGCTCTTTCGTAAGCGAAGCGGCCTAGTGCTTGACCGACAGGCCTTTCAGCGAAGCGAAATACGCGGACAGATCCAGGATGTCCTTGTGGCTCAGTTTCTGGACCTGCGCGGCCATGATGGGGTTCTTGCGTTTGCCGTTCTGGTAGTGCCTGAGCGCCGTTTCCAGGTAGTCCGGGTACTGGCCGGCGAGGTTCGGGAATTCCGGGCTGGGGCTGACGCCTTCCGCGTTCGGGCTCGAATGGCACGCCGCGCACGTGGCCGCCTTCTTCTTGCCGGCGGTGGCGTTGCCCGAAGCGGCCAGGGCGGAGGTGGATGCCGCGAAAAGCGCGGCGACGAGCAGGATGCGGGCCTTCATCATTTCTTCTCCGCGACGGTGGCGGGCTGCGAGCCGTAGTAGGCCGCGATGTCCGCGAAATCCTGGTCGGACAGGTTCTGGACCATGGCGCGCATGGTGGGGAAATCGCGATCGCCGCTCTTGTAGGCCTTGAGGGCGGCGACGATGTATTCCGGCTTCTGGCCGCCGAGCTTGGGCACGCGATAGAGCTCGGGAAAGGCCGACTTCCAATCGGCGATGCCGTGGCATCCCTGGCACTGGAAGATCTTGTTCTTGCCGGCGGCGGCATCGCCGGCGGCGTGTGCACCGAAGGCCGACGTGGCGATTGCTAGGGCAGCGAGGAGGCGCGTGGGGTGCATGGCGGTTGGCTGAATCGTGTTGTTATGGGGTTCGCAAAATGCCCGCGAATTATATCTCAGGCCTGCTCGAAAAGCTGCTCCCACGGCCTCGGTTGCGCAAGATGGAATCCCTGCCCGAGGGGTATGCCGATCTGGATCAGCTTGCGCGCGATGTCCTCGCTCTCGACGTATTCCGCGATCGTCTGCAGGCCCAGGCTCACGCCGATCTTGTGGATCGATTCCACCAGCGCGTAGTCGAGGTAGTTCTTCGCCACGCCCTTCACGAACAGGCCGTCGATCTTGATGCCGTCGACCGGGAAATGCTTGAGGTAGTTGAACGACGACAGCCCCGAGCCGAAGTCGTCGAGCAGGAAACGCACGCCGAGCGCGCGCAGCGATTCGATGAGGGTGCGCGCGCGCTCCACGTTGGCGATGGCCGCGGTTTCGGTGATCTCGAAGAACAGGCACTGCGGCGGCACGCCGTATTGCGCGAACTTTTCCTGCATGAATTCGGCGAACTCCGGGCTGGAAAGCGTGTGGCCCGAAAGGTTGATCGAAAATTCCGCCGGCGCCGGGTTGTCGCGCAGCTTCGACAGGCGCCGGTAGTCGGAGAAGGCGCGGTCCACCACCCAGCGGTCGATGGTGCGCATCAGGTCGTAGCGCTCCGCCACCGGGATGAAGTTCATCGGCAGGATCAGCTCGCCGCCGGAATCACTCATGCGCAGCAACGCCTCCACGCGCGGGATGCCCGCGTCGCGGGGCCCGTCGATCGGCACGATGGGCTGGTAGAGCAGCGTGAAGGCGCCTTCAGCCATGGCGTCGTTGATGCGCTTGAGCCAGCCGCGGCTGGTCTGGCGCATGTATTGCGAAGTGGTGGTGTCGTGGAAGGCGAAGACGCGGTTGCGCCCCTGCTCCTTGGCGGTGAAACACGCGGTGTCGGCTTCGCTCATCACCGCGGACAGCCCCGGCGCCAGCTTGGTGATCGCCACCACGCCCACGCTCACGCCCACCTGGAAGGCCTTTTCGCCCCATTCGAACTGCCAGGCCTGCACCGCGTCGCGCGCCTGGGTGGCGGCGGCGTTGGCGAATTCCGCGCTGCAGTTCTCCAGCAGGATCGCGAACTCGTCGCCGCCGATGCGCGCGAGCGTTTCACCTTCCCGCAGGCTCGATTGCAGCACCGGGGTGATGCGGCGCAGCAGCTCGTCGCCCGCCAGGTGGCCGAAGGAATCGTTGATGCGGTGGAAAAAATCCACGTCCACATACAACAGCGCGTGGGTGCTGCCCTGCGCCTTCGCGTTGGCCAGCACGCTTTCCAGCCGCTCTTCGAGCGCCTTTCGGTTCGGCAGCCCGGTGAGCGCATCGTGGTTGGTGAGGAAAAAGATCTGCTGGCGCGCGGTATCGAGCTTTTCCTGCAGGCGGCCCTGCTGCGCCTGGAATTCCTGCGCCAGGCCCAGCACTTCGTGCTTCAGCTCTTCCAGCGGCGGGGTAAGCTGCGGCAATTCGGGGCGCGCGCCGCCGCCCACCACGTGGCGCACCGCATCGCGCACCGCCTCCACCTCGCCCACCAGCGTGCGCGCACCCAGGGCCCCCAGCAGGAAGAGGCTGCCGACACTGCCCGCCAGCGCAATCGACAATGTCCACACCTGCGACTGCACGCTTTCCAGGCCCAGCATCTTGGCGGTGAGCAGGTAGACGGCGCTGAAAACCGCAATCGGGATGGCGCCCAGCGCCACCAGCCGCGCGGCCAGCTGCTTGCGCGGATCGTGTTTCACCGGCTTGTCAGTGGGGTTGCTCAAGATGCAGCCAGACGCAGCGTCCCTTGCTTTCGCGCTCGATGTGCAGGCAGACCGCGGCGTGGGCGGCCAGCTCCTGCGCGTTTGCGTGCAGCACGTGCAGGACCACCTGGATCGGCGATTCGCCGGCGAGCAGCGCCTCCACGGGCGAGGCGCCCAGGGTGATGTCGAGCGTTTCCTGGCCACGGGTCATCGCCACCCAGCAGTCGGCCAGCAGCTGCGCATCCAGCAGCGCACCGTGCAGCGTGCGCCGGGCGTTGTCGACGGCGTAGCGCTCGCACAACGCATCGAGCGAGTTCTTTTTTCCCGGGTGCATCTCGCGCGCCATCATCAGCGTGTCCGTGACGGTGCAAACGGTGTCGACGCCGGGGCGCCCGATGCGGGTGAGCTCCGCATTCAGGAACGCCACGTCGAAGGGCGCGTTGTGGATCAGCAGCTCGGCGCCGGAGACGAATTCGAGGAACTCGTCGACGATGTCGGGAAATTTCGGCTTGTCGAGGAGGTCTTCGGCCGTCATGCCGTGAACCTGGGTGGCGCCGATGTCGATGTCGCGTTCGGGGTTCACGAAGCGATGGAAGTGGCGCCCTGTGGTGCGGCGGCCGTGCATCTCCAGGCAGGCGAGTTCGATGATGCGATGGCCCTCGCCGGGTTCCAGGCCCGTGGTTTCCGTGTCGAGGACGATTCTTCTCATGTCAGGACCTCACCCCGGCCCTCTCCCAGGAGAGAGGGCGAACAGGCAGCGCGGTCATGCCACGGACTCGCAGCCCTTGTTGGCCAGGGCATCGGCGCGTTCGTTGCCGTCGTGGCCCGAATGGCCACGCACCCAGACCCATTTGATGGTGTGCTGCGCGCAGAGATCGTCGAGCTTTTTCCACAGGTCCACGTTCTTGACCGGTTCCCTGGCGGCGGTTTTCCAGCCGCGCGCCTTCCAGCCGCGGATCCATTCCGTGATGCCCTTCATGACGTATTGCGAGTCGGTATGCAGGATCACGTGGGTGGGCTGCTTGAGCGCCGTGAGCGCCTCGATGACCGCGGTCATCTCCATGCGGTTGTTGGTGGTCGCGGGCTCTCCGCCGAAGATCTCGCGCTCCTTGCCGTCGCATTCGAGCACGGCTCCCCAGCCGCCGCGCCCGGGATTCCCCTTGCAGGCGCCGTCGGTATGGATGTGGACGGTCTTTACTTGACCACCCGCAGGTGTGCGACGGGCTTGCCGGCGCCGTGGCCTTCGCGCTTGGCGGCGGCGACCATCGACTTTTCGCGCGCGGCTTTTTCCTGCCACGCCGGCGTGATGAGGCGCATCCCGCGCACGCGCTTGATGGCCTGCAGCATGTAGACCGCGCCGCCCACGGCCCACCAGCGGTCGCCCGCGGGTTCCATGAAGGCGAAGCGGCGGCGCAGCTTTTCGCTTTCGAAGGGGGGCGCGTAGGCGATCAGCCGGCCGGCGGAAACGTCGAAGCCCAGCAGCGCCAGCCAATCCTTGACGCGCGGCAGCGAGACGAAGCGCCCGTTCCACGGGTACTGCTCACCCGAGAAGCCGAGCGCGCTGCGCATGCCCCACAGGCTCCACGGGTTGAAGCCCACGATCACCAGGCGCCCTTCCGGCATCATCACGCGGTCGACTTCGCGCAGGATGGCGTGTGGCTCTTCGGAAAACTCCAGCACGTGCGGCAGCACCACCAGATCCACCGACTGGGTGGCGATCGGCAGCTCGTGGCAATGGGCGTAGAGATCCGGGGTGCCCGAAGCGGCCACGCGCAGGCGGTGGGCGATGCGGCTTTCGCGCATCAGGTCCACGCCCGGCATGCCGATCTGCAACGCGTGGAAGCCGAAAATGTCCGGCGTCACGTCGTCGAGGTACGCTCGCTCCTTTTCGAGCAGATATTGCCCGAGGGGCGCCTGGAACCAGTCCTGGATCGCATGGGTGGCCATTGAGGGCTCAATTCTAATAGACTCGGAACCATGATGGCGATCCATGCAGTGCCCGCGTTTACCGACAACTACATCTGGGTCATCGAAAACGGCACCGATGCCGTGGCGGTGGATCCAGGCGACGCAAAGCCGGTTCAGGAATTCCTGAAGGCGCGTGGGCTCGCGCTTCGGGCCGTGCTTGCGACCCACCACCACGCAGACCATGTGGGCGGCGTGCCGGAACTGGTGCGGCACTGGGCCTGCCCCACCTTCGGGCCCGCGCGCGAGGTGCCCGCCGGCATCGAGCACCGCCTCGCCGAAGGGGACCGCTTCGAGGTGCCCGGCATCGGCATCGAGCTCTCGACGCTGGACATCCCCGGGCATACCGCGGGGCACATCGCGCTCTACAACACCGACATGCTTTTCTGCGGCGATACCCTGTTCGCCTGCGGCTGCGGGCGCCTCTTCGAGGGCACCGCGGCCCAGATGAACACCTCCCTGGCCAAGCTGGCGCGGCTGCCCGGCGCCACCCGCGTCTACTGCGGGCACGAATACACGCTGGCGAACATCAAGTTCGCGCAGGTGGTGGAACCCGGCAACCAGGCGCTGGCGCAGCGCGCCACGCGCGAGGCGCAAAAACGCGCGCAAGGTGCGCCCACCCTGCCATCCACCATCGCCGACGAGGTCGCGACCAATCCGTTCATCCGCTGCGGCGAGCCCGAAGTGGTGGCCTCGGCATCGGCGCATGCGCAACGCGCCCTTGAAGGAGAGGTCGAGGTGTTCGCGGAACTACGCGCGTGGAAAAACAGTTTCTGATCCGCCCCGCGGCCGAGGCCGATACGGGCGAGCTGATGCGCCTGATCGGCGAGCTGGCCGAATACGAAAAACTCTCCCACATGTTCGTGGGCACGCGGCAGATGCTGGCCGATTCCCTCTTCGGAGCGCGCCCGGTGTGTGAGGCGCTGATGGCCGAGGTGCAGGGACGCTGCGTGGGCTTCGCGCTGTTTTTCCCCAGCTACTCCACGTTCCTGTGCAAGGCCGGCATCTATCTGGAAGACCTGTTTGTGGAACCGGCGCATCGAGGCTCGGGCATCGGCAAGGCGCTGCTGCGGCGGCTGGCGGCGCTGGTGGTGGAACGCGGCGGCGGAAGGTTCGAATGGCGGGTGCTCGACTGGAACGAGCCCTCGATCAGGTTCTACGAATCACTCGGCGCCAGCGTGATGCGCGAATGGCTGCTGGCGCGTGTCAGCGGGCCGGCGCTGGAGCGCCTCGCGGGGCGCTGAGGGGCGCCCGCGCGCAACCGCGGAACCGCCCCCCGGAAGGGTAAAATAGCGGCTGGCCGCCGCTTCGGGCGGCCGGTTCGCTTCTGGGAGCCCCCGATGCACGAAACCCTCCAGGCCGAATTCCGCAAAGCCGCCCCCGCGGTGGAGTTCTGCGCCCTGCGCTACGTCGAGGAGTCCAGCGAATACCTGGCCGTGCGCCAGGACGTGGCCGAACCCCCGCAACTCGCGGTGAGCCGCGGCGTGATGGCCACCGTGATCGACCAGGGTGGCCTGGGTTATGCCGCCACCAGCGACCTTTCGCCCGCAGGGCTGCGCGAGGCCCTGGCGCGCGCGCGGCGCTACGCCGAACTCACCGCCGGGCGCAGCGTCACCTATTACCGCGGCGCCGACATGCCGCGTCCCGAGGGCGAATATCGCTCCCCCGTCGCGCGCGACCCGGCCACGCTGTCACGCCGCGACAAATACGACCTGCTGGCCGACGAGTCGAAGCAGTGCCGCGTCAGCAACCGCATCGTCGACTGGGAGGCCAACATCTGGTCCACCGACACGCGCAGCGCGTATTTCACCGCCGACGGCGGCGCGGTCGAGCAGGAATTCCATTTCGTGGTGCCGAACCTTTCGGCCACCGCACACCACGAAGGCGAAACGCAGACACGCACCCACGCCGGCCGCTACAACGGCTTCTGCCGCCAGGGCGGGCTCGAGATCCTCGATGCATTCGGGCTGAAGGGCAGCGGGCGCGAAGTCGCCGAAGGCGCGCTGCAGCTGCTGGCGGCGCCCAATTGCCCGAGTGGGGCCATGGACGTGTTGCTGATGCCCGACCAGATGATGCTGCAGATCCACGAATCCATCGGTCATCCGCTGGAGCTCGACCGCATCCTGGGTGATGAACGCAACTTCGCCGGCACGAGCTTCGTGACACTCGACATGTTCGGCCAGTACCAATATGGCTCGGCCCTGCTCGATGTCACCTACGACCCCACGCGCCCGGAGCAATACGCCAGCTACGGCTGGGACGACGACGGCACGCCCGCGGAAAAGCAATACCTCATTCGCAAGGGCCTGCTCGAACGCCCGCTCGGCGGGGCGATCTCCCAGGCCCGCGCCGGCATGCCCGGGGTGGCCAACACGCGCGCGTGTTCGTGGAACCGCGCACCCATCGACCGCATGGCCAACCTCAACGTGGAAGCGGGCTCGTCTTCGCTCGCGCAGCTCATCGCCGCGACCGAATTCGGCGTGATGATGCGCACCAACGTGTCGTGGTCGATCGACGATTCGCGCAACAAGTTCCAGTTCGGCTGCGAG
This sequence comes from Burkholderiales bacterium, assembly GCA_038203035.1. Classification (GTDB taxonomy): domain Bacteria; phylum Pseudomonadota; class Gammaproteobacteria; order Burkholderiales; family Usitatibacteraceae; genus Usitatibacter. Next base: position 22,046 of record JBBREI010000039.1, read on the forward strand.
TGGGGCCAGGTGATCCGCAACGGCAAGCTGGCCGAGGTGGTGAAGAACCCCAACTACCGCGGCGTCTCGGCGACCTTCTGGCGATCGCTGTCCGGCGTGGGGGATGTTTCCACGCTCGAGGTGATGGGCACGCCTTTCTGCGGCAAGGGCGAACCGTCGCAGGTGATCCGCGTCGGGCACGCCTCTCCCGCGTGCCGGTTTTCGGGGGTGGATGTGTTTGGCGGGGAAGGCTGAACGTGGCTGGCGGGGAGATCGCCCGAACGGCAAACGGTTTGTTTTCAACACAGAGGACACAGAGGATTCACAGAGGACACTGAAAAAGAAAAAAGCTGATGGATGTCCGCGATGCTGCATGCCGGGCCTCGAATCACAATCGATTTTTGCCTTTACTCTGTGTCCTCTGTGAATCCTCTGTGTCCTCTGTGTTGAAAACAAACCGTTTGCCGTTCGGGCGATCTCCCCATAAT
>JBBREI010000040.1:0-22319 GCA_038203035.1 Burkholderiales bacterium
TTCTTCGTGCTCGCGCTCGTTACCGGCCTCGCCGGCCTCTACGTCGGCTTCGTGGTCGCACCGACCGATGCGCAGCAGGGCGAGGTCTATCGCGTGATCTTCATCCACGTGCCCGCCGCGTGGATGTCGATGCTCATCTACTTCGTGATGGCGTGTTATGGCGGGATCTGCCTCACGTTCAACACGCGCCTGGCCGCGATGATGGCGCGCGCGCTCGCGCCCACGGGCGCGATGTTCACCTTCATCGCGCTCTGGACCGGCGCCTTCTGGGGCCGGCCCACCTGGGGCACCTATTGGGTGTGGGACGCGCGGCTCACCTCCGAGCTGGTGCTGCTTTTCCTCTACCTGGGATTCATCGCGCTCGCCAACGCCTTCGAGGATCCGCGCCGCGGCGATCGTGCCGCCGCCCTGCTGGCACTGATTGGCCTGGTGAACCTGCCGATCATCTATTTTTCGGTGCAGTGGTGGAACACGCTGCACCAGGGCTCGAGCGTGAGCTTCAAGGGCACCTCGATGCACGTGGCCATGCTCTGGTCCATGCTGCTGATGGCGATCTGCTTCTGGATGTACGCCATCGGCGCCGCGCTGGTCCGGGTGCGCACGATCATCCTCGAACGCGAAAGGCGCACCCAATGGGTGCGGAACCTCACCTGATGGATCACACTTTCTACCTGACGATGTCGTACGCGGCTACCGCGCTCGCCATCATGGCCGAGGTCGTCGCGCTGCGCATCCGCCGCGCGCGTGCCCGCCGCAACATCGAAGAGGAGCGCGACCTTGAAACCCAGGACTAGACGTGCGGCGTGGATCGTGGCGGGGCTTGCGGGCCTCGGCATCGCATCCGCGCTCGTGCTCAATGCATTCCAGTCGAACCTCGTGTTTTTCTTCACGCCGACCCAGGTCGCCTCCAACGAGGCGCCGCGCGACCGCGCGTTCCGCATCGGCGGCCTGGTCGAGGCCGGCAGCATCGCGCGTGAACGCGACGGGCTGACGGTCAAGTTCCGCGTGACCGACACGGCGAAGACCATACCCGTGGTCTACACCGGAATCCTCCCGGACCTGTTTCGCGAAGGCAAAGGCGTCGTCGCGCAGGGCCGGATCGGCACCGACGGCACCTTCAAGGCAAGCGAGATCCTCGCCAAACACGACGAGAACTACATGCCGCCGGAAGCTGCCGACGCACTGAAGAAGGCCGGACATCCGATGGACAAGGGCGCCTTCGCGGGCCAAAAGGGGAAATGACGTGATACCCGAGCTTGGACACTTCGCGCTGGTGATAGCGCTGGCGCTGGCGATCGCGCAGGCCGTGCTTTCGCTGGCCGGCGCGGCGACCGGGCGCGCGGCGCTGCTCGCCACCAGCCGCCCGATCGCCACCGGGCAGTTCCTCTTCATCCTCGCGGCCTTCGCCGCGCTGGCCTACTGCTTCATCACCAACGACTTCTCGGTCGCAAACGTGGCGACCAACTCGAACTCGCGGCTGCCGGTGGCCTACCGCATCGCGGCCAGTTGGGGCTCCCACGAGGGCTCCATGGTGCTCTGGCTGCTGATGCTGTCGGGCTGGACCTTCGCGGTTTCGATATTCAGCCGCCAGCTGCCCGACCGCATGCTTTCGCGCGTGCTCGGCATATTGGGCCTGGTGAGCGTGGGGTTTCTGCTCTTCATCCTCATCACCTCGAACCCGTTCGACCGGCTGCTGCCCCCCGCCGAGGACGGGCGCGACCTCAATCCCCTGCTGCAGGACCCCGGCATGGTGATCCACCCGCCGATGCTCTACATGGGTTACGTGGGCTTCTCGGTGGCCTTCGCTTTTGCGCTCGCCGCCCTCCTCGAAGGACGACTCGACGCGGCCTGGGCGCGCTGGTCACGCCCCTGGACCACGGCGGCCTGGTCGTTCCTCACCATCGGCATCATGCTCGGCAGCTGGTGGGCCTACTACGAGCTGGGCTGGGGCGGCTGGTGGTTCTGGGATCCAGTGGAAAACGCCTCCTTCATGCCCTGGCTCGTGGGGACGGCGCTGATCCATTCGCTCGCGGTGACGGAAAAACGCGGCACCTTCCGCGCCTGGACCGTGCTGCTCGCGGTGATGGCGTTTTCACTGTCGCTGATGGGCACCTTCCTGGTGCGCTCCGGCGTGCTCACGTCCGTGCATGCGTTCGCCACCGATCCCAAGCGCGGCATCTTCATCCTGATATTCCTGGTCATCGTGATCGGCGGCTCGCTGGCGCTCTTCGCCTGGCGCGCCCCAAAAGTCGGAATGGGCGGCGGTTTCGCGCCGGTCTCGCGCGAATCGTTCCTGCTGGCCAACAACGTGCTGCTGTCCGTTGCGATGGCGGCGGTGATGCTGGGCACGCTCTACCCCCTGTTCCTCGACGCGCTCAACCTCGGCAAGATCTCCGTGGGGCCGCCCTACTTCGACGCGGTGTTTTTCCCGCTGATGGCACCCGCCGTGTTCCTGATGGCGGTGGGACCGGTCGCCAGCTGGAAGCGCGCGCAGCTGCCGCAGCTCTGGGTGCGCCTGCGCTGGGCGCTCGCCGCGGCGTTTGTCGCCGCGATCCTGATTCCGTTCGTGATGGGCCGCTTCTCGTTGATGGTTGCGCTCGGACTGTGGCTCGCGCTCTGGGTGATATTCGCCGCCGGGGTGCAGCTCACCCAGCGCCTGGGCGCGGCACCCCAGGCGGGCCTGGCGGCCAAGCTGCGCGCACAGCCCCTTTCCTGGTACGGCATGACAATCGCCCACCTGGGAGTCGCCATCTTCGTGATCGGCGTGACGCTGGTGCGCGGCTACGAAACCGAGCGCGACCTGCGCATGGCGCCGGGCGAAAAGGTCTCGATCGGCGGTTATGAGTTCACCTTCAAGGGAACCAGCGAGGTTGCGGGACCCAACTACACCGCCGTGCGCGGCTCGTTCGAAGTGCGCAATGCGGGGTCGGAAAAGGTCAACCGCATCATGCATCCGGAAAAACGCACCTATCAGGCATCGGGCCAGACGATGACCGAGGCCGACATCGACACCGGTATCACCCGCGACATCTACGTGTCACTCGGTGAGCCCGTGGGCGACGGCGCGTGGGGTGTGCGCGTATATCACAAGCCGTTTGTCGACTGGATCTGGGGCGGGTGCATCGTGATGGCCCTGGGCGGCTTCCTGGCGCTCTCGGATCGCCGCTACCGCATGCAGCGCGCCACCCACGCCGCGGGAATCGAGGCCGAAGGAGCACGCGCGTGAAGTGGATGCGTTTTACCGTCCCGCTGGTGTTGTTCCTTCTCCTGGTGGGATTTTTTGTTGTCGGGCTCGAGCGCGACCCCCGCGAAGTGCCCTCCCCCTTCATCGGCAAGGCGGCACCGGCATTCACCCTCACGCAATTGCACGACGAGAAGCTCGTCTTCGGTCCCGCCGACATGAAGGGCAAGGTCTGGATGCTGAACGTTTGGGCCTCGTGGTGCGTTTCCTGCCGCGTGGAACACCCGCTGCTGGTCGAAATGGCGCGGCGCAAGGTGGTCCCGATCGTGGGGCTCAACTACAAGGACAAACGCGAAGATGGCGTGCAGTGGCTCGCGAAGTTCGGCAACCCGTACGACCTGTCGGCATTTGATGTCGAGGGCCGCGTGGGCATCGACTACGGTGTGTACGGAGTGCCGGAAACCTTCGTGATCGACAAGATGGGCGTGGTCCGGCACAAGCAGATCGGCCCCATAACGCCCGAATCGCTCGAGAAGATCATCCTGCCCCTGATCCAGAAACTGAACGCATGAAGACAAAGACGCTGGTGGCCGCCCTGATGGTGTGTGTGGCGCAGCTCGCGCACGGGCAGGCCTCGGAACTGGCCCGCCCGGACGCGGCTACCGAATCGCGCCTCAAGGGCCTCGCCGAGGAGCTGCGTTGCCTGGTCTGCCAGAACCAGACCATCGCGGATTCCAGCGCGCCTCTGGCCCACGACCTTCGCAACCAGATCCGCGAACAGATCGCCGGCGGGCGCAGCGATTCCGACATCCGTGACTACATGGTGGAACGTTACGGAGACTTCGTCCTTTACCGCCCGCCACTGCGCCCCACCACCGTGCTGCTGTGGGTCGGGCCTTTCGCGCTACTGCTTGTTGGCGCGGGGGTCTTCGGATACGCCGTCCGGCGCCGCCGGGTGGCCACGCAAGACGCCCTGAGCCCGGAGCGGCGCGTCGCCCTCGAAGCCCTGCTCGAGGAAAGTGATGGCGCGGCGGCGCCCGGCAGCATGAAAAAGGGCGCTCGTACCTGAGATAGGAGCGCCCTTCCTGCCCTGCTGTTTCCGCAGCGTTACTTCTGCAGGTCACCCTTGATGTAACCGATGAGCCCGTTCAGGCGCCCGTCGCTCATCGAGTTCGCCGGCATCGGGGACGGAAGGTCCTTGTACTTCTTGTCCGCGCCCATGCGCCCCTTGGTGATCGTGGTGCCGATCTCCCCGGCGCTGCCGGCGGTGACAAACTTGTTCCCCTTCAGGGGGGGTGCCAGCCCCTTCGTGCCTTCACCGGCTTCGCCGTGGCAGGTGCCGCAGGTTTCCTTGAAGAAGTTGACGATCTTCTCGTCCGCCGCCTGTGCCAGACCCGCGGTCATCGTACAGGCTGCCAGGCAAATCGCAATCTTTGCTCGCATGTTTCACTGCTCCGGCTGTGGTGGAAATAAAAACCCCGGCAAGGAGGACCTTGCCGGGGGAACTGGGAGTCGCAATTTCAATGGCTCTTCAACGGGTACTGCAGGAGAACTTTTAGAAGTTGTATTCGAAGCCCAGGGAGTACGACTTTCCCTTGCCCAGGTAGCGATCACGTTCGTCGTCGAACACACGGTTCTGGACGCGCGGGCTGATCACCAGGTGGGTGCTGAAGTTCATCGCCGGGTTCCACAGCAGCGTGAGGGCGTAGTTGACCTTCTGGTACGTCTTGCGCACCACGCCGGCAGGCGTCGTGTAGTCGTACGTCATGTCTTTCCACGTCGTGGCGTAGAAACCGTACGTGCGGTTGAAGAAGTAGCGCACGTAGCCGCCGAGGATGGTGCGCTCGAGCTTGCCGCCATCCTTGTGGTTCTCCTTCGTGCCATGCAGCACGGCGGAAAGGATCCAGCTGTGCGGGCCACGGTCAGCCACCGAATGCTCGATACGCAGCTTGTACGAGTTGAAGTCCTTCACCTCGATCACCGGGGCGCCCACGATGAGGCCGTTGGTGCCGCCGCGCTGATTGGTGATGGACAGGCTCGAGTCGGACACGCCGGTCGGACAGGCACCCGGGCAGATGAAGCTGTTCTTCACCTGGGTCATCTGCGTCGACTGGTCCTTGCCGCGATAGAGCTCAAGGGCAAGCCAGAGGTCGTTGCGGGTGGTGCGGAAGATGTTCCAGGCGAACGTAGCATACTGGTTCGAGCCATCCGACCAGTTGATGTTGTCGTCACCCGTCACAAACGCCACCTGCGCCCAGAACATGTCGTTGAAGAAGCCATGGAAGCTGATCGCCATGATCTCCTTGGAGCGGCCCACGCCACCCTGGCCGTTGCCCCACATGTCGGGCAGGCCCGCCGGGAACACCCACTGGGTGACCACGTTCGGGTGCTCGTTACCGATCGACATGCCGATGAACGAATTCGGCCCGATGTCCATGCCGGTCGACAGGCGATACTCGTCGTAGGCGTAGAAGTTGAGGCCGGTCGGTCCGGTGTTGCCGGTCGATACCGAGTTGATGGAGTTGTTGCCCAGGTAGCCGAGTTCCGTCCACAGGCCCAGCCAGTCAGTGATCGGGCCGGTGTAGAAGAACGCCATGCGCGCAAGCGGACGCGAGGTCCAGTCACGATCGCTGCCGTTGGTGTTGCGGCCACCCTGCGCCAGCTCCGAGATCAGGCGCGCGGCAAAGAAGTCATCCCAGTTCAGTGCGAGGTAGTCGCCACCGTACTGGGGAAGGTCTTCCACCATCTCGCTGTCGTGGCGAAGGCGCTCACGCACCGTCGGGCGCACGTAGCCGCGCATCGCGAAAATGCGGCCGGTACGCGTGAAGTTGGGAACGTTGTCGGTGCCGATGTGGCACGAGTTGCAGTTCATGCCGGTCTGGCGCGCGAAGCTCGGCATGGCCTGGCTGTCGATCGGCACCAGGAGCATCCCGGCAAGGCCGAGTGCTGCGGCGGCGAAGCTCTTCCAGTTAAAACGCATTCTGAATTTCCTCCCGTTTACGAAGTTTTTTTTGCTTACTTCTGCAAGTCGCCCTTGAGGTAGGCCACCAACGCCTCAGGGTCGGGAACCGGCTCAAATCCGAAGGCGGGCATGTTGGGGTATGTGTCGTCGTACAGACGTTTCTGCCCCGAGCGGCCCTTGCGGACCACCGCCTTGATCGCCGCCGGGCTGCCGTTGACGATGAAGGGGTTGCCTTTCAACGCAGGCCCGAGAGAAGGCAGCGTTCCCCGCGTGCCCTGGCCGTTGGCGCCATGGCATGCGGAGCAGCGAAGTTTGTACATTTCCGCGGCGTCGTTCGCCGCGAGAGCCGCTGCCGGGGCCAGAGTGCCGCCCAGCAGGATCAGCGTTGCGAGGGTCTTGTTGCCCATCCCATGCTCCTCCTAGTAGTTATTGTTTCGGTCCATGAAACGTTGTTTTACCAATTAAGCCGAAAAATATGATTTCTATGCGGGCATTGTCAACAACAATTTGACGCAATTTACCTAACGTCCTGCTATCACAGCAATTTCCACCAGCGCCCCACGCGGCAGCCGCGCAACTTCCACCACGGAGCGCGCCGGCAGGGAGGCGCGAAAGTACTTCTCATAGGTCTCGTCCATGCCCCGAAACTGGGTCATGTCCTTCAGGTAGACGGTCACCGAGACGATGTTGGCCATGGTCAGACGGTGCGCTTCCAGCACCGCCCGGATGTTTTCCATGGCCTGGCGGGTCTGGTCTTCGATCTTGTCAGCCACCATCTGGGTCGATCGAAGGTCCATGCCGATCTGGCCGGAGACGAACACCAGATCGCCGTAACGCGATCCCTGTGTATAGGCGCCGGTATTGACCGACGCATCCACCGGCGCCGCTGATGATCCTTCGCGCGTCGCGCCTGCGGGCGCGCGCGGCGCTTCCGCCACGGCGGCCGGACGGCGTACCGGCGCCTGCCTTGCTTCCGGAATGTCGCCCGATCCCTGCGCGACCCAGCCGCGACCGCCACCCATGCCACATCCGGAAACCAGGGTCGCCGCGACGAGCGCAACCAGAGTGCCTTTGCTGCCTGCCTTCATCACTTCCCTCCTTCGATTCATGAACCACGAAATCATTTTATGAAACAATGTGCCGCCGCCGCGATGCTACTGGAATTTGATTGGTCGCGGTCAACCAGCAACGTGGATGTGGCGCAGTGGATGCGGGCAAAGTGAATGTGGATGGCGAAGGCGCCGCGGTGCTGAAGCGCGTTTGGGATGTCCCGGTTCGCATCGCGCACCTCGCCTTCATCGTCGGCGTGGCCGGAGCCTGGCTTACCCGCGGGGCCGAGCTCGCCGATTGGCATGCGGCATTCGGTTACACCGCGGCGGCGGCGGCAATCTTCCGTATCGTCTGGGGCTTCGCCGGGCCCACGCATTCGCGCTTTGCCAACTTTGCGTATTCACCGGCCGCGGCGCTGCGATACGTGCGCGAGGCGTTGCGCGGCTCGGTGCGCCACTACACGGGCCACAACCCCGCCGGCAGCTGGGCGGTCTATGTCCTGCTTGCGCTCATCGTGGCGACCAGCGTCACCGGCATCGTTGCATCCGGGGGAATGCATTCTTTGGGGCCCCTGGCGGGCAGCGTGCCCCGTGCGTCCGCGGACGCGGCGTTTTCCCTGCACGAGATTCTCGCGTGGGTGATCCTCGGAGTCGCCATCGGGCATGTCGCGGGCGTGGCCTGGGGCAGCTTCGTCCATCGCGAGAACCTCGCGAAGGCGATGATCACGGGCAACAAGATCAACCACGAAGACCCCGCGCCCCCGGCGCCTGCGCGCACGGCGTTGGGTGCCGCGATGGCGGTCGCCGCGATTGCCGGGTCCTGCTACTACCTGTTCCAGCACGCGCCCGCCGATGCGCAGCGACGCGATGACGCAGAGGCCGTTGCTGCCACGGCGAACGCCGCGCAGCCGTGGACCCAGGAGTGCGGCAGCTGCCACCTCGCCTACCCGCCCGCCCTTCTTCCGGTGCGCTCGTGGCAGAAGATGCTCGAGGAGCAGGACAGACACTTCGGCGACGACCTCGGCCTTTCGGAGGCCGCGATCGCGAACCTGGTGAAGGCCGCCACCGCACCGGCCCCTTCCTGGGGCGCGTGGTCGATCGCCAACGGCATTGCGGCATCACAGGCGCCGCAGCGCATCACGGAGCTTGATCGATGGCGCGCTATTCACCATCGCGTGCCCGAATCGCGCTTCAAGGCCAAGGGCGTGGCCGGCAAACACGAATGCGCCGCTTGCCACCGCGATGCGCCGTCGGGTATCTTCCACCCGCGAATGATTCAAATTGCGAAACCGGGGACCAGCCCTTGAAATCCTTGATGGCCGCGGCGATCCTTGCCGTGATCAGCAGCACCTCGGCCATTGGTGCCGACGACGCCGTTGTCGGGCAACTTCTCAAATCCTACGAACGCCTGGGCGCTTCGAAATTCGCGGCTTCGACCGCCGAATCGATGTGGACCCAGGCCTTCGTCGACTCGAAGACCGGCGAGAAGCGTCGCTGCAGCGTATGCCACACCGAAGACCTGCGCCGCCAGGGAAAACATGCAACCACAGGCAAGCTCATAGATCCGCTTGCGCCGTCGGCCAATCCAAAACGCCTCACTGATCCGGAGCACATCGAGAAATGGTTCATGCGCAACTGCAAATGGACGATGGGAAGGGAATGCACACCGCAGGAAAAAGGCGATTTCCTCGTGATGATCCGCGCCCGATGAAGCGCGCACCGTGCCGTGCCGCCCTGGCGCTGGCCATCTGCCTGAGCTGCTCGGCCGCCGTCGCCGGCGAGTTGCGTTATGACGTCGGCTCCACCGACAACCCGGTGTACGACAAGGAGTGTGGCAGCTGCCACTTCCCCTATCAGGCCGGCTGGCTGCCGGAGCGCTCCTGGCGCAAGCTGATGTCGTCGCTCAACAGCCATTTCGGCGAAAACGCGGAGATCAACCCCGCGGCGCGCGAGAACGTCATGAAATATCTGACGAGCAACGCGGCCGACCGCGCTACCAACGCACGGTCGCGCGAGATCATGGCGGTAATCAAGCCCGACGAAACGCCGGTGAGCCTGACCAAGGTGCTGTACGTCGGTGGGATCCACGGGGGCTTCCTCGACCGGTCGTTCGAAGGCAAGCCCGAAGCCAAGACGCTGGCGCAGTGCACCCTTTGCCACCAGAAAGCACAACGCGGCTGGTTCTCCGCCGTGACCTACACGATCACCGACAGGAGCTTCCGATCGGAAGACACCGACCTGTCGGATTCGCCGATGCTGCTGATGAGGAAGAAGAAATAACTTCGCCTGGCGGCGCTTCACCAGGGGCCGGTCGCGGTGGTGCTCGCCGGGACGGCCGAAGCTAGACGATGAGTTCTGCCGCCTTGGCGCCCGATTTCGCGCGGGAATCCACGTCGATGTACCCGAGGGCACGCGAGACGTCGCGCGCGGCGCCCAGGGTGAGATCGGCCAGCTCGGCGAGTCGCGGGCCCAGGATGCTTTTTTCCGCGCCCCAGACTCCAATGGCGGCAACAACGGTCCCGGTGCGATCCCTGACGGGAGCCCCAAGTCCGCAGACGCCAACCCGGAACTCTCCCTGGTTGATTGCGTAACCGCGAACGCGTGTCTTCTCGAGGTCGGCTTCGATGTCCTTGCGGCGCACCAGCGTGGTGGGCGTGAAGCGCTTCACGTGCGCAAACGAGAGGTCGAGTGCTTCCACCCCCAGCCAGGCGAGCATCGCCTTGCCGGTCGAGGTGACTGTGGCCGGTACCCGCGAGCCGATGGCGGTCATGGCCTTGAGCGGCTGGGGGCTGTCGACCTTGTCGACATAAACCACGAAACCGGCATCGAAGACGGTGAGTTGAACCGATTCGCGGGTCTCCTCGCACAACCTGCGCAGCCTCGGGTTGGCAGCGGAGACCAGGTCCGTATCACGCACCAGCAGCGAACCCATCTCCCACATCTTGAGTGTGGGCGAATAGAGCGTAGTGACCGGGTCCTTCTGCACGTAGCCCAGGACGGTCAGCGTGGAAAGAAGGCGATAGACGTTTGGCTTCGTCAGGCCCAGCTGGCGTGAAAGCTCGGTCAGCCGGCGGGGTTGACCGGACCGGACCAGCGCTTCCAGGAGATTCAGGGCCTTTTGGACCGTTTGTTCCACGTCGGCCAATCTGTATCGGATGCCGATAGGCGTGAGGTTATCACGGGGGTCGTTTCGGAAGTCAAATCAGGGCCGGGCGGTTCGGCAGCTCGTTGCGCGGCGCCGTCCCCGGCGGGAAGTGGCGCGCCAGCAGCTGAGAGACCGCCCGGACTCCCGCGAGCGCCCCCTGCTCGAAGCGAGCGTCGCGGAAGTGCCCTTCCATCAGGTGGGTGATCGCGTCCCATTCACCGGTTTCGGCCTTCGCGTGCACTCCCCGGTCCGCCACGATTTCCACCTTGCGGTCGGCAAGCAGCAGGTAGATGAGCACGCCGGCGTTGTCCTCCGTGTTCCACACGCCGTGGGCGGCGAAGATCTCGCGCGCACGCTCTCGGGACGACAGATCCCGCCACAGCTGCGCGGAAGTCAGCTCGGCCTCGACGATGAAGCAGACCTCGCCCCGATGTCCACGCTCCAGTGACGCCACCTCGTGCTGGATCGTGTCCAGGGTCGCGGCGGGAAATGCCCGGTGCGCGCGCAGGGGGCTCATCATCACGTGACGCCAGAAACGCTTGGTATCCATCACCAGCTCCCCGAAGAGCCACCGCCGTCGAAACCCCCACCGCCGCCGCTGAAACCTCCGCCGCCGCCCCCGCCGCCCCAGGAGCCGCCGCCGGACGGGATGTAGCCGCCGCCCCCACCCCGGCTGAGTCCGCGACCGAGGCCGCTGCCGCTGAAGAGCGTGAAGACAAAAGCCAGGATGCCCGCGAGAAATGCCAGGCCAAGCGCGCCGAAGATCAGCCAGGCAGCAGCACCCGTTATGGCGGAGGTGAGGCCCGCGCCCGCGAAGCGCCCGACCAGGCTGCGCAGGATCGTTGCGACGATCGGCACCGCAAAAAACGCGATCCAGAAGAAATTCGAATACGACGACGTGGTGTCGACCTTGCGCGAGACCTTGGGACGATCCGGCAATGCCAGCTGCTCGCCCTCGATCGCTTTCATGATTGCATCCACGCCCGCGTCGACCCCCCCGGCGAAATCGCCGGTGCGAAAACGCGGGGCCACGATGTCGGCAATGATGCGGCGCGAAAGCGCATCGGTGAGGCCGCCCTGCACACCGCGCCCGGTATGGATGCGCATCTTGCGCTCCTGCTTGGCAACCACAAACAACACGCCATCATCCACGCCCTTGCGCCCGAGCTTCCACTCGTCGGTCACGCGGCCGGCGAATTCCTCGATCGCCTCGTCGCCGATCGAAGGCACCAGCAGGACGGCTACCTGCGAGCCCTTGGCAGCCTCGAACGCCTTCAGCTTGTCTTCCAGCGCGCCCTGCTCGCCCGCCGTGAGGGTGCCGGTGGAATCCATGACCCGCGCGGTGAGCTTGGGCACCGCGAGCTGCGCCGCGGCCACGAAGGCCGGCAGCAACCCCATCATCAGCAGGGCGAGGAAAGGCCAGCCAACTGCGTGCCGGCCCCGAGCTTGCATCTACTTCGTCGTCGCGGGCACCGCGGGCGTGGGCGAAGCCGGTGCCATGCCGGGCGCGGCCGGCACCGCGGTCTTGGGCGCGAAGTCGACCTTCGGCGGCTCGGCGATCGCCTTCTCGTTCTCCACCTCGAATCCCGCCTTCGCCTTGTAGCCGAAGATCATCGCGGTGAGGTTGGTCGGGAACTGGCGCGCCAGGATGTTGTATTCCTGCACCGCCTTGATGAAGCGGTTGCGGGCGGTGGTAATCCGGTTCTCGGTGCCCTCGAGCTGGGCCTGCAGGTCGCGGAAATTCGCGTCGCTCTTGAGGTTGGGGTAGGCCTCGGCCACCACCAGCAGCCGGCCGAGGGCGCCTGAGAGTTCGCCCTGCGCCTGCTGGAACTGCTTCACCTTTTCCGGATTGTCGAGCGCGTCGGCCGGGAGCTGCACCGAGGTTGCGCGCGCGCGCGCGTTGGTGACGCCTACGAGCACGTCGCGTTCCTGCGCGGCGTAACCCTGCACGGTGGATACCAGGTTCGGGATGAGGTCGGCGCGCCGCTTGTATTGGTTGACGACTTCCGCCCAGGCGGCCTTCACCTGCTCGTCCCGGGTCTGGAAATCGTTGTATCCGCAGCCGGACAGCAAGAGCGCGGCGAGCATCGGCAGCACCCACAGTATCTTGCGCATCGGATTCTTCTCCTGTTTGTTCGTGACGAGGGCTTGCAGCGCCCATCTGGTGACCGCCGGCGGCGATTTCAAGCGCCCCGGGGGGCTACATGCCGTATTGCGACGGCCGCTTCGAGGGACCGGCGGGCGGGGCGGGTGTTGATGCTGTCGGGGCCGCCGCGGGCGCGCTGGCCGTGACCGCCGTGGACGCGTTGCCCGGCGCGGACGGCGCCGCCGCGGGCCCGGTCAACGCTGACGGCACCGGGTTCGCGAGGGACGGTGTGAAGGGGCCCAGCGACGGCTTGAGCGGCATTCCCTGAGCATCGGGGGCCTGAGCCGCCACGGCGGTGGGCACCACGCGCCCGGCCCGCACGTCGTCGAGCAACGCACACAGCTTGGCGATGCCTTCGGGCGTGCGGGGCCCGGCCCGCGAGATGGTCTCGTCGGCCAGGAACAGCAGGCGGTGCCCGCGCACCGCGCTGAGCGACGAGCGGACTTCCCAGTTGGCGCGAAACTCCTCGGGACTCGACGCGGAGCCGTTGCCGATGATGAGGAAGGGATCCTTCGACGCGAGGTCTTCCCAGCTCACCTTCGGCGCCGAGCCACGCTTGTCGGCAAAAACGTTTTCCGCGCGGCAGATCTCCATGGCCTCGGACATGAAGAAGTCACCCGATACGGTGGTGAGCGGCCGGTTCCAGATCTCCAGGAACGTCGTGAGCTTCACCTTGAAGGCATTTTCACGGCGCAGGCGGTCGAGCTTGCTTTCGTAGACGGCGATCGCCTTGGTCGAATTGCGCCCGGTGAGTTGCCCGATCACCTGCATGAGGCGCGAGACGTCCTCCAGCTGGCGCGCCGAGGCCACGTAAACGATGGCGCCGGCGGCAGTCATTCGCTCGGCGTCTTCGCGCTTGATGCCATCCTTCCACGCCAGCACGAGGTCGGGCCTGAGCGCGGCGATGCGTTCGATCGAGAAGCTGGCGCCGCTCGGCACCTTCGGCACCGAGAAGGCCTGCGGCGGATAATCGCTGTGCTCGTCGACGCCGACCGCGAGGTCGCCCGCGCCCACCTCGAACAACATCTCGGTCAGGAACGGGGCCAGCGTCACGACACGCGTGGCCGGCGCCTTCACGATGATCACGCGGCCGAGGTCGTCACGGATCGAAAGCTGGGCCATCGCGGCCTGGCTCGCGCAGGCCGTGGCGGCAAGAATTGCGATGCGGGAAATGATCGATTTCATGGGCTTCATGATACGGGCATTTGCAGCGCCTTCCGCGCGAACAACAGGTCTTCCCAGGCCTTGGCTTTTTCCGGAAGGCTGCGCAGTAGGTACGCGGGATGGTAGGTGACGACAACCGGTATTTCGCGGTAGCGATGCACGCGCCCGCGCAGGCTCGCCAGGCTCGCCTCGGTTCCGAGCAGTCGCGTGGCCGCAGTCTTGCCGAGGGCCACGATCAGCCTCGGTGCCACCAGCTCGATCTGGCGATCGAGGAACCGCGCACATGCGCCCGCCTCGTCGAGCGTCGGCGCGCGGTTGCCCGGCGGGCGGCACTTGACCACGTTTGCGATGTACACGTCGCGCTCGCGGCTGCAGCCGATCGCCGCCAGCATGCTGTCCAGCAGCTTGCCGGCCGGGCCGACGAAGGGATCGCCGATCTCGTCTTCATCCGCACCCGGCCCTTCGCCGACGAAGAGCCACGGGCCCGACGGGTTGCCGGAACCGAAGACCGCCTGCTTGCGCTGCTGGCAAAGCACACACGCCCGGCACTGCGAGGCTTGCGCCCGCAGCTCTTCCCAGGTGGCGCCCGAGGCATCGGGGCGCAACGCGGCGGGCGCGCCGCCTTCGTCCGCCTCGGGAGATGGCGCCGCCCGCGGAGCGCTTTCAGCCAGCCGGTACAGGCGGGCGACGTCGAGGATTTCGAGTTCTCCGAGCGAACGCGCGTCCATCAAAGCGACAACCCGAGGAAAAGTGCGTCCTCCCGTCCGGTGAGCGCGGGATAGTAGTCGGGCCGGATCGCGATCTGCTGGAAGCCGAGCACCTTGTAGAGGTGCCGGGCGGGAAGGTTCGAGGGCCGCACCTCGAGGTAGACGATCTGGCAGGCCGCGCGCCGGGCGACCGCGATGATGTGCCCAAGGAAGGCACGGCCGATGCCCTGGTTCTGCCATTGCGTGGCGACGGCGAAATTGAGCAGGTGCGCCTCGTCGACGGCAATCATCAGCACCGCGTAGCCGATCACCACCTCGCCGTGCGTGACGGCCCAGCAGTCGTAGCCCGCCGTGAGGGAGTCGCGGAAGTTGCCCAGGCTCCACGGAAACGCGTAGAGGTTTTTCTCCAGCGCCGCGACCTCCTGCAAGTCGGCGGCACGCATGCGGCGATATTCCAGTTGCGGGATCGGTACCGCGCTCACCGTCTTGCTCCTCGCTCGGCGGTGGTGAGGGCCACCTTGTCGCGCAAGTATAGGGGGGCGGCCCGCTCGGCGGCGATGCCCCCGCCGCGCGCAAGGCGGCGCGCGGCGATGCGGGCCACGCTCCCGGCGCGCGGCAGGTCGCCTTCGAAACGCATCTCGATGCAGGCGCGGTAGGCATCGCGAAGCCAGGCATGCTGGTCGAAACCGCTGCCGGTGGCGGCCCAGCTGCGGCCCGGCAACGGGGGCAGGCCGCCCGCATCGGCCAGACGCGGCGCGATCACCTCGTCCCAGTCATCGCCGTTGCGCGCATAGGCGGCGACATACGCCTCGCCCATGCGGGCGTCGAGGGCGCAGATCACTCGTCTTTCATTCGACTGCTCGGCCAGCGCCAGCAACGATGGCACCGGGACGACCGGCTTTCCGGTGGCGAACGCAAGGCCCTGGACCATTCCGCACGCGATCCGGACCCCGGTGAACGACCCTGGGCCCTGGCCGAAGCCGAATGCGTCCATGTGATGGGCGCTCAGGTGCGAGCGTTCGAGCAGCCGCCGGATCATCGGCGCCAGCAGTTCCGAATGGCGATTTTCGGCCAGCGCTTCCTCGACGAAGAGTTCGTCACTGCGCAGCAAGGCGACGGAGCACAACTCGGAGGAGGTTTCAACGGCAAGGAGGTTCACGGCAGGGTGCGGGCGGTTTTTGGTCATTATACGCGACCATTTTGACGCAATAAACCTGCCTTAATTCAAGATCTTGAATACCTTATCTAAACCAATATATCAAGTTTTGGAAAAGTGCCGCCCAGGGGCCCGCGCGAATCCATGCCCCACCATTTCTCCATCAAGGTTGCGTAGTAGGAGCGGAAGTCAACCGCAAAAGGGAGGTTCCCGGACTCGAGGCGGGCGAGCTGGGGCGCGGCCCCGTGCAGGCCTCCGCGGACCCGCCCACCCATCACGAAATGGGCGCTGGCGGTCCCGTGGTCCGTTCCCCCGCTCTGGTTTTCCTGCGGCCGGCGCCCGAACTCCGAATAGGTGGCGACCACCGTGCTCTGCCAGCGGTTGATCTCTTTCAGCGCCGCGCGCAGCGCTGACAGGCCCTCGCCCAGCTGGCGCATCAGGTTGGCGTGGGCACCCAGCTGGCCGGCATGGGTGTCGAAGCCGCCCAGCGAGATGCGGATCACCGCGATTCCCGCCGGGTTGGCGGCGAGTTGCGCGGCGGTGCGGATTGCGCTGCCGAAGGGCCCGGCGGGGAATTCGGTAACAAACGCCTGCCCCGCAGTCAGCTTGTCCGCGGAGCGCAGGATTTCGCGTTCCACACGCAGGATGTGCGCAAGCGACACATTGCCCGATTCGCCTGCGTCGCGGGCCAGGCGCGCGTTGCGCAGGAACTGCTCCGGGTTGGCGAGTGCAATCGCCCGGCCCGCCCCGAGCAGCGGGCCCATCTCCGGAGAGCCGACCACCACGCCATCGGCCGCGAACGTGGCCGGCGAGGGAGATCGCGCGAAGGCGCGGGCCAGCCAGCCGTCGTCGAGGTATTCGGCGCTTTTCGAAGCCGTGTCCCAGATCTCGATCGAACGGAAATGCGACAGGTTGGGATCCGGATAACCGACGCCCTCGACAATCGCAAGCTCCTTGCCGACCCACGCGGGCAGCAGTTTCTCCAGCGAAGGATGCAGCGCGGCACGTTCGTCGAGCTTGAGCACCTGGTCGCGCGCGAGCGCGATGCGGGGCCGCAGGCGGGCGTAGAGCGGATCGGCATAGGGGATCACGGTGTTCAGGGCGTCGTTGCCACCTTTCATCTCGACCAGCACCAGCAGGTTGCGACTTTCCTCCCGGCCCGCCGCAAACGCGACGTTCCCGATGCTTCCCGCGAGCGCGCCGCCGGCAACCAGGCCCAGGAATTCGCGGCGTCTCATTTCAGCTGGAACGCCGGATCGGCAACGAGCTGGCGCACACGCTGCACCGCCGGTGCCTGCGGCGACGGCGGGTTTACCGCGGCTTGCGCGAGCACCAGGCTTTGCAGGTCCACCTGGGCGGGCAGCGTGCGCGACCACCGATCCCAGTCGAAAGCGTAGGTCTGCATGCCGCGCTCCATCGTGCGGCGCATGCGCGCCTCGCGGCCCGTCTCGTCCCCGGCAGCCGGCGCGGGCGTCGCGGTCATCGCCATCGCCGGCCCTTCGACCTGGACCTCCGCGCCGCGGAACATTCGCTCCAGCAGCTGCTTGCGGGCCAGCAGCGTCGAGGAGTTGATCCAGGCCTGCCCGCCGGCCCAGCCCTTCACGTTGGGCGGCGACATCGGGTTCTGGCCCAGCAGCGCAACCGCAACCACCGCGGGCCGCAACGTGGCGGGGTGGATCTCGAAGGTGCGCAGGGTGCCCACCACGAGTTCGACCGGAGACTTGATCAACGCCGCGCGGCTGTCCCGGGACCAGAACGCTTCCGAGACCAGCATCGCGCGAAGCAGCGGCTTCACCTCGTAGCGCGCGTCGCGGAAAAGCGCGGCCAGCCGCGCCACCTCGTGCTCATCGGGCGAGGGCGATACGAATTCCTTCCACAGCTTGGTGGTCACGAACCGCGCCGTCTCTTCACGCTCAAGCAGCAGGTCGAGCACCTGATCGCCGTCGAAGCGGCCGCTGCGACCGAGAATGTGTTTCTCCCCGGCGTCGTGGAAAGCGCGCCGGAAGGTGAATTCCAGACTCTCGCGGTCGAGGCTCCACCCGGTGAAAGCGCGCGCCGCCTCCTTGATGTCGCGCTCCGAATAGCCGTGCCCCTCGCCGAGGGTGAAAAGCTCCATCACCTCGCGCGCGAAATGTTCGTTCGGCGCCTGCTTGCGGCTGCCCGCGTTGTCCAGGTAGACCAGCATCGCCGGATCCTTCGCCACGGCATGCAGCAGCGTGCCGAAATTTCCCAGCGCCTCGCGCCGCAGCAGCACGTTCTGCCGGTACATCAGCTGTGGGCTGCGGACCTTCTGCTGGCTGGTGGCGAAGTGGTTGTGCCAGAAGAGGGTCATCTTCTCGGTGACGGGCGACGGGGTGGCGAGCATCTCGCCCAGCCACCACTCGCGCAGCTCCAGGCCAAGCTCGACATTCAACCGCTGCTGCGCCATGCGCGCCTGCGCGTCCATGGCGCGAAGCTTGTAGTAGGGAAGCGGCGCCTGCGCGACGAATGCGGGCGGCGGCGTTACCGCCTCGCGGCGCGCGGTCGCGAGCACCCTGTCGACGGCATCACCGGCGTCCAGCGCCGCGAGCGAGCGGACTTCGGCATCGGTGGCACCGAAGCCGGTGCGCGCAAGCAGGTGGCGCGCTCCTTCATAACCAATGGGCACGGCCGCGGCCGCGCCGGAAAGAAAAAGCGCACCCGCGGCGATCAGCATTGCCGGGGTGCGCAAGGGGGATTGCATGGCCTACTTCTTCGATTCGACCGCGGCGTCCGCGTGGCGCTGGTGCCGCTGCGCCTTGCGTGCTTCGTGGAACGCGCGCATTTCGTCGGCACTCAGCTGGCCGTCCTTGTTTGCGTCGATCTGGTCGAAATTCTTCGCCACACGCGGCAGCGCGGTGGCCTCGGCGCGGCTGATGAGGCCGTCGGCATTGGCGTCGGCGGCCTTCAGCCGCTCCATCCCGGCGCCGCGGGCATGGCCGCCGTGTTCCTTGTCACCGGCCAGCACCAGCGTCGCAGCGGAGACCAGCGCGATGGCGATCAGGGTTGCAACAATCTTCATGGACATGTCCTTTTCGTCTGCGGATCGCCGGGTCATCATGACCACAGCGTATTCGGTACAACGGCCAAAGTGGTTTCCCGCCTACTTCAAGAGGTAACGAGATGTAAACGCGCCGGCGCGCGCCGGCGTTGACGCGATACGATGAAGCCATGACGCAGCAGCCAACCCGCCACAAGGTCCTGGTCGTCGACGACGACCTGCGCCTGCGCGAACTCCTCAAGCGCTACCTGGGCGAGCAGGGGTTCGCCGTCGACACGGTCTCCGAGGCGCCCGCCATGGATCGCCAGATGTCACGCGTGCGCTACGACCTGGTCGTGCTGGACCTCATGTTGCCGGGCGAGGACGGCCTGGCGATCTGCCGGCGCCTGCGATCGTCGGGCAGCCAGGTCGCGATCATCATGCTCACCGCCAAGGGCGACGACGTGGATCGCATCGTGGGCCTCGAGATGGGCGCCGACGATTACCTTGCCAAGCCCTTCAATCCGCGCGAGCTGGTGGCGCGCATCAACGCCGTGCTGCGACGCCAGGCGCCACCGGCCACCCCGGGCGCGCCCAGCCTGCACGCGGACCGCGTGGCTTTCGGCCCGTTTGTGCTCGATCTTTCCATCCGTGCGCTGGCACGCGACGGGGCGCCGGTTGCGCTCACCACCGGCGAGTTCGCGTTGCTGAAGGCGCTGGCGCAGAATCCGCGCCAGCCGATGTCGCGCGACAAGTTGATGGAGCTCGCGCGTGGGCGCGAGCTGGAAAGCAGCGACCGCTCGATCGACGTGCAAGTCTCCCGCCTGCGCCGGCTGCTGGGCGAGGATCCGCAAAGCCCGCGCTTCATCCAGACCGTCTGGGGCTTCGGTTATGTTTTTGTCCCCGACGGAGGGGCGACGGCGTGAAACTCCTCCCGGGATCGCTCCTTTGGCGCACCTTCGCGGTCCTGGTGGCGGCCCTGGTCACCTCGCAGGCCGCGGCGCTCTTGCTCTTCGACCACTACATCACCCAGCCGCGCATCGCGCAGGCGACGCGGCATTTCGTGAGCCACCTGAAGACGGTGAGCGCGGCGATGCAGTCGATGGACCCGACCGCTGAGAAAGCCTTCATCGCGCGCATCGCGGAGCAGGAAGGCATCCGCATCGATCCGAGCCGTGCGGAAGAGCAGATGCACCCGGTCACCGATCGCCCGACCCTCGCGCTCTTCCGCGAACGCATCCGCGAAAGTTTCGGTTCCGGGGCCGACGTCTACGTTCGCGACGGGGATACGTCGGACGCGCAGGCCCGCCCGCGTGTCCTCTGGGTGCGCCTGCCCGCGGGCGAGCGCCAGTTCTGGGTGGCCTTTCCACGCGCGCGCGTGGAGCGCGATCCGTTCGCCGCCACGGTGGTCTGGATCGGCGCGGGCCTCGGCATCGCCATCCTGGCCACGCTTGGCATCCTGTTCCGGCTCAATCGCCCGCTCGGCGAGCTGGCACGCGCCGCGGCGCAGCTGGGGCGCGGCACCCATCCGCAACCCGTCACCGAGGCCGGGCCGAGCGAGATCCGCGGCCTCGCCCGCGCCTTCAACCAGATGGCCACCGACCTGCGCAAGCTGGAACGCGAACGCGCCACCTTCCTCGCCGGCGTTTCCCACGATTTGCGCACGCCGCTGGCGCGAATGCGGCTGGACGTGGAGATGCTGGAAGGAAAGGTTGCCACGCAGGTGCAGCACGGCATGGTTGATGACATCAACGACATGAGCGCGATCATCGACCAGTTCATCGACTTCACACGCAGCGAGGCCGCGGAGCCGCTGGAAGCGGTGAACCTCTCGGAGCTGGCCCGCGCAAGCGCCGACCGGGCCACCCGCTCCGGGGTCCAGGTCAGCTGCGAACTCGCCGAGCTGCCCCCGCTGACGCTGCGCCCCCTGGCCATGCAGCGGCTCGTGGACAACCTGCTCGTCAATGCCGCGCGCCACGCCGGCGGCGCCGTCCTGCTTCGAACCACTTTCGAAGGTGGCCACGTCATGCTCGCGGTGCTCGACCGCGGACCCGGCATCCCGGCCGAACTGGTCGAACGTCTCAAGCAACCGTTCACGCGCCGCGATGAGTCGCGCTGCGGCAGTTCCGGGGCGGGTCTCGGCCTTGCGATCGCCGACCGCGTAGCGGTCCTGCACGGGGGGCGGCTCGACCTGCTGGAGCGTGCCGGCGGGGGGCTGGAAGCCCGCCTCACACTGGAAGCCAACGCAGCGTAATCTATGTCATCCGTTACCCGGGCTGGTGCGTTGCCCGGATGGGCGGCCCGATCCGACGGCCTCCCCACAAACGCCCCGCGATGCGGGGGAAGGAGCCCTCGATGAAGGCGACTGTAAAGTTGCTGGCCGCCGCCCTGGCGGTCGGAGGTGCGGCGGCTGCCGTGGACGTGGCCGCACAAAACCCGGCGGCGCGCGGCTCCCGCGGGGGTGGTGTATCGGCCATGCCGCGCGGCACGGGCATCGACCAGGGTGGAGGAGGCCGACACTGGAACGGCGGTGGCCGCTGGAACGGCGGCGGTCGCTGGAATGGCGGTGGGCACTGGGGCGGGCACGGGCGCTACTGGGCGCCGCGCTGGAGCTTCTATTTCGGGGTGCCGGTGTTGTGGGGCTCGTATTACTGGGGCGCGCCGTACTGGTACAACTACTATCCGCGCAGCTCCGTGATCTACCGCGAAGTCGAACGCGAGGCCTCCTATCCGGAGGGCTCCTTCTCCGGGCCCACCACCGAGGTCCCGCGGGGCGACAGCCTGCCGAGCCAGGGCCCGCTTTACATGAACTACTGCGAGTCGACCAAGGCCTATTTCCCCAAGGTCACGACCTGCGCCGAGGGCTGGAAGCTCAAGTCGCCGACGGAATGAGCGCCGGGCGCGTGCCGAAGAACTTCTCCACATCGGCAAGCAGGCGCGTGCGCCGGAACGGCGGCAGCGCCCTCCAGATGCGCTTGCCGTAGGGTTTTTCAACCAGCCGCGGGTCGCAGATCATCAACGCCCCGCGGTCGGCCTCGTCGCGGATCAGCCGGCCCGCCCCCTGCTTCAGCGCAATCACCGCGCGCGGCAGCTGGTAGTCCATGAAAGCGTTGCCGCCGGCGCGATTGATGCGGTCGATACACGCCGCCAGCACCGGATCGTCCGGCGGATTGAACGGCAGCCGGTCGATCACCACCACCGAAAGCTGCTCGTTCTTGGAACCCCGCCCCTGCAGCATCAGCGGCCACTCGAGCCCCTCGGCCTCGAGCTTCGCCTTCAGCCGCTCGTGGCCACGGTCCATCGCGCGCAGGCTGGTGAAGAGCAGGAAGGCATGCCCCCCGCTTGCGCGCACCACCGGCCAGGCCGCGTCGATCACCGCCTCCACGTAGCCTTCGGTGTTGGGATCGGGCAGGCCTTGCGGCACGTAGAGCAGCGCCTGGTTGTCGAAATCGAACGGGCTCGGCCAGCTGTGTGTGGCGGCGGCGGAAAGGCCCATTTCGCCCTGGTAATGCTTGAAGTCCCCGTTCACCGACAGGGTGGCGGAAGTGAAGATCCAAGCCTTCTCGCCGCCCTGCTCACCTCACCATCCCTATCCACCCAATAGTGTCGGATCCAGATCAGATTCCGTTGTGTATTGAATTCAACATCTTCGGGATGCATTTGAATGTCTGAATGGTATTGCTTAGTGGAACAGAAATCCCATGAGTATGGTCCAAGAATTGGAATGTAAGCGGCACACACCAAAACACAGAACACATGCGCTGGCTGGGGAGGCAAGGAAGCGGTAACATTTCCGACCGCAGGGGCATGG
>JBBREI010000041.1:0-21985 GCA_038203035.1 Burkholderiales bacterium
CGCGGGAACGATGCCGTCGCAGTAGTCGACGTAGGGCATCGAATCCATCGCGGCCGCAGCATCAACAATCGTCAGCGTCCTGTCGACCGTGATGCGCAACCACATGTCGTGTACCGGCTCACCCGCAGGCCTCATGGTGCCCGCGACCGGGAAAGCGTACGGCTTGGTGTCGACGAGGTGGCCCTCGATGTCGTAGAGGCCATCCTCGCGCTTGTAGCCCCGGATCTCGATTGCGCGCGTGTGCAGCGCTTCGCGCGCGACCGTGGGTTGTAGTGGCACCCCTCGCTCCGCTGCCTGGGGCCCGTCAGGCGGGGGCCACCTTGTTGGCGCGGCGCGCCTCGCGGATGGCCTCGGCGAACTCGGCGCCGGTCTGGAAGCGCACGTCGTGGTCCTTCGCGAGCATCTTGTCGATCAGCGGCACGATCCATTCCGGCAGCGCCGGGTTGTAGTCGCGGATCGGCGGGTGCTGCGTGTTGGCGATGGCGAACATCAGCTGCGTCATCGATTCACCTTCGAACGGCAGGCGGCCGGCGAGCATCTGGTAGAGCGTCACGCCAAGCGAGAAGAGATCCGAGCGGCCGTCGATCTTCTTGCCCGCGAGCTGCTCGGGCGACATGTACGACGGCGTGCCCAGCACCATGCCGGTCTTGGTCTTGGACGAATCCGTGATGCGCGCGATGCCGAAGTCGGTCACCTTCACCGTGTCGCTTTCCGGCTCGTACATGATGTTGGCGGGTTTGATGTCGCGGTGGACCACGCCCATCGAATGCGCGTAGCCAAGGGCGTCGCCGACGCGTTCGCAGATCGAGAGCACCTTGTCGGGCGGAAAGAGGTTCGGCTGCTTGGTGTACGCCACCAGGTCCTTGCCCTTGAGGAATTCCATGGCGATGTAGCAGAGGTCGTGCTCCTCGCCCGCGTCGAAGATGGTGACGATGTTCGGGTGATTGAGGCGGCCCGCGGTCTCCGCCTCGCGGAAGAAGCGCTCCTTGGCTTCCGTCAGCTCCTCGGCCTCGAACTCCGCCGACAACGCCATGGTCTTGATAGCCACCACGCGGCCGATCTTCGGGTCCTTGCCGCCGTACACCACTCCCATCGCGCCCTTGCCGAGCTCCTTTTCCACCTGGTAGCGGCCGAGCATCGGCTTTTCCTGCGCGCCGCCCTGCAGCACCATGGTGCTGGCGTTGGTGCGTGCCGCCGAGGAGCCGCCGAGGATGATGGTTTCCGACAGCGCCTTGGCGCGGTTGAGCCTTTCCTCGATGTCGCGGAACTTCGGGTTGTAGGTCGCCATGTAGCGGAAGCAGCTCTCCGCCTTGTTGAACTGGCGGCGGCGCTCGAAATCGAGCGCGAGGCTGTAGATGTTCTCCATCACCTCGTCGTTGAGCGGGGCCTTGCGGAACTTGTCGAAGGCCATGTCCAGCTGGCCCTGCTGCTGGAACGCGAGGCCGAGCATGCGGTTCGATTCCGCGCCCGCGAGGTCCGCGGCTTCCTTGCCGCGTTCGGTCATCAGGAAGCGCTTGGTGGTGAGCAGCGCGTGGCCGACCACAAGCAGCGTCGCGGGCAGCATCAGCTGCAGCCAGAGGCCGGCGGAGGTCATGAGGCCCAGGTGCGTCGCGAAGAGCACGGCCAGCAGGCCGGCGGTGATGCCCGCGGCCATGCCGGCGCCCAGGCGCGGCAGCAACAGGGTGATGTAGAGCGCCACAAGCAGGTAGGCGCCGAGCGTCGCGAACGGCGCCCACGTCGGCTGCACGAAGAAATGCTCCTGCAGGATCGAGGACACCGAGTGCGCCAGCGTCGTGACCGGGTTCATCTGCGCCGAGATCGGGGTCACCTGGCTGCTGCCGATGCCGGTGGCGGTTGCGCCGATGAGGACGATCTTGTCGGCGTATTTCGCGGCCGGGATCTTGCCCGAGTAGACGTCGAAAAACGAATCGATCGGGAAGGCGGACTGCTTGTCGCGGTCCTTGTAGAAATAGGTGTACATCTGGCCCGCGTCGTCGGTGCGGATGGTCTTGCCGCCGATCGAGACGCTTTCACCCGGGACGGTCTTCACGTCCTTGGAGGTCAGGTTGAGGCTTTTGGCCGCGATCATCAGCGAAAGCGACGGGAACTGCTGGTCGTAGTAGCTGATGACGAGCGGCTCGAAGCGCACCGCTCCGTCTTCGTCGACGGCGGTGTTGAGGTGCCCCATGCCGGCGGCCGCGCCACCGAGCAGCTCGATCGGATACAGCACGTTGGCGCCGTTCAGGAAACCGCCCGCGTTGGCTCCGGTGCCGGGCACCGCATTGCGTGAGACAAAATCGGGCAGCGGCTTGTCGGGACGGCCGGCCGGCGGTGAATAGGTGAGCTGGTCGAAGACCAGCGGCAGCAGCACGGTGTTCGCCTTCTTCATGCTGGCGGCCAGGCGTACGTCGCTGTTGAGCGCGGCCGAGGCTTCGGTGAGCAGCTTGCCGATCTCGCCCACTTCACCGGCGGGATAGGTGGGTTGCATCGCCTGCGCGGCCGGCGTCTGCCCGCCGATCGGCGCGACCCCCGGCACCTCGCTGCCCGCGGCGGCGACGGGAGGATAGGCCTTGTTGTAGATGTCGAGCATCTTCTCGACGTAGGTGAGTCCGGGATCCTTCTGCGGCTCGAAGAAGAAGGTGGTGTTGCCGATCACCTTGGCCTTGGCGGCGGCCAGCTGGTCGATGAGCTTGCCCTGCACCTCGCGCGGCCACGGCCAGCGACCGATGTTGGCGATCGACTGCTCATCGATGGCGATGACGGCGATCTTGTCGCTGGGCGACTTCGAGGTCATCTTCACGCCAAGGTCGTAGGCCCAGCGCTCGAGGCCGGGGATGAAGCCCGACATGCGCGCGAAACCGAATAGGGCGATGACGATGACGAGGCCGAAGAACCAGTCGGCCTTCCAGAATGCGGTCTTCATGAACTCTCCCCGAGCTCTCCCCTGACCCGGCCATATTACAGGGAGATACGCGGGCCTTCACTTCCCCAGGTCGAGCTCCGAGCCCAGGCCTTGCGCGCGGGCGAGCTTTGCCAGCGCCGCGGCGATGATGAGGTCCTGGATCGCCATTCCCTGCGACTCGAAGAGGGTGATGTCCGAAGGCGACGCGCGGCCCGGCCGGATGCCCGCGATCACCTCTCCCAGCTCCGTAAGGCCCCCCACGTGCAGGCGCCCCTTCTCCAGCAGCGGCAGCAGGTCACCGGCTTCCTTCTGGGCGCTGGCCCGCGAATCGACGACGATCGGGTCGCACTTGCGGATCGTCGCCTCGTCGATCTCCTGGCGCAGCAGGGAATTGGAGCCCGCCGCGTTCACGTGGGTCCCCGGGCCCAGCGATTCACCCGAAAAAACCGGCGTCACGGACGTGGTGATGGTGACCACGATGTCGCTGCCCCTGACGCAGTCGTCGGGCGACGCGGCCGGCACCACATCGATCGAGAGGCGTTTGCCCATCGTGGCGCAGAACTTCGCGAGCTTGTCGGCAGTGCGCGACCAGACCTTCACGCGTTCGAGCTTGCGCACCGCCGCCAGCGCCTCCAGCTGTCCCTGGGCCTGCCATCCGGCGCCGAAGACGCCGGCGACCTTCGCGTCCTCGCGCGCGAGCCACTTTGCCGCCACGCCGCCGGCGGCGCCGGTGCGCATCATGCCGAGGTGGTTGGCCTCGACCACCACGTCGAGGTTGCCGCGCTCCGCGTTGAACCCGTACACCAGGAAACGAATGCCCTCGCGGCTGGAGGTGTAGGCCTTGTAGCCGAAGATGCCGGCCGAAGGCACAGCGCCCTGGAGGATATGCAGCGCGGCCCTGGGCAGGCGCGTGCGCTCGCGCGGCATGTCGACCGCCTGCCCGAGGGAATATTCGCGGTGGACGCGCTCGACCAGGTCGAGCGCGAGTTTCATCGTGAGCAGTTGCTCGACGTCGGATTCGCGCAGCAGGAGGGCCATGCGCCGATTTTACCTTGGCGCTCCCCCGCAGCGGGCTGACCTTCCCGGAAAGCCGGGGATATGATGGCGCGATGACGCCAGCCCTGCGCGCCGCCGCGTTCCTGGTCGCCCTGCTGGGCGCGGGCCTCTGTGGCGCGCAGCCCGCGAAACCCACACGCGTGGCGCTGGTGATCGGAAACGGCGCCTACAAACACGCCGACGCGCTTCCCAATCCGCCCAACGACGCGGCCGACATGGCCAAGGCGCTCCAGGCCAGCGGCTTCACCGTGATCCGCCGCGAAAATGTCACGCTGCGCGAGATGCACCTTGCCCTGCGCGAATTCGGCGACAGCCCGGGCCGCCAGGCGACGGGGCTCTTCTATTTCGCCGGACACGGGCTCCAGGTGCGAGGCCGCAACTACCTGCTGCCGGTCGACGCCGACGTCGCGCGCGAAGACGAGGTCGCCTTCCAGGCGCTCGACGTGGCCGCGGTCATGGAGAAGCTGGACAGCGCCAGGAACCCGGTCAACATCGTGATCCTCGACGCGTGCCGCAACAATCCGTTCGGGGCGCGCCTGCAGTCCACCACCCGGGGCCTGGCGCCGATCGACCCGGCCGGCGCCCGGGACGGCGGCACGCAACACCACGCCGAAGCGCGCGGCGCCCGCCTCCATCGGGGCGCCACCGTCCTTCGTGGTCGGGGATAAGTGGACCTACCGCATCGTGAACGAGCTCGACCAGAGCGAGCGCCAGGCGGTGGTGCGCGCGCTGCGCATCGAGCGCGAGGCGCGCTGGAAGCAGCGCGGCAACAACGCGACCGGCGTGAGCAAGTGGACCTACTGGTACAGCTCCACGGTGAAGCGCTTCGTGCGCGCCGAGGAGACCAACGTCACCACCGAGGGAAAGGTGCTCACGCGCAACCACCACGAGCTTGTCTCCCACTCCGTGAAGTGACCTCCCGCGGCCCGTGGGCGGGGCCCGGCGGCTACGGGACCAGGATCGTGGAGCCGGTGGTCTTGCGTGCCTCGAGGTCCCGGTGGGCTTGCGCCGCGTCCTTCAGGGCGTATTTCTGGCGCGGCTCGATCTTCACCTTGCCTGACAACACGACGTCGAAGAGCTCCTTCGCCGAGGCCAGCAGCTCGTCGCGCTTCGCGACGTAGCCGTTGAGCGAGGGGCGCGTCACGTAGAGGGAGCCCTTCGGGTTGAGGATGTTCACGTCGATCGGCGCGACCGGACCCGACGAGTTGCCGAAGATCACCATCAGGCCGCGCACCTGCAGGCAATCGAGCGACTTGAGGAAGGTGTCCTTGCCCACCGAGTCGTACACGATCGGGACCTTCTTTCCGCCGGTGATTTCACCCACCTTCGCGACGAAATCCTCCTTCGTGTACAGGATGGTGTGCGCCGCGCCGTTTTCGCGCGCCAGCGCCGCTTTGTCCTCGGTGCTCACAGTGCCGATCAGGTTCACGCCCAGCGCCCGCGCCCACTGGCACGCGATGAGGCCGATGCCGCCCGCGGCCGCGTGCCACAGGATGGTGTCGCCCGACTTCGGGGCGAAGTGCATGCGCCGCAGCAGGTACTGCACCGTCAGGCCCTGCAGCATCATGCTGGCGGCCTGATCGAAGCTGATCCCGTCGGGCACCTTCACCAGCCGGTCGACGGGATGGTTCTTCACCTCGGAGTACGAGCCGACCGGCCCGTTGCAATAGGCCACGCGGTCGCCGGCCTTGAACTCGGTCACCGCGCTGCCCACCGCCTCGATGACGCCGGCCGCCTCCAGGCCGATGCCGCTGGGCATGGGAACCGGGTAGAGGCCGCTGCGATGGTAGGTATCGATGTAGTTCAGGCCCACCGCCTTGTGGCGGATCTGCGCCTCGTTGGGGCCGGGAGCGGCCACGTTGACCTCTTCCCACTGCATGACTTCGGGGCCGCCAGTCTGGTGGATGCGGATGGCGTGTGTCATTGGAGCTCTTTCGGTATCAGGGGTTGCGGGCACGCCGCAGGGATGCAAACGCCACCATGGCCATCAGCATCGCGAGCAGCAGTGTGGTCCATTCGGAAAGGGTCGGTATCGCCGAAGTCGTGCCGCCCGCGGCGAGCACGAAATTGTCGGTGACGATGCCCACGGGCCCACCGGCGCAGCTGTTGGTGGTGATGATGAGGCGCACCGTGGTCCCGCCCAGGGCGCTGCCGAGGTTGAAGGGCCCGCGGTTGTTGAGGGCCTGGTCGAAGCCGCCGGAGCGCGCGTAGTACGTTGCGATCGGCACGCCACCCGTGGTGGTGAGGGCGACGGTTGCCGAGCACCCGGCGCCGGTGGGATCGCCGCCGAGGTCGACATAGTTGTATCCAGTGGCAAACGACAACACATAGCCGGGTCCGGGCGGCAGCGCGATGTCCTGGAACAACTCGCAAACCCCCGGCGCCACGGCATCGGAGGCGAGCACGAAGGTGCCCTGTGTCGGGGCGGGAGCGTTGAAGCCGGCGGCGCCCGTGGTGGTCGCCGGCGGCGTCAACACGTCGAAGGGGCACGTGCCCGTCGCGGTCCACGACGTGGTGTCGCCGGTTTCAAACGAGGGATTCAGCACCAGGTTCTGCGCCGCGGCGGATGTCGCCGCAAAACCGATCAACGCTGCCGCTGCAGCAAAAAAAATACGCCACGATGCCATGGGTTACTCCGGATTTCTGGTTTGCGGTGAGGCTGCCTGCGTGCTCAGCCCCCCAGAAGTGTGCCAGAAGTCACGCCGGCGGATTTAGCCCACTCCGCCGCCGCGACCTTCTTGCCTTCCTCCGGCTTGACCCTGGAGACCTCGACCTGCCCGCCCTGCGCGGTAATGCGGATCGATTCGGCGCCGATTTCGGTGATCTCGCCGATCTTGCCCCTCACCGCGCTGAACGTGCGCGCCAGGTGTTTCTTCGAGCCGAAGAGCTGCAGCTTCTTGCCGCCAAGGGTGGTCCACGCGCCGGGCGCGGGATCCGAGGCGCGGATGAGGTCGTGGATCGAATCCACGTGGTTGTGCCAGTTCACCTTCGCCTCGTTGGCGCGGAACCAGCCTTCGTACGACGCCTGGCCCTCGTCCTGCACCACTTCCTGGTGCTTGCCGGCAACCACGAGGTCGGCGGCCTCCACCATCGCCGCGACGCCCATCGGGAAGAGCCGCTCGAAATACACCGTGCCGAGGGTGTCGTTTTCCGAGACCGGTGTCTCCTTCTGCAGGACCACCGGGCCTTCATCGAGGCCATCGGTGGGGCGGAAAATCGTCAGGCCCGTCAGCTTCTCGCCGCGCGAGATCGGCCAGTTGATCGACGACGGCCCGCGGTACTTCGGCAACAGCGAGGGATGGAACTGGATGGTGCCGTGTTTCGGGATGTTCACGAATTCCTGCGGCGCGAACTGCAGCACGAAGGCCATCACGCCGATGTCGGCATCGAGGTCCTTCATCGCCTGCGCCGCTTCGGGGCTCTTGAGCGACGGGAACTGGAACACCTTCAGGCCCTTCTCGGCCGCGGCGACCTTCATGGGGTCGGGCCTGGCGCCCTCCTTTTCCGGCGCCACGAACACGCCGGCGACGGTGTCGCCCCGGGCCAGGAATGCTTCAAGGACGGCTTTGCCGAAGTCCTGCTGGCCGATGATCGCGATTTTCATTTTGGCACCTGAACCTTTGGAACACGGATGAACACGGATGACAACGGAGGAACGGGATGGGACCGATGAAACTGGATGAAACTGGCAACGGTCACGGTCGCAATCGATGCATCCGTGTTTATCCGTTGTTATCCGTGTTCATCCGTGTTCCAGGGGTTTGCTGCCCGCATGCCGCTACGCGGCGACCTTCTTGGGCGGCAGCGAGAAGGCGCCGGCGCTCCTGAGGCCTTCGATCTTGCCGATGTCGTAGCCGAGCACGTCCTTGAGCACTTCGTCGGTATGTTCGCCCAATGTGGGGCTGCGCGTGATCACCGCCCGCGATTCGGAAAGCTTGATCGGCATGCCGACGTTGAACCACTTGCCGCGCTGGGGATGGTCGAGTTCGACCCACATTTCGCGGCCCTTCACGTGTTCGTCGGTGGCGAGGTCGGTGGTCGACATGATCGGCCCGCAGGGAACGTCGATCGGGTTGAGGATCGCCATCAGCTCGCGCTTGGTGTGTTTCTCCGCGAACTTGGTGAGCAGCGTCCACACCAGGCTCTGGTTCTTGCGCCGCTCCGCGATGGTGGCCACACGCGGGTCGTTGGCGAGATCCGGCACGCCGACATCGGGTCCGATGCGGTTGGCCAGCGCCGTCCACACCGCCTCCTGCACCACCACATAGAGCCAGTCGTTGGCGCCGTGTGGCTTGCAGTGGATCGCATTGCCGAGCTGGCCGCCGCCGGAATCGTTGCCCGCGCGCGGCACGTCACCCATGTTCTGGCAGGTCGGGACCGAATATTCCGCCATCGACTGGCGCGTGAGGCGCTGGTGGTCGCGGAACTTGACGCGGCAGAGGTTCATCACGCCGTCCATCATGGCGACTTCGACGTATTGGCCCTTGCCGGTGCGCGTGGCCTGGTGCAGCGCGCCGAGCAGGCCGATGGCCAGGTGCAGGCCGGTGCCCGAATCGCCGATCTGCGCGCCGGTGACGAACGGGGGGCCATCGGGCACGCCGGTGGTGCTCATCGCGCCACCCATGGCCTGCGCGACGTTTTCGTACGCCTTGAAGTCGGAGTAGGGGCCGGAGGAGCCGAAGCCCTTGATCGAGCCCATCACGATCCTGGGGTTGATCTCGCGGATCTTCTCCCAGGTGAAGCCGAGGCGATCGAGCACGCCGGGGCCGAAGTTCTCCATCACGATGTCGCACTTCTTCACCAGGTCGACGAAGACCTGCTTGCCCTCGGCGCTCTTCATGTTGACGGTGATCGAACGCTTGTTGCAGTTGAGCATCGTGAAGTAGAGCGAATCCGCGTTGGGCACGTCGCGCAGCTGCCCGCGCGTGGCGTCGCCCTGCGGCGGCTCGAACTTGATCACGTCCGCGCCCATCCATGCCAGCAGCTGCGAGCACGTGGGCCCCGCCTGCACATGCGTCATATCCAGTATTCGAACGCCCTTGAGTGCTTCCATGGTTCTATGCCTTCTGTTTTGCGGCGGTGGGGTTGAGGCTGGTGATGCGGCCGCTTTCGGTTCCGGCGGTCTCGTCGATCACGGCGTTTATCAGCGTGGGTTTCTTCGAGCGGATCGCTTCTTCCATCGCCTTGCGCAGCTGCGCAGGCGTGGTGGCGTTGACGCCGACGCCGCCGAACGCCTCGATGATCCGGTCGTAACGCGCGTTCTTCACGAACACGGTGGGCGCCACATCCGCGCCTCCCGTGGGATTCACGTCGGTGCCCTTGTAGACGCCGTTGTTGTTCATCACCACGATACACACCGGCAGGTTGTAGCGGCAGATCGTCTCCACCTCCATGCCCGAAAAGCCGAAGGCGCTGTCGCCTTCGATCGCGATCACCTGCTGCTTCGTGACCACCGCGGCGGCCACGCAATAACCCATGCCGACGCCCATGATGCCCCAGGTGCCCACGTCGATGCGCTTGCGCGGCTTGTACATGTCGACGATGGAGCGCGTGAAGTCGAGCGCGTTGGCGCCTTCGTTGACGAGCATCGCATCCGGATTGGCCTTGACGATGTCGCGCACGACGTTGAGCGCGCTGTGGAAGTTCATGGGCGAAGGATCCTTCGCCAGTGTCTCGGCCATCTTCGCGATGTTCCTGTTCCTGCGCTCGGCGATCGCGTCGGTCCATTCCTTCGGCGGCCTGGCCCAGCCGCTGCCGATGCCTTTCAGCAGCTCGGCCACGCACGAGCCGATGTCGCCGATAACCGGCGCGGCGATGGCGACGTTGCTGTCCGCTTCCTGCGGCGAGATGTCGACCTGGATGTATTTCTGCCCGCCCCAATCCTTGTGGCCCTTGCCGCCCCAGGTCTTGCCCTTGCCGTGGGAGAGCAGCCAGTTCAGGCGCGCGCCGACCAGCAGCACCACATCGGCTTCGGGCAGAACAAACGATCGCGCGGCGCCGGCCGCCTGCTCGTGTGTGTCGGGCAGCAGGCCCTTGGCCATCGACATCGCAAGGTACGGGATGCCGGTCCTTTCCACCAGCGCGCGAATGTCGGCATCACATTGCGCGTAGGCCGCGCCCTTGCCGAGGAGGATCAGCGGTTTCTTCGCGCCCTTGAGGAGGTCGAGCGCGCGGGCGACCGCATCGGGCGCGGGGATCTGGCGCGGGGCCGGGTCGACGACCTTGATCAGCGAGGCCTTGCCCGCGGCCGCATCGATCGATTGCGCGAAGAGCCTGGCGGGGAAATCGAGGTACACACCGCCGGGGCGGCCCGAGACCGCGGCGCGGATGGCGCGCGCGACACCCACGCCGATGTCTTGCGCATTCAGGACACGGAAGGCCGCCTTGCAGTGGGGCCGGGCGATCGCGAGCTGGTCCATCTCCTCGTATTCGCCCTGCTGCAGGTCGACGATTTCGCGCTCCGAGGAGCCCGAGATGAGGATCATCGGGAAGCAGTTGGTCGTCGCGTGCGCGAGCGCCGTGAGACCGTTGAGGAAGCCCGGGGCCGACACCGTGAGGCAGATGCCGGGCTTCTGCGTGAGGAACCCGGCGATCGATGCCGCGTAGCCCGCGTTCTGCTCATGGCGAAACGAGATCATGCGCAGGCCCGAGGCCTGGATCATGCGGGTGAGGTCGGTGATCGGGATGCCCGGCAGGCCGAATACGGTATCGATGCCGTTGAGCCTGAGGGCGTCGATGACCAGGTGGAAGCCATCGATGGTTTCGCCTGGTTGCGGACCGGCGGCTGGTGCGCCGCTGACCTGGGCCGGGGCCGGCGCGGGGGCGGCGTTGCCGGTCGCGGCGGGGGGTGTGACGGTGGCCATGGTTGTGTTTCCTCCGGGGGATGGCCGGGCCGCGGGAACGGGCGCCGGCGAAGCAGAATTGACCTTCGATATCAGGCTACAATGTTAAAAAAAGCCCCGCACAAGCCACCTTGATACGGGTCAAGTTTCGACCCTGGGTAGCGCCCCCCCGATGACCCTCCTTGTGAACCATCCGGACCTCGCCGGGATTCGCGAGCGCCTGCACCAGAACATCGTCCTGCGACGCCTGGACCCGCCGTCCTTCGGGGAGCTCGAAGGCTCGCTCGCCGTGGTCGACTATCGCAAAGGCGACGTGCTGCTGTCACAGGGCGCCCACGACATGGAGCAGTACTTCATCCTCGACGGCGTGCTCAAGCGCGTGGTCGCCAGCCCCGAAGGCAAGGAGATGATCCTGCGCTTCGCCAAGGAGGACGACATGGACACGAGCTACGCCGCCTGGAGGCTGCGCACGCCCGCGCCTTATTCGATCCGCGCCGTGACCAAGGTGCGCGTGGCCAAGCTGCCGCTGCAGCAGTGGGCCGCGTTCCTGGATGCCCACCCCGACATCAAGGACGATTTCGAATACGAGGTGATGCACCTGATGAGCGAGGTGATGGCGCACACCATCACCCTGCACCTGCTCGATGCGCCCGGGCGCGTGCTGCGCTTCGGCCGCAAGCACCCGGACCTGCTGGAGCGCGTGCCCAAGAAGGAACTCGCCTCCTACCTCAACCTTTCCGCCGAGACGCTTTCGCGCCTCAAGCACTCCGGGAAGATCTGAGCGTCACGTTGCCGCTACACGGCCCCCCCCAGGCGTCTTGTCCGCCGATGAACGCTAGCCCTTGTCCTTGAGCTGCGAAGGAAAGCGGTAAAGCCCGCCGGCCATGGTGCGCAGCTCGTCGGCCACGGACTTGACGCCCGGAAGGGCGGCGACGATGTCGTTGGCCAGGCCCTTCTCCGAGGCGTTCACGACGATTCCCTTCAGCGTCACCACCCCGGCGTTGACGTCCACCAGGATGTCGATGGTTTCGCTGCGGGCGTCTGCACGCAACGCGGCGCGCACGCGCGCCTGCAGCGCCAGGTCTTCCAGCCGGCGGCGCGAGGCGGGTGTCTCCTGGAACTCCGTCGAGTGCACCAGCGCCACCACCTGCTTCACACACGTGGGGATGCCCACGCGTTCGGTGTTGAGGGTGAGGTCGTAGAGGGCCGGATCGCCCCATTCGACGTTGAAGTATTCACCCATGCGCGCGGCGCGCGCGGCGTCGTCCACGGCGATCTCGTGGCGCGCGAGCGGCTCGTCGTCGGTCTCCAGGCGCTCCATCAGGCGCTTCACGCGCAGCTCCATCGGCGCGCACACCTGGATGCAGGCGATGTGGGCTACCTCCCGCAGCAACAGCGTGGCGCCCCAGCCGCGGATCAGCACGTTGCCCTTCACGGCGAGGTCGAAAACCTCCTCGGCGGTGAAGATGGAGATCGTCTTGTCGTCGGCGGACCAACGCTCCACCTTGCCCGCCCTGCCCTCGCGGATGCGCCGGATGAGGCTTCTCTTCACGCTCATGCGGCCGGCGACCACGTCGCCGACTTCGTGGCGCACCTGCTGCAGGCCCAGCTCCTCGCACACCCCGAGCGCCACGTCCTTGCCGAGCGTGGCCATTTCCTGCGTCATCGCGATGACTGTCATGGTTTCACTCCGTCTGATTCACGCGGCCGCTCTTGCCACGCAGGATGCCGATCGCCTTCGAGATCAGCGGCCAGAAGAGCAGCACCAGCGCGATCGTGGTGACCCCGCCCACCAGCGCGTTGGAGTAGAAGATCGAGAGGGTCCCCTGCGAGATGAGCATCGACTGGCGGAAGGCGTTTTCCGCCGCGTCGCCCAGCACCAGGGCGAGCACCATCGGCGCGAGGGGGTAATCGAGCTTCTTGAACACGTAGCCCATGACGCCGAAGGCCAGCATCAGCCATACGTCGAACATCGAGGTGTGCACGGTGAAGGCACCGATGGCGCAGATCACGAGGATCACCGGCGCGATGATGGAGAACGGCACCCGCAGGATCGAGGCGAAAAGCGGCACGCACGTGAGCACCACGATCAGCCCGGCGATGTTGCCCAGGTACATCGAGGCGATGAGGCCCCAGACGAAGTCGGGCTTCTCGACGAAAAGCAGCGGGCCCGGCTGCAGGCCCCAGATCATCAACCCGCCGAGCAGCACCGCAGCCGTGGGCGAGCCCGGCACACCGAGCGTGAGCATCGGCAGCAACGCCGAAGTGCCGGCCGCATGGGCCGCGGTCTCGGGCGCCACCACGCCCTCGATCTTCCCGGTGCCGAACTTCTCGCCGTCGCGCGACATGCGCTTCGCCACCCCGTAGGCCATGAAGGAGGCCGGCGTCGCGCCCCCCGGTACGATGCCCATGAGGCAGCCGACGAGGGCGCTGCGCGCCGACGTCTTCCAGTACTTCGGCAGCTCCTTCCAGGTCTCGAGCACGACCTTCACGTTGAGCTTGGCGCTCTTGCCCCTGAACACCAGGCCTTCCTCGATGGTCAGCAGGATCTCGCCGATGCCGAAGAGGCCGATGACGGCGATGAGGAAGTCGAAGCCCTTGAGCAGCTCCATGTACCCGAAAGTCAGGCGCAGCTGCCCGGTGACGGTATCCAGCCCCACCGCGGCCAGCGCGAAGCCCAGCATCATGGACGCGATCGTCTTGAACGCCGAGCCCTTCGCCATGCCCACGAACGCGCAGAAGGTGAGCAGGTAGACCGAGAAGAACTCCGGCGGGCCGAACTGGAGCGCGAAACGCGCCACCAGCGGGGAGAGGAAGGTGATCATCACGACCGCGATGAATGCCCCGATGAACGACGAGGTGAAAGCCGCCGTGAGCGCCTGGGCGGCCTGCCCGTTCTGCGCCATGGGGTAGCCGTCGAAGGTGGTCGCGACCGACCAGGGCTCGCCCGGGATGTTGAAGAGGATGGAGGTGATGGCCCCGCCGAAGAGCGCGCCCCAGTAGATGCACGACAGCAGGATGATGGCGGAAGTCGCGCCACCCGGTGACTGGGCCATCGAGAACGTGAGCGGCAGCAGGATCGCCACCCCGTTGGCCCCGCCCAGGCCCGGCAGCACGCCGATCAGCACTCCGAGCGTGACGCCGGCGAGCATCAGCATCACGTTGAACCAGGTGAGGGCGACCGCGAAGCCGCCCATGAGATTCTGGATCTCTTGCATGTTGCCGCCCTCCTAGCGGTAGCCGATGAGGGCTTCGAGCGGCCCCTTCGGCAGTGGAACGAGGAACCAGACCTCGAACATCATGAAAAAGACGACCACCACGCCGATCGATACGGCAGCGGCCGTCGGCCACGCGTACTTGCCCAGGAAGCGCATGAAAAGTGCGATGAAGATCGCCGAGGCCTCGTAGATGCCCAACGAGTACAGGGGGTTGGCAATCAGGGCCACGTAGATCACGCTCGGGATCATCACCGTGAGCACCATCTTGAGCTGCCCCCATGCGACGAACGCATTGGCGCCCTTTGCCCCGGAGCCGAGCGCCTGGATCAGGATCGCGACGGCGGAGATGCAGATGATGAGCCCGATGTAGAACGGGAAGTAGCCGGCCTGCGGTCCGTCGGATGCCCACGCCGCGCCCAGGCGCCGGCTGTCCCAGACCACGATGGCACCGAAGACGAAAAAAGACACGGCGACGATGATTTCCCAAAGACGCACCGAGCCGACTGCCCGGTCTTGCGGCTGCGACATGCGACCCCCAATTCGGCGATTCGGAAGGGCGGGACCCGGGCGCACGCCCGGGTCCCGTCAGGCGGCTATTTCCCCGCGGCGAGGAACCCTGCGTCCTTCATCAGGCCCTGGTGCAGCGCCTCGGCGTTGGCAACCCAGTCGATGTACGGCTGGCCAACCATCGTGGTCTGGTTGAAGGCGCCCTTCTCCATGAATTCCTTCCAGTCGGGCGTCTGGCGCACCTTCTCGAGCAGGTCGGCGTAGTACTTGACCTGGTCCGCGGTGACACCGCCGGCCATGAAGACACCGCGCAGCATCACGTAGTCGGTGGGAACGCCGGCCTCCTTGCACGTCGGGATGTCGCCCCACGACATGTCGGCGGTGACCTTCGCCGTGTACGGCATGCGCTGGGCGTCGAACACGCACAGCGGGCGCAGGTTGCCGGCGCGCCACTGGGCGACAGCCTCGATCGGGTTGTTCACCGAGGAGTCGATGTGCTTGCCGACGAGTTGGGTCGCCACGTCACCGCCGCCCTTGAACGGGATGTAGGTGAACTTGGCGCCGGCGACCTTTTCCAGCGCGACCGTGATGATCTGGTCTTCCTGCTTGGAGCCGGTGCCGCCCATCTTGAACTTGTTGTTGCCCCCGGCCTTGACCGCGGCGATGTAGTCGGCCGCCGTCTTGTAGGGCGCGTCTTTCGGCACCCAGAGGACAAACTGGTCCAGGGCCATCATGCGAACCGGCGTGAGGTCCTTCCAGTTGAAGGGCACCCCGGTCGCGAGCGGCGTGGTGAACAGGTTCGAGAGCGTGATGATGATCTTGTGCGGGTCGCCCTTCGCGCCCTTGACCTCGAGGAAGCCTTCGGCGCCGGCGCCGCCCCCCTTGTTGATCACCACCATCGACTGCTTCATCAGGTTGTTCTTGGCGATGACGCCCTGGACGAAGCGGGCCATCTGGTCAGCGCCGCCGCCGGTTCCCGCGGGGACGATGAACTCGACGGTCTTTGTGGGCTCCCAGGCTGCATGGGCGGGAACCAGGGCGCTGAGCGCGAGCCCAACGATACCCGCGATGCTGCGGGCGAACATGCGATGTTTCATGGCAAATCTCCTCACGGTCTCATTATCGGGAATGCTGCTTCGCTCGCGGCGACGCAGCATCTTTCAGGCTGGGGTCCTTCGGAACGGGACCCTTCGACACCCCGGCGAGGTGCGCGCCTTTGCTCTCCAGGTACTCGACTTTCTCCACATTCGACTTCTGCAGCGCGCGCCCGGCCAGTATCCGGCCGAGCCCGACGACGAAGATTGCACCCGCCGCGCCCGCCGCGTACTTGATCCAGGCCGGGTATTGGGAGGTGAAGGAGGCGATCGCCTTGTCTTCCCAGGCCATCTCGCCGGAGACGAAGCCCAGCAGCGCCGCGCCGATGGTGATGATGATGGGCCAGCGCTCCATGAGCTTGAGCAGCAGCGTGGCGCCGAAAACGACCAGCGGGATGGAGATCGCCAGGCCGATGATCAGCAGGCCCCAGTGGCCGCCGGCGGCCGCGGCCACCGCGATCACGTTGTCCAGGCTCATCACCAGATCGGCGATCAGGATGGTGCGGATCGCAACCATCATGTTGTCGCTGGCCTGGATGTTGTCGCCGTCGTCTTCCGGGATCAGCAGCTTCACGCCGATCCAGACCAGCAGCGCCGAGCCGATGAGCTTGAGCCACGACAGCTCGAGCAGCGCCACGGCGAAGAGGGTGAGGACAATGCGCATGACGATCGCCGCGCCCGAG
Source organism: Burkholderiales bacterium (assembly GCA_038203035.1). Classification (GTDB taxonomy): domain Bacteria; phylum Pseudomonadota; class Gammaproteobacteria; order Burkholderiales; family Usitatibacteraceae; genus Usitatibacter. Next base: position 16,303 of record JBBREI010000041.1, read on the forward strand.
CCCCAGAAGATCGCCTGCTTCTGCTGCTTGGGCGGCAGCGAGCGCGATGCCAGGGCAATCACGACCGCGTTATCGCCTGAAAGGACGATGTTCACGCCGATGATCTTCAGCAGTGCTGTCCAGAACTCGGGGGTATCTATTCCCATCAACGTCGTTTCCGTGAGTGCGGTTGACCTATAATTTTATCCGCGAAACTTAATTACTGGTGGCATATATGGCCTTGACGTGCATCAAGTGGGCGAAGTCGGCGGCATGCGCCGCGATTATTGCGGCAGTGCCGCAATTCGCGCCCGCGGCCGCGCTCGACGCCGACCTGGCGGCGCTCAAGGAGGCGGCCCAGAAGGGCCACTGGCGCGCCTTCGACCAGTTGCGCCCGCGCTTTGCCGGCCACCCCCTCGAGGCCTATCCCGCCTACTGGTTGCTGACGGCCCAGCTGTCGAAAGCGGATCCCGCAGAGGTGCGCGCATTCCTCGCGCGTTATCCGGAAAGCCCGCTGTCCGAATCGCTGCGGCGCGATTGGCTCAAGAGCCTGGCCGCGGCCGGGAACTGGGAATCCTTCCGCGCGGAACACCCGCGCCTGGTCGCCGACGACCCCGGGATCACATGCTTCGCATTGCAGGAACGCATCGCCCGCGGCGACGCGGAAGCGGAGGTCGAGGCGCGGGCCCTCTTCAACTCGCCGCGCGAGACCCCGTCGAATTGCGACCTCGTTTTTGCCCCGCTCGCGGACGCGCGGCGCATTTCCGCCGAGGAGACGTGGGAGCGAACGCGGCGCCTGCTCGCGGCCAACCAGATCCGTGAGGCCCGGCGCGCCAACGCGCTGCTGCCCCGTGCCCGGGCGATGAACGAGAAATCGCTGGACCGCGCCGCCGCCGACCCTTCGGCCTATCTCGCGCGCGAAGCGCGCGAGAAGCCCACGTTGATGGCGCGTGCCCCGCGCGAACTGGTGCTGTTCGCGCTGGTGCGCCTGGCGCGCACGAAGCCGGACGAGGCATCGGACCGCCTGCTGGTGTTCGCGCCGCGGCTGGGCAGTTCCAGCACGGAATACGCGTGGGGACACGTCGCCCTTCACGCCGCAATGTCCCACCTGCCGCGCTCCCTGGACTACTACGCGATGGCCAGGGACGCGCCGCTCACGGATACGCAGCTGGCCTGGAAGGCGCGCGCGGCGCTGCGGGCGGGCAACTGGAAAACCGTGCTCGCCGCGATCCAGGCCCTGTCCCCGGAAGAGGCGCGCGATTCCACGTGGCGCTACTGGCGCGCGCGCGCATTGCGCCAGCTTGGGGAAACCGAGGCGCCGGCCGCGCTGCTGCGCGGGCTCGCGCGCGAGATCGGGTTCTACGGCCTGCTCGCCGCCGAAGAGCTGCAGGTGCCGGTTGCGATCGACTGGAACGTGGCGCCGCCCTCCCCCGCCGAACTCGATCGCATCCGCGCCGTGCCCGGCGTGCAGCGCGCGCTGGCGCTCTACGCCGCCGGGCTGGACAACGAGGCGCTGCGTGAATGGATCTGGGCGGTCCGCTCCCTGGACGATCGCGACCTGCTGGCCGCGGCCGAAGCCGCCCGCCTGGCCAACGAGCCCGACCGCGCCATCAACACCGCCGACCGCACCGTGCAGGTCCACGACTTCACGCAGCGTTATCCGATCCCGCATCGGGACGTGCTGGCCGCCTCCGCGCGCCAATGGGACCTCGACGAGGCGATTGTCTATTCGATCATCCGGCAGGAAAGCCGCTTCATGCCCGAAGTGCGCTCACGCGTGGGGGCGACCGGGCTCATGCAGCTGATGCCCGCGACCGCGCGCTGGGTGGCCAAGCAGATCCCGGTCCAGCCGTTCAACCAGGAAATGCTGGCGCAGCCGGAGGTCAACATCCGCATGGGCACCTATTACTTCCGCCGCGTGCTCGATGAGCTCGGCCATCCCCTGCTCGCCACCGCCGCGTACAACGCCGGACCGGGCCGCGCCCGCCGCTGGCGCGACGAACGTTCGCTGGAGGGGGCGATCTACGCGGAGACGATCCCGTTTTCGGAGACGCGCGACTACGTGAAGAAGGTGTTCGCCAACGCGTGGTTCTACCGCCACCGCCTCACCGGCAAGAACGCGAGCCTCAAGCAGCTGCTGGGCACGGTGTCGGGCCGCTCCGCCAATCCGTCCAGCGCCATCGCCGCGGCGATTCCCTGACATGGAGATCCGCAACGTCTGCATCGTCGGGGGCAGCGGATTCGTCGGCGGCGCCGTGGCCGAACAACTGGCTGCCAGGGGCACGGCGGTGCGCATCATCACGCGCAGCCGGCCGCGCGCCATGTCGCTTGCCGTGCTGCCGACGGTCGAGGTGGTGGTTGCCGACCCCCACGATACCGCCGCCCTCGCGCGCGCCTTCGAGAACATGGACGCGGTCGTGAACCTGGTGGGCATCCTGCACGAAAATCGCCACCAGACGTTTCGCGCCAGCCACGCGCAGCTGCCCGCCCGGGTGGTCGAGGCGTGCCATTCGGCCGGCGTGAGCCACCTGGTCCACATGAGCGCCCTGGGCGTCGGCGATTCGGCGCCCAGCGACTACCTGCGCAGCAAGGCCCAGGGCGAGGCCGCGGTCAAGGCAGCCGCCGGCCCGCTCCCGGTCACGATCCTGCGGCCGTCCGTGATTTTCGGCGCCGGCGACCAGTTCCTGAACACCTTCGCGTCGCTGGCACGCGCCTTCCCGGTGATCCCGCTCGCGGCGGCGAACACGCGCTTCCAGCCGATCTGGGTCAACGACGTGGCACGCTGCATCGCCTGCTGCCTGGGTGACGCGCGCCACTTCGGGCGCACCTACGGCCTGTGCGGGCCGAAGGCCTGGACGCTCGAGGAGCTGGTGCGCTTCGTGTGCGCCACGATCGGCAAGCGCCGGGCGGTGGTGCCGCTGCCACACGTGCTGGGCGTGCTGCAGGCGTTCACGCTGGAACACCTGCCGGGCAAGCTCATGACGCGCGACAACCTTCGCTCCATGGCGGTGGACAACGTTTGCGAGGGGCCTTTCCCGGAATCCTTCGGATTCGCGCCCTCGTCGATCGAGGCGATTGTTCCCGCGTACCTCGCCGCCACCAGCGCGCGGGCGCGTTATCCCGGCTATCGCCATCGCGCCGGCCGGTAACCCATGCCGATGAAGACCTTCCGCGTGGGCGGCTCGGTTCGCGACGAGCTGCTCGGTCTGCCGGTCCAGGATCACGATTACGTCGTGGTTGGGGCGGATCCCGGCGAGCTGCTGGCAAAGGGCTTCAGGCCGGTGGGCGCGGACTTCCCGGTGTTCCTGCACCCGGCGACGCACGAGGAATACGCCCTCGCCCGCACCGAACGCAAGACCGCTCCCGGTTACAAGGGATTCAGCTTCCACGCGGCGCCCGACGTGACGCTCGAAGACGACCTGCGGCGCCGCGACCTCACGATCAACGCGATGGCAATCGGCGAGGACGGCGCACTGGTCGACCCCCATGGCGGAGCCGCGGACCTGAAGGCCGGCATCCTGCGCCACGTGAGCGAGGCCTTCGAGGAAGACCCGGTGCGCATCCTGCGCGTGGCGCGTTTCGCGGCGCGTTTCGGCTTCGCGATTGCGCCCGAGACGCTCGGGCTGATGCGCGCGATGGTCGCGCGGGGTGAAGCCGACGCGCTGGTGCCCGAGCGCGTGTGGCAGGAACTCGCGCGCGGCGTGATGGAAACGGAGCCCGCGCGCATGATCGCGGTGCTGCGCGAATGCGGGGCCCTGGCGCGTGTGTTGCCGGAGCTGGACACCGCGCTCGAAGAGCCCGGCGCGACGGCCAGGCTGGGCGCGCGCCTCGATGCGGCGGCGCGCGCGGGATACGTGCTGGCGGTGCGCTACGCCCTGCTGGTGCTGGACCTGGCAACCGAAGGCGCCGCGGCGCTGTCACAACGCGTCAACGCGCCGTCCGATTGCCGCGACCTCGCGCGCCTGGCGATCCAGGAGCGCGGACTGCTGGCCGATGCGCGGACGCTGGATGCCGAATCGATGCTGGCGCTGCTGGAACGCACCGATGCGATGCGCCGCCCCGAGCGGCTCGATCGCCTGCTCGACGTCGCGGAATGCGACGCGGCGATGGCCCCGGACCGCTCCGCGGCCACGCGCAAGGCGCTTGCGCGGGCGCTCGGGAGCGCGCGCAATGTCGATGCCGGCGCGATCGCCCGCGAGCACCCGGGAGAAATACCCGATTCGATCCGGCGCGCGCGCCTTGCCGCGATCGCGTCGCTGCAGGCCCCCACCGGGCACTAGCCCGCGATCCTGAACTCCCCCAGGGGCATCGGCCGGCCGTTGACGAGGGCTTCGACCAGGTGGCGCCCCGGATAGTGCTTGCGGGTGGTCATCTCGGCGAGCGAGACCTTGCGTGACAGCCGCGCGGACTGGCCCGCCTCGAGCGTGAAGCGCGACATCTTGAAGGTCTTCGGCCGGCTGCGGCCGCCGGCCTTCACGAAATGGACGCGGAAATCCACCAGGATGTCCTGGTGCCGCCGCGAGGCATTGGCGATCTCGAAGGCCACCGTGATCGAGGCGCCGACACGCGCCACCCGCGGCGTGATCGAGATGGCGCGCAGCTCCACCTTCGGCGCCGCGCCATAACCCATCACCTCGAGCGCGCCGGCCTCCCCGCGCTTGACCGACGATCGCAACGCGTGGGTCACGATCCAGCGCCGGTTGGCATCCGCGCCCTCGAGCCAGCGCCGCGCGGTCGCGAACAGGATTTCGGGATGGTCCTTGCCGATGTCGTTGAGGTTGTTGGCGACCGAGCGGCGCACGTAGAGCCCGCGATCGTCCTTGAGCAGCTCCAGCAGCTCGATCACCGGGCGCGGGTCAAGCTGGAACTGGCGCAGGCGCCGCGCCCACGGCAACCGGGGGCGCGTGCCTTCGGAGACGAGCCTGCGCACGTGTTCGCTCGGATCGGCGGCCCACTCCCGCAGCCGCGCCAGCGTGGCTTGCGGGTAGCGCTCGAGGTAGGCGCGGATGCTGAACTCGGCCGTGAATCGCTGGGTGAGCTCGTATTGGGCGCGCATCGCGTCCTCGAAATGCTCGAGCCCGTGGTCGGCGACGAAGAAGACATGCGGCAGGTAGAGGAACGGCGCCATGCCGTTGCTGGTGGTGCCCGAAAGCGGCGGGCCCAGGGAGCGCACCAGTACATCGGCCGCTTCGGGAAAGGCCGCAGGCAGGTGGGCATGCAGCGCCGTGGCGATGTGGCGCGCCCGCGCCATGAGGTCGAGCGGCTCGTATCCGGCGAGCGCGTCGCGGACGAATGCCCTGGTGGGGAAGGATGGATGGGCCGCCGTGACCATCGCCGCGATGCGCGTGGGGACCTGGGGCCCGAATCGGTTCTTCAGGGGTTCTGCCATCGGTCGATTCTAGACGCCAGACAGAAACGCCCCCGGTCGCGTGACCGGGGGCGCTTGTTTCGGCGGCTTTCGCTCAGCGTTTTTTCGAGCGCGCCTTGGCGGTGGCGGACTTCACCGTCGCGACGTTCTGTTCAACCGACTTCTCGACCGTGTCATAGATCTGCTTGTTGATCGAGGCGAAGTTGTTGTAGGCGCTCTGCGCGGCGGCAATGGCGGACTTCATGTTGTCGACCACGGCTTCGGAGCCGGTGGGCGCGTATTTGAAGGCCTCTTCCATCGCGGCCACGGCGACGCGGTTGTATTCGGCGGCCTGCT
>JBBREI010000042.1:0-21788 GCA_038203035.1 Burkholderiales bacterium
CTGTCTGCCCCAACTGCTTGTCACGCAGGGAGTGCGCGACATAGGGATCGACCGGAAGCCCCCCGTAAAAGTTCCGCGGGATTGCGATTCAGATCGCCGGGCCCTCGTGGACGGTGGGCAACGCCACCCCCCGGATGTCCCGGATTGCGGCCATCAGGGCACGCGCCTGCGCTTCGCCGGAAAGCCCGGAGACCTGGATCAGGAAATATTTGTCCTTCTGCAGGATTTCCGCCGGGAAACCCGCCGAGCGCATCCCCGCGCGCAGGGCAAGGGCCTCGTCGCGGCTGGTCTTCACCGCCGCCACCACCCGCCATCGGCCGCCCGTCGTGGCCGCCGCGCCATCCCTGGAAATTTCGGTTTCCGCCGCCCATTCCTGGACCTGCTTCGCGTCCACCTTGGCCACCTCGGGCGCGCCGTCGCGGGCCTTCTGGTAGAAATCGAGCGGCTGGTCGAGGGTGACGGTGGGGTGTCCTTCGGATCCCACGGTGATCTTGCCCTCGAGCAGGCACACCAGGTCGCGCTGGTCGGTGGACTTGCCCCACAGGTCGGTGCCGCGGATGCCGGCGGTCACGTTCTTGACCTTGATCGAGACGTCGCGCGCGCGATCCCTGGCGCCCGCGGCGGTGGTGAAGCGGAAAGCGCCCGCAACCACTGACAGCGCGGCGCGGAAAACGCCGCGATCCTCGGCGCGTTCGATCACGAACTGCGCGTTTTCCCCCAGCTTCACCGCGCTGCCCTCGGCCAGCTTGAGCTGCACGCGCGCGTTGCCGCCGGTACGCAGGCGATCCTTCGCTTCCAGGCGCGTGCCGGGCGTGAGTGGCACCGCGAAACCGCCGCGTTCCAGCCAGGCGGGGTATTGCACCGCTTCAACCGTGGCGGGCTGGGCGCGCGCGGCGCCGGAAACCACCGCGGCGGCAAGCAGGAAGGCGAACCACGCGGCTTTGGTTTTCATGACTCCTTTTACGCGACCGGCGCAAAACCGGATGCATGGCTGCGAAAATGCCGCAGCCGGGGCGTCAAATCAAGCGTTGCGTGTTTTCCGCCGTGACAGCCGGGATGCCGGACCCACGCCGATGACCGCCATGGCCATCACCAGCAGGAGAAGGACCCAGTCCGAAAGCGTGGGTATCGCAACCGCAGCCCCGGGAGCCGCGGCAATCGAAAGCACGACGTCGTTTCCGGTGCCGCCCACGCAGGAAAGTGTCAACGTCCGGCCGTTGAAGAGGACCGTGGCGCCTTCGGGCAGGCCCGCAAACGTGCCGACGACGGGATCCGCGCCATCGTTGGTGATGAGGGTGAAGCTCGCACCCGGGGCCGGCACGTGGGCACCCGCAAGTGTCAGCGTCGCGCCGGCAATCGTCACGGTGCCGGTCACGTTGATGTTGTCGTATTGCGTCCCGGGGGTTGTTCCCTCGATCTCGATCAGCGTGACGCCCGCGAGGTTGAGGTTGCCGGTGTTGATGATGCCGGGGCTCAGGCCCGGAGCGAGGGTCGCGCCCGCGTCGATGGTCACGGGGCCTCCCAGGGTGCCGGTGCCGCCCAGCGTGCCGCCGAACGCCTGCACCGGTCCGCTGGTGGATCCATTCACAAGCAGCGTGCCCTCGACTACGCCGATGACACACGTGGAGCTGGATGCGCCGGTGAGGGTGAACGTCCCCGTACCGAACTTGACGGTCCCGAAAGGCCCGGCGATGTTGCCCGCAAACGTCGAGTTCATATTGGCCCACCCCACGATCAATCCGTTGGCGTTGGTTATCAGCGTGCCCGCACCGGAGAGCGCGCCCACCGTCGGTGATTGTCATCAGCCCGCCCAGCACCCGCAGCGTTCCGGTCCCGCTCACACCCTGCGCGAGCGTGGTGCCGGTGGTGGCGTGGAACTCGAGCGCTGCGTTGTTGGTGATGGCTCCGGCAATGGCGGCGGGCGGCGTTGCGCCGTCGCCGAATCGCAACGTGCCCGCGTCGATCTGGGTCGCGCCGCCGTGCACCGTGGGACCGGCCAGCGTCAGGCGCCCCGATCCCGCCTTCAACAGCGCAATGCCGCTCATGGGCCCGGTGAATGCCGTGCTGGTGCCGTCTCCACCGACGTTGAGGGTGCTGAAGTTGAGCGCCCCGGCGCCGGACAGCGAGGCGATCACGCTGGGCGTGGGCATATCCACCTGGCCGCCCGCATCAATCGTGAACGGACCCCCGTTGGGGAAGGGACCCGCCAGCAGGGCGCCCACGGCGACCGTTGTTGCGCCGGTGTGCGCCAACGGCTGAAGGTTGGTGACCACGAGCCCGCCCAGCACGGCGAGCGTGCCGGACCCCGAGGTGCCGGCAAGATCGAGGTTCCCGCCCGGCTTCGCGAAGATCTCGAGCGCCGCATTGTTGACCACGGGCCCGCTGACGGCGGGAGGCGACGCCGTTCCGTCGCCGATCCTGAGGGTGCCGGCGGCGATGGTGAGGGGCCCATCGAAAAACGAGTTGATTGAAAGCGAGAGCCGCCCCGAGCCCACCTTCGTGAACGCGCCGGAGCCCACGAAATCGCCGCTGAACGTGGTGCTCGCGTTGTTGGCGCCGACGGTGATCGTACCCCCGAGGTGGACCAGCTGGCTCGTGCTGCCGGTGAGCGAAGCAAACGTGCTGTCGCTCGCATCCACCCGGCCTCCGTCGATCAGGAGGGGCCCGCCGCCCGTGCCGCCCAGGCCCTGCGCAAGCATGAGGGATCGGGAAAGGTCCACCGTGGCGTTGTTCAGGATCGTTCCAGGAACCAGCGCCGGGCCGACGCCACCTTCGCCGATCTGCAACGTGCCGGCGCTGACCGTGGTGGGCCCGCTCCAGATCGTGGCCGAATCGATCGTGAGCTTGCCCGGCCCCGTCTTCACGAGGCCGCCGCCCGCGCCGGTGAACCAGTCCGCACGTCAAATCAAGGGTTTGGGGAGACCCCCCTGTTATAATTTTCGATCCATGGAATCCCAATACCATCCCCGGGCGATCGAGCCCCAGGTCCAGAAGCGGTGGGCCGAAACACGTGCCTTCGTAGCGCCGGACGCCTCACCCAAGCCGAAGTACTACTGCGTCTCGATGCTGCCCTACCCCTCGGGCAAGCTGCACATGGGGCACGTGCGCAACTACACGATCAACGACGCCCTTTACCACTTCATGCGCATGAAGGGCTTCAACGTCCTCATGCCGATGGGCTGGGACGCTTTCGGGTTGCCCGCGGAAAACGCGGCGATGGCCAACGGCGTGCCGCCGGGGCAATGGACGCGGGACAACATCGCGTACATGAAGAAGCAGTGCCAGGCGATGGGCTGGGCGATCGACTGGACGCGCGAAGTGGCCACCTGCTCGCCCGCCTACTACCGCTGGAACCAGTGGTTCTTCCTGCGCTTGTGGGAAAAGGGCGTGATCTACAAGAAAACCGGTGTCGTGAACTGGGACCCGGCTGACATGACCGTGCTCGCCAACGAGCAGGTGATCGACGGGCGCGGCTGGCGCACCGGCGCCGTGGTCGAAAAGCGCGAGATCCCGATGTGGTACATGCGCATCACGCAATACGCCGACGAGCTGCTCGATTCACTCGACGGCCTCGGCTGGCCCGAGCAGGTGAAGCAGATGCAGCGCAACTGGATCGGCCGCAGCGAGGGCGTGGAGTTCACGCTGCCCTACGCGCCCGAAACCGCGAAGCGCATGGCCGACGGCAAGGCGGGCCTGAAGGTCTTCACCACGCGCGCCGACACGATCATGGGCATAACCTTTGCCGCCGTGGCGCCCGAGCACCCGATCGCCACCGAAGCCGCGAAGGACAACGCGCGCCTGGCGGTCTTCATCGAGGAGAGCAGGAAAGGCGGCGTGCAGGAAGCCGACCTGGCCACGATGGAGAAAAAGGGCATGCCCACCGGGCTCTTCGTGCTGCACCCCTTCACCGGCGATCCGGTCGAGGTCTGGGTCGGCAACTACGTGCTCATGGGTTATGGCGAGGGCGCGGTCATGGCCGTACCGGGCCACGACGAACGCGACTTCGCCTTCGCGCAGAAATACGGCCTCGAGATCAAGCCGGTGATCGACGTGGGCGGGCAGCCCTATTCCACCGGCGCGTGGCAGCCGTGGTACGAGCAGCATGGGCGCAACGTGAACTCGGGCAACTACAACGGGCTCGAGTTCCAGGGCGCCACCGATGCGGTGGCCGCGGACCTCACCGCAAAGGGCCTCGGCGCCAAGCGCATCCAGTTCCGCCTGCGCGACTGGGGCATCTCGCGCCAGCGCTACTGGGGCACGCCGATCCCGATCGTGCAATGCGCGAAATGCGGCGATGTCGGCGTTCCCGATGGCGAGCTTCCCGTGGTGCTGCCGGACAACCTCGTGCCCGATGGCAGCGGCAGCCCGCTCGCCAAGACGCCGTCGTTCTTCGAGACCAGATGCCCGAAGTGCGACGGCCCGGCGCGCCGCGACACGGACACCATGGACACGTTCGTCGATTCGTCCTGGTACTTCCTGCGCTATACGTGCCCGGATGCACCCTCGATGGTCGATGAGCGCGCGCAGTACTGGGCGCCGCTCGACATGTACATCGGCGGCATCGAGCACGCGATCCTGCACCTGCTCTACGCGCGTTTCTGGACCAAGGCGATGCGCGACCTGGGGCTGGTGAAGATCGACGAGCCGTTCTCCAACCTGCTCACGCAGGGCATGGTGCTGAACCACATCTTCTCGCGTCGCACCGACAAGGGCGGCATCGAATACTTCGCGCCTGAAGAGCTCGACATCACCTCGGATGAGGAAGGCAAGGTCCAGGGCGCCACCGCGAAGAAGGATGGCAAGCCGGTGAGTTACGACGGCATCGGCACGATGTCGAAGTCGAAGCGCAACGGTGTGGATCCGCAGGACATGATCGAGCGCTACGGCGCGGACACGGCGCGTTTCTACGTGATGCAGGCCAGCCCGCCGACGGACACGGTGCTGTGGTCCGACGAAAGCGTGGAAGGCTCGTTCAAGTTTCTGCGCCGGCTGTGGGCGATGGTGCATGACCATGTGTCCGCCGGCATCGTGCCGCGCTTCGGTTCTCCTTCTCCCATCGGGCCCCCAGGGAGTGGAACGTGGGGGGGAGAAGGCCGGGATGAGGGTCTTTCGAAGGAGCTCCAGGACCTGCGCTTCAAGCTGCACAAGACGATCGAGAAGGTGGCCGACGATTACGGGCGCCGCATGCAGTTCAACACCGCCATCGCCGCGGTGCGCGAGATGCTCAACCTGTACACCGACCTCAAGGATCACAGCCCGGTCGCGCGCCAGGTTGCGCAGGAAGTGCTGGAAGACGCCGTGCTGCTGCTCTCGCCGATCATTCCGCACGCCGCGACCGCCTTGTGGGCGGAGTTGCGCCCGGGCACGGGTTTGCTGGAGCAGCCGTGGCCCGCCGTCGATGCCAGTGCCCTCGTGCAGGACACGATCCAGCTCGTGGTGCAGGTGAACGGCAAGCTGCGCGGGCACCTCGATGTGCCCGCCTCGGCCAGCAAGGACCAGATCGAGGCGATGGCGCTCGCGAACGACGACGTCCAGAAGTTCGTGAACGGGCAGAAGCCGAAGAAGGTCGTGGTGGTGCCGGGAAGATTGGTGAACATCGTTGTTTAACCGTCTCCACCTCGGCTGGATTGCCGTCTTCATGGCAATGACGGTGGCCGCCTGCGGCTTCCAGCTGCGCGGCAACCCCACCGTGGGCATCAAGACGCTGTTTGCGCCGGGTGGCGGCGTGGCACAGGAAATCCGCCGCGCGCTGGTGAGCGGGCCCACGCGTGTGGTCGGCACCGCGCCCGAAGCCGAGGCCCACCTGCGCATCGTGTCGGAAACGCGCGAGCGCCAGGTGCACACCATCACCGGCACCGGCCGCGTTTATGAATTCGAGCTGCGCCTCATCGTGACCTACGACATGCTGGCGCCGGGCCGCGAGGAGCCGGTCATGGTGCCCACGCAGCTCGTGTCGCGCCGCCTCATCACCTTCAGCGAGGCGGCGCCGATTGCGAAGGAAGCCGAAGAGCAGCTGCTCTTCAAGGACATGCAGGTGGAAATCGCCGATCGCATCCTGCGCCAGGTGGCGATCGCGCGCCGGGACATGTGAGCGCATTGAAGATCTCCACCCGCCAGCTCGAAGGCCAGCTCAGCAAGGCGATCGCCCCGCTCTACGTGGTGCATGGTCCCGAGGCGCTGCTGTCCCTCGAAGCCGCCGATCGCATCCGCGAGGCGGCGCGCCGCGACGGCTGCACCGAACGCGAGGTTTTTTTCGCCGAGCCGGGCGCCGACTGGAGCCGCTTCGGCGCCAACGCGGCCAACATGTCGCTTTTCGCCTCGAAGCGCCTGCTGGAGCTGCGCGTGCCCACGGGCAAGCCCGGCACCGAGGGCTCGAAGGCAATTGAGGCGTATTGCCGCAAGCTTCCGGACGACGCCATCACCCTGGTCTCGTTGCCGCAGCTCGAATGGCAGCAGATGAAATCGAAGTGGTACGACGCGCTGGAAAGCCACGGCGTGATGGTCGAAGCGCGCGCCGTCACGCGCGACGAGTTGCCCGGCTGGCTCTCCGACCGCTTCTCGCGCCAGAAGCAGCGCGCCTGCGTGGAGACCCTCGAATGGCTCGCCGACCGCGTGGAGGGCAACCTGCTGGCCGCCCGGCAGGAGGTGGAGAAGCTGGCGCTGCTGCTGCCCGAAGGCGAGGTCACGCTGGATGCGATCCGCGAGGCGGTGACCGATGTATCGCGCTTCGAACGCGACACGCTGCTGGAAGCGATCCACGCCGGCGATTGCGCGCGCATCGTGCGCGTGGCGGCTTCGCTGGAGGCCGAGGGCGAACCGCTCCCGCTGCTGCTGTGGACCCTCACCGAAGAGCTGCGCCTGATGATGGCGCTGGCCGCCAACCAGCGCCCGCGCCGGTTCCTGCCGCCCGAGCGCATGGCGATGCTGCAGAAGACCTCCCGCAGGCTCAAGGCCGAGACCTTCGAGCGCGAGCTATTGCGAGCCCACCGGATCGACCGCATGATTAAAGGCGTGGCGACCGGGGATCCCTGGGACAGCCTGGTGGATCTCGCGCTGGGACTGGCCGGGAAACCAGTTTTTGCTGCAACTGCCTAGTACGCGGGAACACGGATGAACACGGATGCAAACGGATGAACGCAGATAGGACAGAAGTCACGGAGCCGGTGCACGGATCGACGGGAACGCAGATTCAGCTCGCCTCCACGTGTTTCATCCGAGTCCATCCGTTTGCACCCGTGTTCATCCGTGTTCCCCTTGATTTTGAGTTTTCAGAATGCCCAACGACCTGACCACCGCCCCCGAGCTGCACGCGCAGATGATTGCGATCGGCGAGCGTGCGCGGCTGGCAAGCGCCGCGATGGCAAAGGCAACCACCGGCGCCAGGAACCACGCGCTGGAAGAAGCCGCCGCGCTGATCGTCGCGCGTGAAAAGGCCATCCTCGCCGCCAACGCCCGCGACGTGAAGGCCGCGCGCGCGCGCGGGCGCGACGACGCATTCATCGACCGGCTGGTGCTGACCGCCAAGGCGATCGAGGCGATGGCCGACGGATTGCGCGACGTGGCCCGGCTGCCCGACCCGGTGGGAGAGATCACGGGCCTGCGGCTGCGTCCGTCGGGCATCCAGGTCGGCCACATGCGCGTGCCGCTGGGCGTGATCGCGATCATCTACGAATCGCGTCCCAACGTGACCGCCGATGCGGGCGCACTCTGCCTCAAATCCGGCAACGCCTGCATCCTGCGCGGGGGCAGCGAGGCGCTGGCATCGAACACGGCGATCGCCGCCTGCCTTGCCGCGGGCCTCAAGGCGGCGGGCCTGCCCGAAGATGCCATCCAGCTCATCGCCACCGCGGACCGCGCGGCGGTGGGCGAGCTGGTGGCGATGGATAAACACGTCGATGCGGTGGTGCCGCGCGGCGGCAAGGGGCTGATCGAACACGTCGCGAGGCAAGCCCGCGTGCCCGTGATCAAGCACCTCGACGGCGTCTGCCACGTCTACGTGGACGAAAGCGCCGACCCCGAAAAGGCCGTCGCCATCGCCGACAACGCCAAGACGCAGCGCTACGGCACCTGCAACACCATGGAAACGCTGCTGGTCGCGCGGTGCGCCGCGGCCGCGGTGCTGCCCTCGATCGGGCGCATCTACGCGCAGAAGAAAGTGGAGATGCGCTGCTGCGCGGAATCGAAGGCGCTGCTCGCCAGGGCCGGCGTCAAGGCGACAAAAGACGCAACCGACCAGGACTACGCCACCGAATGGCTGGCGCCCGTGGTTTCCATCCGCGTGGTGGCCGGCATCGACGAGGCCATCGCCCACATCACGCGTTTTGGCTCGCAGCACACCGACGCCATCGTCACCGAAAACTGGGGCCGCGCTCAGCGCTTCCTGCGCGAGGTGGATTCAAGCTCGGTGATGGTCAACGCGTCGACGCGTTTCGCCGACGGCTTCGAATACGGGCTCGGCGCCGAGATCGGCATCTCCACCAACAAGCTGCACGCGCGCGGGCCGGTCGGGCTCGAGGGCCTCACCTCGCAAAAGTGGATCGTGCTGGGCGACGGCCACGTGCGCACGTAGATGCTGGGGCTGTTCGGCGGCACCTTCGACCCCGTGCATTTCGGGCACCTGCGCCTGGCCACCGAGCTTTCCGAGGCCTTCGGGCTCGAGCAGGTCATCTTCATTCCCGCGGGGCTGCCCTACCACCGCGGGCGTGCCGCACACGCCACCAGCGACCAGCGCCTGACCATGCTCAAGCTGGCCACCGCGCGCGACGCCCGCTTCGGCGTCGACGACCGCGAGCTGCGCCGCGAAGGCCGGACCTACACCTACGACACGCTGGCGCAGTACCGCCAGGAACGCGGCGCGGACCTGCCGATCGTTTTCCTCACCGGATCGGACGCCTTCGAGAACATCGCCACCTGGCACCGCTGGACCGAGCTCTTCGATCTGGCCCATTTCGTGGTGGCGATCCGCGCCAACGACGAGAAGTGGCAAACCCAGGGTCCGGGCGCCTTCCCGCGCGAGACCTGGCCCCGAGTCACCCTGGATCCGCGGGAGCTGGCGTCGGCGCCATCCGGCAGGATCATGACGTTTTTCATGACACCCATCGCGATATCTTCCACCGCCATGAGAACTCAGGCGGGTGAAGGCGCGTCCATCCGTTACCTCACTCCCGATCCCGTGGTGGAATACATCCGCTCCCACGGCCTCTACAAATGAAAATGCTCAGCACCCTCGCCAAGAAAAAACTCGTCATAGCCGCCCTGGAAGACATCAAGGCGCGCGACATCCAGGCCATCGACGTGCGCGCCATCACCGCGATCTTCGACTGGATCATCGTCGCAAGCGCCGAATCCGCGCGCCAGACCAAGGCCCTCGCCCGCCACGTGATGGACGAGCTCAAGGGCGGCGGCAGCCGCATCGTCGGCACCGAAGGCGGGGATTCGGGTGACTGGATCCTGGTTGATGCCGGCGATGTGGTGGCGCACGTGATGCAGCCGGCCGTTCGCCAGTACTACAACCTGGAGGAGCTCTGGAGCGAGGGCAAGTTCGACCAGCTGGTCAACTCCAGCACGCCGGCGCCCTTCTCGCGCACGGCCAGGGAGCCGGCGAAGCCCACGGCGAAACCCGGGGCAAAAGCCGCGCCGAGGGCCCGGCCCAAGGCGGCACCGAGGGCGAAGGTGGCGCCCAAGGCCAAGGCAGCGCCGAAGGCCAGGCCCAAGGCCAAGGCAGCGCCGAAGGCCAAGGCAAAGGCGAGCGTCGCGGCCAGGCGGCGCGCCAAGTCGCCGGCCCGCAAGCGTCCCGCCTGAGTGCGCGTCTCGATCCTGTCCGTAGGCCACAAGATGCCGGGCTGGATCCAGGAGGGGTTCACCGAATACACGCGCCGCATGCCCCCCGAGATCCGCATCGAGCTGATCGAGCTCAAGCCCGAGGAGCGCGGCGGCGGGCGCGGCTCCGAGCGCGCGCGGGCGCTGGAGGGCGATCGCATCCTGCAGGCCGTCCCCGAGGCAGCCACCCTCATCGCGCTCGATGAACGCGGCAAGGCGGTCTCGACGCAGGGCCTTTCGGTATTGCTTGCCGAATGGATGCGCGACGGCAGCCACCCCGCGTTTGTGATCGGCGGCGCCGATGGCCTCGACGAAGCGGTGAAGTCGCGCGCGCACAAGCTCATTTCCCTGTCCACGCTGACGCTGCCCCACGCGCTGGTGCGCGTCGTGCTTGCGGAACAACTCTACCGCGCCTGGTCGATACTCGCGCGCCACCCCTACCACCGCGAATGAGCCAACTCGTCTTCATGCCGGGGTTCGACGGCCGCGCCGAGCTGCGCGACGAATTCACCCGGGCGCTGGCCGCCCAGCACGAGGTGCGCACCGTCTCGTATCCCAATCGCGTGCTCGGCTCGCTCGATGCGTATCGCGACCACGCCATGGCCCAGGCGCCCGCCGACTGGAACCCGGTACTGGTCGCCGAGTCGTTCTCCGGGCTCGTGGCGGCGCGCTGGGCGATCACCGATTCGCGCGTCGGCGCCCTGGTGCTCTGCGGCTCGTTCGCGCGCAACCCGGTCGGCCATGCGGCGACGCTGGGCGCCATCCTGCCGGCGCTGGTCAAGCTCGGCCCGGCATTCATGGCACCGATGGCGTGGGCGGCTAGCGACACGCGGCGCACGCGCTGGGGCGCCGGGTTGTCACGGGCGCTGGCGGGACTCGACGACGCCGTGGTGGCCGAACGCCTGCGCCTCATCGCCACCGAAGACGTGAGCGAGTCGCTGCGCGCGCTGCGTATCCCGGTGGTGCTGGTGCATTTCGAGGCTGACCTGGTGATCCATGGCGCGGCGCGGGCGCACCTGGAAGCCGCATGCGCAAATCCCCGCGTCCTGCGGCTCGAGGGCCCGCACTTCGCCATCGCCACCCACCCGGCCGAATGCGCCGCGGCCATCAGCGCGAGCCTGGCGTGATCTACCTGGCATCGCGTTCGCCCCGCCGCCGCGAGTTGCTGCTGCAGCTCGGCGTGCGATTCGAGCCCCTGCTCTTCCGCGAGGGCACGCGCCAGGACGCGGATACCGACGAGGCGGTGCTGCCCGGCGAGCAGCCCGACGACTATGTGCGCCGCGTGACGCTCAACAAGGCGCAGGCCGCATGGCAGCGGGTGCTGATGCGCCGCGGGCTGCAACGCAAGCCGGTCCTGACCGCCGACACCACCGTGGCACTGGGCGGCGAAGTGCTCGGCAAACCCGTGGACCGCGCCGATGCACAACGCATCCTCGCTGCACTTTCCGGTGCCCGGCATCGGGTGCTCACCGCCGTGGCGATCCAGCTCGACTCGCGCGTGGAGCTTGCCGTGAGCGAAAGCCTCGTCACCTTCGCACCGCTCGATGCCGATCGCATCGCCGCCTACGTCGCGACGGGCGAATCGTCCGACAAGGCCGGCGCCTACGCCATCCAGGGGCGCGCCGCGGCCTTCATCGAGCGCCTGGAGGGCAGCTATACCGGCGTCATGGGGTTGCCGCTTTACGAGACGGCCAACCTCCTGCGACTATTCGGGGTATCCGTCCCCTAGCTGGGCAAACACCTTTGAAAACGCAGATGAACGCAGATGCAGCGCAGATGAACGTATCCCGATGGAGGACCATGTCGAGTCCATAGAAACGTAAGCCACACTTTTTGACACGTTTCGCAGTACGTTCGTCTGCGCTGCATCTGCGTTCATCTGCGTTTCCGCCCTGACAGCGGGAGCGCAATGAACGAGCAAATCCTCATAAACGTCACTCCGCAGGAAACGCGGGTGGCGGTGACCGAACAGGGCGCGGTGCAGGAACTGCACATCGAGCGGGACTCGAGCCGTGGCCTGGTCGGCAACATCTATCTGGGCCGCGTATGCCGCGTGCTTCCCGGCATGCAGTCGGCGTTTGTGGAAATCGGCCTGCCGCGCGCGGCCTTCCTGCACGTGGCCGACATCTGGAGCACCCGCAACGGCACACCCGAGCGGCCGATCGAGAAGATCCTCTCCGAGGGCCAGACGCTGCTGGTGCAGGTGGTCAAGGACCCGATCGGCAGCAAGGGCGCGCGCCTGTCCACCCAGGTGTCGATCGCGGGTCGGCTGCTGGTCTACCTGCCGCAGGACCCGCACATCGGCATCTCGCAGCGCATCGAGGATGAGGCCGAGCGCGAGGCCCTGCGCGAGAAGGTGCAGTCGCTCATCCCTCCGGGCGAGACCGGCGGCTTCATCGTGCGCACGGTGGCCGAAGCGTCGAGCGAAGGTGAGCTCAACGCCGACATCGAATACCTGGTCACGCTCTGGAAGCAGATCCAGCTGGCCGCCCACAGCGCGGCGCCACAGGAGCTGCTGTACCAGGACCTCTCGCTCGCCACGCGCGTGCTGCGCGACCTGGTCACCGACACGACCGAACGCATCATCGTCGACTCGCGCGAGACCTTCGCCCGCCTGCAGGATTTCGCCTCGCGCTACACGCGCCCCGCGTTGCCGATCCTCGAGCACTACACCGGCGAGCGGCCGCTCTTCGACCTCTTCGCGGTGGAAGACGAGATCGAACGCGCGCTGGGCCGGCGCGTGGACCTCAAGAGCGGCGGCTACGTGATCGTCGACCAGACCGAGGCGCTCACCACCATCGACGTGAACACCGGCGGCTTCGTCTCCGGGCGCTCGTTCGACGACACCATCTTCAAGACCAACCTCGAGGCGTCCCTGGCGATCGCGCGCCAGCTGCGCCTGCGCAACCTCGGCGGCATCATCATCGTCGACTTCATCGACATGGAGAGCGCGGAACATCGCGATGCCGTGCTGGCGGAATTCCGCAAGGCGCTCTCGCGCGACCGCACGCGGGTGACGGTGAACGGCTTCTCGCAGCTGGGCCTGGTGGAGATGACACGCAAGCGCACGCGCGAATC
Source organism: Burkholderiales bacterium (assembly GCA_038203035.1). Classification (GTDB taxonomy): domain Bacteria; phylum Pseudomonadota; class Gammaproteobacteria; order Burkholderiales; family Usitatibacteraceae; genus Usitatibacter. The sequence goes on from JBBREI010000042.1 coordinate 12,898, forward strand.
TCTGGCGCACGTGTTGTGCGAGGCCTGCCCGGTCTGCAAGGCGCGCGGCGAGCTGAAGACCGCGCAGACCATCTGCTACGAGATCCTGCGCGAGATCCTGCGGGCGGATCGCCAGTTCAGCGCCAAGGAATACCGCATCCTCGCCTCGCAGAAGGTGATCGACCTCTTCCTCGACGAGGAATCCGTGAGCCTCACGCAGCTGGGCGACTTCATCAAGAAGCCGATCTCGATGCAGGTGGAGACGGCGTACATGCAGGAACAGTACGACGTGATCCTGGTGTAAACCCGGGTCAGCCGGAAACTGGTGTCAGAGACGAATTTTTGCTGAGGGCGGCGAACTGCCGCCAGCGCAAAAGTCGTCTCTGACACCAGTTTTCTACTTCGGCGTGATCTTCTGCAGGATGCGTTTGGCTTCCTGAAGGCGCCAGATCGAGTCGTCGATGCGCTGCGTGGTTTCTGCTTCGGACATCGGCTGCGGGGCGGGGGCGGCCGGGGCGGGCTGCACGTCGAGGCGCTGGGTGGCGGACACCGAAGCCGGCGGCGTCGGTGTGGGCACCAGTTGCTGCGTGGCTTCGGGATTAAACGCGGGGTCGAGCGGCTTGATGCGCTGGGTGCGCTCCATCTGATCCGCGGTCATCGGCTGCGCGGCGGGCTGTGCGCTGGGCGGCAGCTTCTGGGTCTGGTCGTGGCTGGTGGGCAGGCGCTGGGTGGCGAGCGGAGAAGGTGCGGGAGCCGGTGCCGCGGCGGGTTTCGCGGGTGGGATGGCCGGCTGCGGCGCGCCCTTTTCCGTGTTGATGCCCGCGACCTGCGCCATCAGCGTGTCGGAAATCAGCGGCTTCGCGGGGACGGGGGCCGGCGCGGGCGCAACGGCCGGGGCCGGGGCCGCCTTCGGCCGCGCGGACTCGAAGGTCGCCAGCCGCGTGGTGCGCATCATCTCCGGGGATACCGCCTGGTCGCGGGCGTGGACCGTGCTGGGCGCCGTGTCCTTGTCGAGCGACGAGGTGGCCGCATGGGCCGAGACCCGCGCGATCAGCCCGTCGATCATCTCGCGCTGGCGGCGAAGGTCCGCTTCCCCGGTCTTGAGGATCGCCATCTGCTCGTTGATCGAGGTGGTCTTCTCGTTGATCTTGGAGAGGTTGTCCAGGCGCGACTGAAGCTGCGCCTTGTGGTCCTTGATCTGCACCTCGAGCGGCAGGATCACCGCCTGCATCCAGCGTTCGGTCTGGCTCTTGGCTTCCGAGAAGTTCTGGCGCGCGGCCATCACCAGCGTCGAGTAGAAATTCTTCACGACGAAGTGTTTTTCCTTCACCACCACGTTCACCGGGTCCTTCACGAAGGCTTCGGTCTGGTGGACCAGCAGCTGCAGCCTGAGGCGCTGCGGGTCGAGGTCGAGCGAGGGGATGATCATCTTCTGGAAGCCGAACTTCGCGATGAAGGTGTTGTAGACGCCCTGCATCAGCTTCTTGATGTCCTCGGAGGCGGCGAACACCGCCTCGAAATCCTCGCTCAGGTCCTTGACCAGCGAATTCATGCCGCGCTGCAGCGTGATGGTGGTCCACGAATCCTCGATCGCCTGGGCGCTGCGGGCAAGCGCCTGGTCGAGCTTCTGCGCGTTCAGCATGTCCTGCAGCGCGGCGCGCTTGGAGCTGAAGACGCTGTTGTTCACCTTGTATTCGGCGAGCGCGGCGTTGTAGGCGCTTTTTTCGGCGGTGATCCTTGCCCAGAGCTTCTGCACCACCTCGCGGCTCTTGCCGACCAGCCCGTTCAGCTCGCCGATCTCGGCCTGGTTCGCCTTCTGCCGGCTGGCCACCGACGCGCGCGAGGAAATCATCATGCCGCCGATCTCGTTGACGACCGCCTTGCACAGGATCTGGCGCTTCATCGGCACGATCTCGTCGGCGAGGTACTTTTCCAGCACGTCGATGCCGCTTTTCTTCACCAGGCCCGCGTCCTCGCGGATCTTGCCCAGCAGGCCCTTCTGCGCCGAGATCGCGAAGATGCGCTCGCGCGGCAGCTGCAGGTGCTGCGCGGTGGTGTCGACCATGCGCGAGACCGCCTTTTCGATCTCGGCGGGGGTCTTGAGCTCGTCCCACATGAGGTCGACCTTGTTCAGCACCGCGACCTTCTGTGGCAGCCCCTGGCGCACGTAGCGCTCCCAGATCTCGAGGTCGCTCTTGGTGACGCCGGTGTCGATCGACAGCAGGAAAAGCACCGCGTGTGCGTTGGGGATGGTGCTGACGGTCAGTTCGGGTTCCATGCCGAGTGCGTTCAGCCCCGGGGTATCGAGGATCGACAGGCCGTTGGAAAGCAGCGGGTGCGGGTAGTTGATCATGGCGTAGCGCCACGCGGGTACTTCCACCAGTTCCTCTTCGCCGGGCAACTCGCCCTTCTCGTTGACCATCGGCGCCAGGCCCAGCATGCGGGCTTCCAGCGCGTAGACCTTCTTGGTGTCCGCCAGCGCCTTCAGCGCTTTCTTCATGTCGGCGGCGGAATTGACGTTCAGGCGCACCTTGCTCCATTCCACCGGCATGTTCTTCAGCTGGCTGATGGATTCGTCGCGGTAACGCGTCTCGACCGAGAGCAGCTTCAGGTACGGTTCTTCGCTCGGGTCGTGGAAAATTTCCGTCGGGCACATGGTGGTGCGGCCAACGTCGGAAGGCAGCAGGCGCTCCTTGAAGCTCGAGAAGAAAAGTGCGTTGATCAGCTCTGATTTCCCGCGCGAGAATTCCGCGAGGAAAGCGAGCATGAGGCGACCCTTGTTGAGGTTTTCCAGCAGGTCATAGAAGCGGATCGACTGCTGCACGTCCAGCTGCTGGTTAGATTCCAGCCACTCGTGATACGCGTGGATCGACTGGGTGAGCTCCTCGCGCCACCGGTTGTAGCGGGCGATCTCAGTCTCGAAGCGAGTTGTAGCGGCTGCGTCCATGCGCTGTCGGGGTTTGGTCCCCCAGGGGGTGCTCGAAACCCAGTGTATCCGACTTTCACCAATTTTATGAGTGACTTGGCGCACTCCGCGGCAACAAAAAAGCCGGCTCCGGGCCGGCTTTCGGGGATCCCGGAGGGGGCTGGCGGCTAGCTGGAAGCGCCCAGGCGCGCCCGGCTGACGGTTGCGAAACCGGCCATCCTGGCGCGGGGACGCAGGCCGGAAAGGGGGCTGGGATGGGGCTGGTCCGCGGCAGCCTGGTAGCTGCGGGCGATTTCCAGGAACCGGTTGCGCCATTTGTCGCGGCGCGTGCTGCTGGATCGAATGTTCATGACTTGGAGACTAGCGGCTGGCGGTTTAAGTTTCCGTTGAATCGTAGCCAGTTGTTGTGACGGTTTTCGGACCGTTTGTTGTGACACCCCGCACACCGTGCGGCGCGGCGCGGCTCGCCCTAGCCGAAGGCGCGGGCGCCGGAAACAGCTCCGGCGACGCTCGCGACGATGGCGACGAAAAACGAGACGGTCACGAAGGTGAAGAAGGCGGTGATCGTTTGGCGGCTCCCGGTGGGTGTTGCGTTGTTGATGGACGCAATCTACGGCAGCCACAACCACCCGGACCAGCCGAAAGCGACGAATTGCGGAAAATGCGGGGCGAAGTGCCCTAAAGCAGGGCCCTCTGCATCATCTTCACGCTTTCGGTTTCGAGCCAGGTCACCGGAATCATCAGGATCAGCTGCAGCCCGATGAGGACCAGGACGGGGGTGATGTCGACCCCGCCGATGAGCGGGACGGCCTTCTGGAACGGCCGCAGGAAGGGCCGCGTCAGCGCGTGGAAAAACGGCGCCACCGGGTGGTGGGGGTTCACCCAGGACAACACCGCCTGGACGATGATCGCGCCGATGAAGATGTAGATCGACAGGCGGATCAGCTTCACGAACGCCAGGAACAGCAGGACCGGCAGCACCTCGGCATTGGGGGTGGCGCCCAGCAGCAGGAGCAGCAACAGCAGCTGCAGCAGGAATTCGAACAACAGGGCCACGACGAGCGAGGCCCAATCGAGGTTGAACATGCCCGGGATCACCCGGCGCAGCGGCTTCACCGCGAAATCGGTCAGCGCCATGGTGAACTGCGCGATCGGGTTGCGCGCGGAGGCGCGGAAGGCCTGCATCCAGAAACGCAGCAGCGCCGCGAGGATGAAGAGGTGGAACAGCGCGTCGAGGACGAAGGCGATGGCCTGGGTGATCATGCCGGGTCCTTGCCGAGGGCATCGCCGAGCTCGACCGAGCGGTCCCGGGCGGCCTTCACGGCAGCCATGAAATGCGCCTTCACCGCCGCCTGCTCGAGGACTTTCACCGCGGCCTCCGTGGTGCCCCCCTTCGAGGTCACCTGCGCGCGCAGCGCGGCCGGGTCTTCCCCGCGTTCGATGGCGAGTTTGGTGGCGCCGACGACGGCCCCCCGCCCGCCCCCCCCCGAGGCGCCCTGCGCGAGCCCCAGGTTGCGGGCGGCCTCTTCGAGCGCTTCCATCGCATAGAAGACATAGGCGGGGCCGCTGCCGGATACCGCCACCACGGCGTCCAGGTCGGCCTCGTTGTCGAACCAGAGCGTCGCCCCCACCGAGCCCAGCAGGGTCTCGGCCAGCTGCCGGTCGGAGGCGGGGAGGGTGGCCGGCGCGTACAGGCCGGTGATGCCCGCATGCACCAGCGCCGGCGTATTGGGCATCGAGCGCACGACGCGGGCGCGCCCGCCCAGCCAGCGCGACAGGTCGGCCACGCGGATGCCCGCGGCGATGCTGATGAAAAGTGCGTCGCCCACCACCGGGGCGAGCACGGCGGCGGCCTCGCGCATGTTCTGCGGCTTGACCGCCATGATCACGGCGCCGGCCGCCGCTGCCTCCGCACCCGGGGCCTCCACCGCTCGCACGCCGAATTCCGCCAGCAGGCGCAGGCGCGCCGAGGCATCGGGCTCCACCACCACGATGTCGCTGCTGGCGGCCGCGCCCTTGGTGACGAGGCCGCCGATGATGGCGCGCGCCATGTTGCCGCCGCCGATGAAGATGATTTTCACGCTGCCGCCTTTCGCTGCCGTTCGCCGAACAGGGCCGTTCCGATACGCACCAGGGTCGCGCCTTCCGCCACCGCCGCTTCCAGGTCCTGGCTCATCCCCATGGACAACGTGTCCATCGGGATGCCGGCCGCGCCGATCTCGTCGCGCAGCCGGCGCAGCAACCCGAACTGCCGGCGCTGCAGCGCCACGTCCTGCGTGAAGCTTGCCATGCCCATCAGGCCGCGCAGCCGGATCGCGGGGATGGCCGCGACCTCGCGCGCCAGCGCCAGCGCGCCTTCCGGGGCGACGCCGCCCTTGGTTGCCTCATCGCTGATGTTCACCTGCAGGCAGACGTTGAGATCGCCGCGGCCGGTCGGGCGCGCCCTGGCCAGCGCCTGCGCGAGCCTTGAACGGTCGACGCCGTGGACCCAATCGAAGTGCGCGGCGACCTCGCGCGCCTTGTTGGACTGAAGGTGCCCGATGAAATGCCATACGATGGGCAGATCCGACAACGCGGCGACTTTTGCAACGGCATCCTGCACATAGTTTTCGCCGAAGTCCCGGCAGCCGGCGGCGAACGCTTCGCGAAGCTGGTCCGGGGCTTGCTGCTTGGTTACGGCAACCAGCGTGATCTCGCGGCTATCCCCTTGTAACGCCTCGGAAATGCGCCGTCGGATGGCTTGCAGGTTGGAGGCGATTGTGGACATAATCGGATCGACTTTTCGAGGCGCATTCTAACTCCACCCGCCTGCCGCCCCACCGGCGACGCCTCGTCTTCAAGGGAAAACCAGAAAATGGATATCGCAGAGCTGCTCGCCTTCTCGGTCAAGAACAAGGCTTCGGACCTTCACCTTTCGGCGGGCCTGCCTCCGATGATCCGCGTGCATGGCGACGTGCGCCGGATCAACGTCCCCAACCTGGAGCACAAGGACGTGCACGGGATGGTGTACGACATCATGAACGACTCGCAGCGCAAGATCTACGAAGAGACCCTCGAGGTCGACTTCTCCTTCGAGATCCCCAACCTCGCGCGCTTTCGCGTCAACGCCTTCAACCAGCACCGCGGCGCGGGCGCCGTGTTCCGGACGATTCCTTCCAAGGTGCTCACGCTGGAGCAGCTCAACTGCCCCAAGATCTTCGCCGAGATCGCCAAGTACCCGCGCGGCATGGTGCTGGTCACCGGCCCCACCGGCTCGGGCAAGTCGACGACGCTCGCGGCGATGGTCAACGACGTGAACGAAAACGAATACGGCCACATCCTCACCGTCGAGGACCCGATCGAATTCGTGCACGAGGCCAAGAAGTGCCTGATCAACCAGCGCGAGGTGGGTCCCCACACGCTGTCGTTCTCGAACGCGCTGCGCAGCGCCCTGCGCGAGGATCCGGACATCATCCTGGTCGGTGAGATGCGGGACCTGGAAACCATCCGCCTGGCCATGACGGCGGCGGAAACGGGCCACCTGGTGTTCGGCACGCTGCACACGTCGTCGGCCGCCAAGACCGTCGACCGCATCATCGACGTCTTCCCGGCGGCGGAAAAGGAAATGATCCGCGCGATGCTTTCCGAATCGCTGCGCGCGGTGATCTCGCAGACGCTGTGCAAGACCAAGGACGGCACCGGGCGCGTCGCCGCGCACGAGATCATGATCGGCACCCCCGCCATCCGCAACCTGATACGCGAAGCCAAGGTCGCGCAGATGTATTCGTCGATCCAGACCGGCGGTGCGCTCGGCATGCAGACGCTCGACCAGAACCTGACCGACCTTGTGAAGCGCAACCTGATCTCGAACCCGGAAGCGCGGCAAAAGGCGGCGAACAAGGATAACTTCGCAGGCGCCTAGGCCTCATCGAACACCTACCGAATTAACATCAGAGTCGTTTCGGCCTCCGGCGCTCCGTCCCGCCCCACAGCAACACATACGCCGAGTCCGTAGCGCCAGGAGAACCAGCAATGGAACGCGAACAGAGTCTCAAATTCATGCACGACCTGCTGCGCGCGCTGATCGCGCGCAGGGGCTCCGACCTCTTCATCACCGCGGGCTTCCCGCCCGCCATGAAGGTCGACGGCAAGGTGACGCCGGTGTCGCAGCAAAGCCTTTCGCCGGTGCACTCGCAGGAGCTCGCCCGCTCGATCATGACCGACAAGCAGGCGGCGGAGTTCGAAGCCACGAACGAATGCAACTTCGCCATCAGCCCGTCCGGCATCGGGCGCTTCCGTGTCAACGCCTTCGTGCAGCAGGGCCGCGTGGGCCTGGTGCTGCGCACCATCACCACGCAGATCCCGAAGTTCGACGACCTGGGCCTGCCCCACGTCCTCAAGGACGTCGCGATGACCAAGCGGGGACTCGTGATCTTCGTGGGCGGCACCGGCTCGGGCAAGTCGACCTCGCTCGCCGCGATGGTCGGCCACCGCAACGAAAACAGCTACGGCCACATCATCACGATCGAGGACCCGGTCGAATACGTCCATGAACACCGCAACTGCATCATCACGCAGCGCGAAGTGGGCGTGGACACGGACAACTGGTTCGCCGCGCTGAAGAACACGCTGCGCCAGGCGCCCGACGTCATCCTCATCGGCGAGATCCGCGAGCGCGAGACGATGGAGTTCGGCATCGCCTTCGCGGAAACGGGCCACCTGTGCATGTCAACGCTTCACGCCAACTCGGCCAACCAGGCGCTCGACCGGATCATCAACTTCTTCCCGGAAGAGCGCCGCGCCCAGCTGCTGATGGACCTGTCGCTGAACCTGAAGGCGATCATCTCGCAGCGCCTGATCCCCAAGAAGGGAACCAAGGGGCGGGTCGCGGCGATCGAGATCCTGCTCAACTCCCCGCTCATGTCCGACCTCATCTTCAAGGGCGAGGTGCACGAGATGAAGGCGCTGGTGGGCAAGTCCCGCGAGCTCGGCATGCAGACCTTCGACCAGGCGCTGTTCGACCTTTTCGAGGCCGACATGATCACCTACGAGGACGCGCTGCGAAACGCGGACTCGGTCAACGACCTGCGCCTGCGGGTCAAGCTGGAGAGCAAAAACGCCAAGAACCGCGACCTGGGCTCGGGCCTCGAGCACCTGGAGATCGTGAAGTAGTCGCGGGGAGAGGGAACAAAAAGCCCGCGTAAAGCGGGCTTTTTCTTTGGTGCGCGTTGTAGGCGGGCGCCTACGGCTGTATCAGACACCTCCTAAGAACGTTCCCTGTCCGTCCGACTGTCCCGGGACCGCGCGCTCAGCAATATGGTCGTACGACTTCAGGGACGGCCAAAATGAACAAACTGATCGCAACAGGCCTCGCGGCATGCCTCATCCCCACCGGGCTGGCAGCCGAGGACCCGGCGCAGGCCGAACTTCCCGCCGGCACTGAAAACGTCCTCGTGATCGAGGAATCGGCGCCGATCGCCCACGGGCTGCTTTGTGCCCGCAGCACGGCCGACAAGTCCGGCGCCGAATGCATGACCCTCCACCATGCTGTATTGACCGCGCGCCTGCAGAAAGTTTCCCTGCGCGAACGCAGCCGCTGGATGTAATCGGCCCACCAGATCCATTACCGGGAGAAACCCCATGAACGGCGAACAACTCAGCGGCCACATCCGCACCATGAAGGGCTGGGCCCTCGAAAACTGGGGCCGCGTGACCTCGGATCCGTGGCTTCGCATCGCCGGGCGCCGCGAACAGCTGCTCGGTCGCCTCGAAGCCTCTCTCGCAGAATCCCGGCAGCTGGCCGAAGCCAGCTTCCCGGCGCGCACCGCCCCCGCCTACCGGGAGCGCCGCGGCCCCCGCTGATTTCCCAGAGTCCTTTGTTACTCCTGTTTATCCCGGCCGCAAGCCGGGATTTTTTCTTTCAGGGCCGGGTTGCGCCCTGCAGCAGGTCGGCCAGGTCGTCGGCGTGTTCTTCTTCCGCGGCCAGGATCTCCTCGAGCATGCGGCG
>JBBREI010000043.1:0-21722 GCA_038203035.1 Burkholderiales bacterium
AGGCCGCGGAGTCGATGCGGCTGTCGCTTCGCTGGGCGAAGCGTTCGAAGGACGCGCATGCCGGCAACAGCAATGCGCTTTTCGGCATCGTGCAGGGCGGCATGTACGAGGACCTGCGTGATGAATCACTCGCGGGGCTGAACGACATCTGCTTCGATGGTTACGCGATCGGCGGTGTTTCCGTGGGCGAGCCCAAGGAAGATATGACGCGCATCGTGGCCCACACTGCGCCACGACTTCCCGTCGACCGGCCGCGCTATCTGATGGGCGTGGGCACGCCGGAAGACCTGGTGGGAGCGGTCGAACAGGGCATCGACATGTTCGACTGCGTGATGCCCACGCGCAACGCGCGCAACGGCTGGCTCTTCACGCGCAACGGCGACGTGAAGATCAAGAATGCGCGCCACCGCGACGACACTGGAGCGCTCGATCCCCAGTGCGCCTGCTATGCCTGCCGCAACTTCTCCCGCGCCTACCTGCACCACCTGCACCGCGCCAACGAGATCCTGGGCGCGCGGCTCAATACCATCCACAACCTGCACTACTACCAGGAGCTCATGGCGGGCCTGCGCGGTGCGATCGAGGCCGGTACGCTGGCGGATTTCATAATGGGATTCAGGGCCGCCCGCATGTTAGAATCGCAGGCTGGCTAGGGCGTACAAACGCCTTTCAATTCAAACATTTCCGCTCGGAGTGATCCGTAAATGATTGGTACCGCATACGCCCAGGGCGCCGGTGGCGCGCCCGCCGGGGGCGACACCCTGATGGGCATGCTGCCCATCGTCCTGATGTTCGTGATCCTGTATTTCCTCATGATCCGTCCGCAGATGAAAAAGGCCAAGGAGCACAAGACGATGCTCGAGGCTCTCGCCAAGGGCGACGAGGTCATCGCCGTGGGCATCCTCGGCAAGATCTCGAAGATCAACGACAACTACCTGAGCCTTGAAATCGCGCCGAACACCACCATCCAGGTGCAGAAGCAGGCGGTGACGACGCTGCTGCCCAAGGGCACCATCAAGGACGTTCAATAATTCGCGAAACCCTTTCCCGCTTTTTGCTCCCCCGCTTCGGGAGGGGGCTGGGGCGAGGGTCCAGTTGCTGAGGTTCGAATGAACAAGTACCCGTGGTGGAAGTACGCGATCATCGGCATCGCGCTGGTGGTGGGCATCGTGTACGCGGCCCCCAATCTGTTCGGCGAGGTGCCGGCGGTGCAGGTCTCCTCGCTGCGCGCCAGCGCCACCGTGGACGCGGCGCTGCGCCAGACCCTCGACGAGGCGCTGGCCGCGGGCAAGGTCCCGGTGGTCGAGGCGGAAATGGTTGATGGCGCCCTGCGCTACCGCTTCGGCGATACCGACACCCAGATCAAGGCGCGCGACACCATCCAGTCGAAGGTGGGCGCCGGCTACGTGGTGGCGCTCAACCTGGTGCCGAACTCGCCGCATTTCCTGCAGGCCCTCAGCGCCAAGCCGATGTACCTGGGCCTGGACCTGCGCGGCGGCGTGCACTTCCTGCTTCAGGTGGACATGAAAGCGGCTGCCACCAAGTCGGTGGAACGCTACCTGGGCGATGCGCGGGGACTCCTGCGCGAGAAAAAGATCTATTACTCCGGCATCGGGCGCGAGGGTGATCGCATCACCGTGCGCTTCCGCGAGGCGGAACAGCGTACCGCGGCCGCCAAGCTGCTGGGCGCGGAGATGGTCGACCTCACCATCCGCGAGCAGGAATCGGGCGGCGAAATGGCCCTGGTGGCCACGATCAAGCCCGAGGTCGTCAAGCGCGAACAGGACCTCGCGCTGCAGCAGAACATCCAGACGCTGCGCAACCGGGTGAACGAGCTGGGTGTCGCGGAGCCGATCGTCCAGCAGCAGGGTTCGGACCGCATCGTGGTCCAGCTGGCCGGCGTGCAGGATCCCGGCCGCGCCAAGGACATCCTGGGTCGCACCGCCACCCTCGAGGTGCGGCTGGTCTCGGAAGAGCAGGCCGCGGGCCCCGGGCAGGACGCATTCATGCAATACAAGGACCAGCCGGCGCCCTTCGGCACCGACAAGTTCTTCGACCAGGAAGGCCGCCCGGTGCTGGTGAAGAAAAACGTCCTCATCACCGGCGACCGCATCAAGGATTCGCAGCCGGGCTTCGATTCACCGGAGCGCGGCGGCAGCGCCGTGGTGCAGATGGTGCTGGACGACACCGGCGGGCGCATCATCCGCCAGGTCACGCGCGAAAACGTGAGGAAGCGCATGGCGATGATGCTGGTGGAAAAAAACGGCACCACCGTGCTCACCTGGCCCGTGATCAACGAGGAATTCGGCAACCGCTTCCAGATCTCCGGCATGCCCAACGCGCAGGAGGCCAAGAACCTGGCGCTGCTGCTGCGCGCCGGCGCACTCGCGGCCCCCATGGACATCATCGAAGAGCGCACCATCGGCCCGAGCCTGGGCAAGGAAAACATCGAAAAGGGCTACCACGCGGTGTTGTGGGGCTTCGCGGCGATCGCGGCCTTCATGATCGTCTACTACGCGCTTTTCGGTGTGATCTCGGTGGTGGCGCTGGCCTCCAACCTCGTTTTCCTGGTGGCGCTGCTTTCGATGATGCAGGCCACGCTCACGCTGCCCGGCATCGCGGCCGTGGCGCTCACGCTCGGCATGGCGATCGACGCCAACGTGCTGATCAACGAGCGCGTGAGGGAGTAATTGCGCAGCGGCATGTCCCCGCAGATGGCGATCCAGGCCGGCTACGACCGCGCCTTCGGCACCATCCTGGACTCCAACGTGACCACCCTCATCGTCGGCCTCATGCTGCTGGCCTTCGGCTCCGGGCCGGTGCGCGGCTTCGCGGTGGTCCACTGCCTGGGCATCCTGACCTCGATCTTCAGCGCCGTGGTGGTCTCGCGCGGGCTGGTGAACCTGATCTACGGCGGGCGCAAGAAGGTGGCCAGGCTGTCGATCGGCGATACCAGCTGGCATGACAAGGGCGACGGCAAGAAGAAAGACGGCACCAGCAAGAAAGTGGCGGCGTAACCATGGAATTCTTCAAGATCCGGCGCACGATCCCCTTCATGCGCCATGCGAAGGTCTTCAACATTATTTCGCTGGTGACCTTCCTGGTGGCGGTGGCGCTGCTGGCCACGCGCGGGCTGCATTTCTCGATCGAATTCACCGGCGGCACGGTGATGGAGGTCAGCTACAACCACGCCGCCGAGCCGGAGAAGATCCGCACCGCGTTGAACGGCATCGGGCTGACCGACATCTCGGTGCAGAACTTCGGCTCGTCGCGCGACGTGCTGATCCGACTGCCGCTCAAGAGCGTCGAGGGCACCAGCCAGAACGTCGAGATGCAGAAACAGGCCGAGGCGGTCACCCGGGCGCTGAAGGCGCAGGACGCCTCGGCCGAGATGAAGCGCGTGGAGTTCGTCGGCAGCCAGGTCGGCAAGGAACTCGCCGCCGACGGCGCGCTGGCGCTGCTTTTCGTCTGCATCGGCATCATGGTCTACCTGGCCTTCCGCTTCGAATGGCGCTTCGCGGTGGCCACCATCATCGCCAACCTGCACGACGTCGTGATCATCCTGGGATTCTTCGCGCTTTTCCAGTGGGAATTCTCGCTGCCGGTGCTGGCGGCCATCCTCGCGGTGCTCGGTTATTCGGTGAACGAATCGGTGGTGGTCTTCGACCGGGTGCGCGAGAACTTCCGCAAGATGCGCCGCGCCGGGGTCGACGAGGTGATGGACGCCTCGATCACCGGCACCATCTCGCGCACCATCATCACCCACGGCAGCACGCAGATGATGGTGCTGTCGATCCTCTTCTTCGGCGGTGCCACGCTGCATTACTTCGCGCTCGCGCTGACCATCGGGATCTGCTTCGGCATCTACTCTTCGGTGCTGGTGGCGGCACCGCTGGCGAAATACCTCGGGGCCTCGCGCGAGGATTTCGTGAAGCCCGAGAAAAAAGCCACGGAACAAGCCGTTCCCTGATGGTTGCGGATCTCATCGACCTGGTGCTGCATTTCGATGCGCACCTGGTGCGCATGGTCCAGCAATACGGCCTCTGGGTGTACGCGATCCTGTTTGCCATCATCTTTTCGGAAACGGGCTTCGTGGTGACGCCGTTCCTGCCCGGCGATTCGCTGCTGTTCGTGGCCGGGGCGATCGCCGCCACCGGATCGCTCAACGCGCACCTGCTGGTGGTGCTCCTGATCGCGGCCGCGGTTCTGGGCAACAGCGTCAACTACGCCATCGGCCGCTGGCTCGGAAAACGCTTCTTCACCGGCAGCGGCTCGCGCTGGCTCAACCCCGCGCACCTGGAGCGCGCCAATGCGTTCTACGAACGCCACGGCGGCAAGGCGGTGGTGATCTCGCGCTTCCTGCCGATCGTGCGCACCTACGTTCCGTTCATCGCCGGCATGGGGGAGATGAACGCGCGCCGCTACATGGCCTACAACGTCGCCGGCGGCGTCCTGTGGGTGGCATCGCTGATCTACGCGGGTTACTTCTTCGGCAACATCCCGTGGATCCGCGGCAACCTCACCGCGATCATCATCGGCATCATCGTGGTTTCCCTGCTGCCGCTGGTTTTCGCCCTGATCAAGTCCCGCGCCGCGCGACCGGAGGCCTGAAATGCCGTCCTACGACGCCCACGTCTTCGACATCACGCGCGTGATCCAGCTGGCGATCGCGCCGGTGTTCATGCTGACGGCCATCGCCTCGCTCATCAACGCGCTGCTGGGACGCCTGGCGCGCGCCATCGACCGCAGGCGGTTCGTGGAAGACCTGTTGCCCGTCACCCGCGGCGACCAGCGCGTCGAAAGCGTGGTCGAGCTGGCGTTGCTGGGGCGGCGCATCCGCCTGGTGCTGTGGTCGATCGGCTTCTGCGTCATGTCGGCGCTGCTCATCTGCCTGCTGATCGGCACGGCGTTCCTGGGCGCGTACACCTCGCTCGACCTGTCGCGCACGGTTGCGATCCTCTTCATCGCCTCGGTCTTCGCGCTGACGGTATCCCTGATCATCTTCCTGCGCGAGGTGCTGGTGGCGGCCATCTCGCTGCACGAGGAGATCCGGCTCAAGGAACCCGCGTCGCCCGCAGATACGCCACTGCCGCGCTGAAGTAGACGATCGAGAGCACCGCCTCCACGAAGGCAAGCTGCGCGGAAAGGCCGGTGTCGGTGTAGGTGCGCATCGCCCCTTCCGCCGCGTAGGCCCAGATCAGCAGCGTGCTCCACTGGAAGGTGTAGCGCCTGCCGCGCAGCACCCCGAAAAGCGGCGCCATCAGCGGCAGCACCTTCAGCGTGAGCCAGGAGCCGCCCGGCCGTATCGGCGCGAGGAACCCTTCCCAGGCCACCAGCAGGAAAATCAGCGCGACGAGGCACGCGCAGGCGGCGAGCCAGTAGCGCCTGGCCGCGCCCGCGATTTCGCGGGGGACGCCGCGTGCATCGGTCACGCAGCCAGCTTCTTCGCTACCAGGGCCAGCCGCTTGCCGAGGGCGAAGGCGAGGCGCGATTCCTCGCCGGCGACCGGGCGGTCGTTGGCGATCCCGGAGACATGGGTGGCGCCGTACGGCGTGCCGCCCGACCGGGTGGAGTTGAGCTCGGGTTCCGTATACGGGATGCCAACCACCACCATCCCGTGGTGCAGCAGCGGCAGCATCATCGACAGCAGGGTGGCTTCCTGCCCGCCGTGCATCGAGGCCGTGGAGGAAAACACCGCCGCCGGCTTGCCGGCGAGAGTGCCTCGGCTCCATTCGCCGCCCAGGCTGTCGATGAAATACTTGAGCGGCGCGGCCATGTTGCCGAAGCGCGTGGGTGAACCGAGCGCGAGCCCGGCGCATTCCTCCAGGTCCCGCGCCTCCACGTAGGGAGCGCCTTCGCTGGGGACCGCGGGCAACGGCGTGCCGATCACCGGCGCGACCTTCGGCACCGTGCGCAGGCGCGCCTGCATGCCTTCCACGCTGTCGATGCCGCGCGCCACCGCCTGGGCCAGCGCCTGCACCGAGCCCGTGGCGCTGTAGTAGAGGACGAGGATGTCTGCCATGTGCTCTATGATAGCCGCCGTGCGGTCAAACCCTTTCACCCTCGCCGTTTCGGCCTTCCGCTTCGTGAGTTTCGTGCTGCGGCGCTGGACCGAGGACCGCTGCCCGCAGATCGCCGGCAGCCTGTCGTTCTCCACGCTGCTGGCGCTGGTGCCGATGTTCGCGATTGTGGTGGCGCTGCTGTCGGGCACCCCGGTGTTCCACGAGGTGATGACGCAGCTGAAGGTTTTCCTGCTGCTGAACCTCATGCCCGAAATCGCCGGGCGCATCATCACCGTGTACCTGCCGGAGTTCGCGGCCAACGCGCGCAAGCTCACGACCCTCGGGGTGTTGTTCCTGTTCGTGGCCGCGGTTTCGATGATGCTCACCGCCGACCGTTCGCTCAATGCGATCTGGCGCGCGAACGAGCGGCGCGCGTTCTGGGTTTCGGTGCTGGCCTACGTCGCGCTGCTGGTGGTGGGCCCGCTGCTGATCGTGGTCAGCGTCTCCACCACGACCTACCTGATGTCGCTGCCCGACCGCTGGGCCAACGTGCCGGCGCCCGCGCATTCGTTCCTGCTGCAGGCGGTGCCCTCGGCCGTGAGCACGCTGGCGTTTTTCCTCATCTACCGGCTGGTGCCCCACGGCCGCGTCAACGCCTGGCATGCGCTCGCCGGTGGCTTTGTCGCCGCCATGCTGTTCGAGCTCGCGAAGGAGGGGTTTGCGTTCTACGTCGCGCATGCGCACGCCTACAGCGTGGCGTACGGCGCGTTTGCCGCGCTGCCGCTTTTCCTGCTCTGGATCTACCTGTCGTGGCTGATCGTGCTGTTCGGGGCCGAACTCGCCGCCGCGCTCGGGGAGTGGCCCGAGGTCAGGAAGGCGAAACGTGGAAAAGCTCGAAGCGCCCCGTCTTCTCGATGAGCCCGTTGGCGCGCACGCAGGCGACGTCGCCTTCGTCGTTGAGTTCGAATTCGCGCAGGTCCGAGTAGGTATTCGGCGGGGTCAGCAGCGCGTCGGTTTCCGATCCGTCGTCGCCCGCGCCCAGGCGCAAGCCCAGCTTGGCCTGCGGGGCCGCGGTGATGGTGGGTTGCACCCACACCGGCCGCGCCATGCTGCCGAGGAACTGGATGCCGAACTCCATCCCGCCCTCGTCGAACACCGTGAGCCAGCGCACGACGCCGATGGCCCAGCGCGACCGGTCGATGAGCTTGACGCCCACCACCTCGCCCACACCAATCGGCTGCGGCACCGTGCCCATGCGGCGCACCTTCAGGCCGCCCACGCTCTGGTTCACGACATCCCATTCGAACACCGGGACGGCCTGCGAGGCGTCGTCGGTCGGCAGCGCCATCAGCGGCATGGTGATGCCGCGCTTGAGGGCATCGGCTTCCGCCGCCGGGTCCAGGCGCGGCTCGAAGGCGACGAAATGGCCCACGGCCTTGAGGCCCACGCAGATCGCGACGCTGGATTGCGACGGATCGCGGCGCTGCGACCGCTTGGGTGGATCGCCCCACAGCAGGATCAGGCGCGCCAGCAGCGACAATCCGTCGGGGCCAAGCGACTTGCTCATGGTGGCCGAGACGTTGCCGGTTTCGGCCGCGAGTTTCTTGGCGCGCAGCTTGTCGACCACCGGGTTGGCGTCCAGCAGGCGCCAGTTGGACCCGCCCACGTCGTCATTGATCTGCGGCACCGCTTTCGGCGGCCGGTCGGTATCGCAGGGGACGAGGAAATGTGCGTCGGATCGGGTGGCGGGACGTTCGCGCCCGAGCGTCACGGTGCCGCGATAGGCGCGCGCCTGCGCGAGGATCCTGTCCGCTTCGCCCTGCACCAGCCGGTACGGGTCGCTGAGGGAAAGCAGCAGGGCCTCGGTATAGAGGTCGAAGGCGGACAGCTTCGCCTCGGCGTCGAAGTATTCCTTCGCCACGCCTTCGCGTTCGGCATGCAGGTAGAGCTCGTGCAGTTCGCGCCAGATGCCACGCGGCACCGGCGTGTACGACTTGTAGCTTGCGAGCAGGCCCACCAGCAGGTATCGCATGGCGCGGGCGACCAGCACGGGCAGCTGTTTCTTCGCGCCAAACGCGATGAGCTTGCCGTCTTTTTCGACAATCGCGATCTTGTACCCGGTAGCGAGTTCCGCGGCGAGGTCGCGCGCCAGGGTGAGCGCCTCCCGGGCGCGCGCGCTGAGGGGGAGCGTGGCCTTGGAATAGACCGCATCCAGCTCGTCGAGGGCGATCGCGGCCGTGGGCGCGTAGATCTCCAGCAACTGCAGCCGGATGTCGAGTTCGAGCTTGGCGCGGTTCAGGCCCGCCAGGTGGGCGCTCAACTTGCGCGCGGCCTCGAAGCTCTGCGCCATCGGCAGCGATTCGACCCAGGCCTTGACCTGCCTGGGACGGATCTCGAGATCCTTCGGGGGGGCGACGCGATCAGCGGGGAAGCTCAGGGCCAGCGGCATGTAGTCACTTTTCGAGTAAGCTCTATTGAAGCATAGATGAGGAATTTGCTTTTGAAAACCAAACCGTTATTGCGGTTGTCACGATTTGCCGCGGTGACGTTCTGCGCCACTTTGGCGCTCGGCGCGTCAGCCTTCGACCTCACCGACACCGCGGCAACCCGCCATCGCCTCGCCGATTACAAGGGCCAGTGGGTGGTCCTCAATTTCTGGGCCACCTGGTGCGTGCCCTGCATCCAGGAAATCCCCGAGATCGCCGCCTTCCAGAAGGAGCATCCGCGCGTGGTGGTGATCGGCGTGGCCGTGGATGCCGCGGATGCCGCGAAGGTGAAGCAGTTCGCCCGGAAGGTCGGGCACAACTACGCGCTGGTGCTTTCGGATGACGCTGTCGAGAAGCAACTGGGTGAGCCACGCGCCCTGCCGACCACGCGGATCTACGATCCCTCGGGCAAGGTGGTCTACGACCGGCCCGGCCGGGTGACCAGGAAGTCGCTCGAGGATGCCACCTCGAAGGCGCCGCCCGCGAAGGCCTGAGCGGCGGCGAGCGCCCAGCGTTCGCGATAGGCCTTCAGCACCAGGTTGGGATAGTCCGGCTGGCCGAGGCTGCCGTTGTATCGCGCCAGCGCGTTGGCGGTGTTCCCGCGCTCCCGGTCCAGGTAGTGGCGCAGGATGGTGCAGCCATAACGAAGGTTGACGCGTTCCTGGAACAGGTTCTGGCCGGTGCCCGGCGCGCCCAGCTCCTTCACCCAGAACGGCATCACCTGCATCAGCCCGCGCGCGCCCGCCTTCGAGACCGCGTATTTGCGGAACTTGCTTTCGACGTCGATCACCGCAAGCACGAGATGCGGGTCGAGCCCGGCGCGCATCGATTCGTAGCGCACCAGCGCAAGGAACTGGCGCGCGGCCTCCTCGTCGGGAAAGCGGTTGGACACGCGCCGCGTCATGGCGCGCACCCAGACGCGTGTATCCATGTCCTTGATGTCGACGGTGCCGCGATCGTTGACGGCGCGGGCGAGGGTTGCGCGAACCGAGGCGGAGAGCACCTCGTATTGCTGCGCTCCCCCGATGGCCGCCAACGGCGCGCACAGCAGCACGGCCGCGGCGAGCCGTCGAAGCTCAGCCTTTGGCCACATTCCCGTGCACAAGGCGCGAGCGCAGGTGCGCGACAGCGTCGGCCAGCGCGACCTTCGTGGCCGCCGCGTCGCGGCGATGCTGGTATTCGACGACGCCTTCCTTCAGGCCGCGGTCGCCCACCACGATGCGGTGCGGGATTCCGATGAGCTCCTGGTCGGCCAGCAACACGCCGGGACGTTCGTCGCGGTCATCGAGGAATGTGTCGATGCCTTCGGCCAGCAGGTCCGCGTAGAGCTTGTCGGCGGTGGCCTTCACCAATTCGCTGCGCCCGTAGCCCATCGGGACGATCGCCACCAGAAAGGGCGCCATCGGCTCCGGCCAGATGATCCCCTTCTCGTCGTGGTTCTGCTCGATGGCGGCGGCCACGACGCGCGTGACGCCGATGCCGTAGCAGCCCATCTCCATCGGTTTCGTCTCGCCCTTCTCGTCGATGTAGGTGACGCCCATCTTCGCGCTGTAGGTGGTGCGCAGCTGGAAGACGTGACCCACCTCGATGCCGCGCACCAGCTCGAGTGTGCCCTTGCCGTCGGGCGACGGATCGCCGGCGATCACGTTGCGGATGTCGGCCACGGTCTCGGGTTCCGGCAGGTCGCGACCCCAGTTCACGCCGGTGAGGTGGTAGCCGTCGTCGTTCGCCCCGCAGCAGAAATCGCCCATCGCTGCGACGGTGCGGTCGGCCACGATGCGAATCGCGTGCCCCACCGGGCCGAGCGAGCCCGCGGGCGCGCCGAGGCGCTCGCGAATCTCCGCGTCGGTGGCGAAGCGGAACGGCTTCAGGCCGGCGACCTTTGTCGCCTTGATCTCGTTGAGCATGTGGTCGCCGCGCACCAGCAGCATCACCATCTCGTCGGGGCGGCCCTCGGCCGAGGCCATGACCACCAGGGACTTGATGGTTCTCTCGATCGGGATGCCGAGGAAGGCGGCGACCGCTTCGCAGGTGTGCTTGCCGGGCGTTGCGACCTTCTGCATCTGCTGCGCGGTCGGCGCGCGGCCCCCGGCGGGCGCAACCGCCTCGGCAAGCTCCACGTTGGCGGCGTAGTCCGAATCCGGCGCGTACGCGATGGCATCCTCGCCGGACCTCGCGAGCACCTGGAATTCATGCGAGCCGGTGCCGCCGATCTCGCCCGAATCCGCCGCGACCGCGCGAAACTGCAGTCCCAGGCGCGTGAAGATGCGCGTGTACGCGTCGTACATCGCCTTGTAGCTCTTCTGCAGGTTCTCGAAGCTGGTGTCGAAGGAATAGGCGTCCTTCATGGTGAACTCGCGCGCGCGCATCACGCCGAAGCGCGGGCGGATCTCGTCGCGGAACTTGGTCTGCACCTGGTAGAAGTTGACCGGCAGCTGGCGGTAGCTGCGGATCTCCTTGCGCACGATGTCGCACAGCACCTCTTCGGCGGTCGGCGCGTAGCAGAACTCGCGCTCGGCGCGGTCCTTGATCCTGAGCATCATCGGGCCGTAGAGATCCCAGCGGCCGGTCTCCTGCCACAGCTCCGCCGGCTGGATCGGGGGGGCCAGCATCTCGAGGGCGCCGGCGCGGTTCATCTCTTCCCGCACCACGGATTCGACCCGCCGCAGGACCTTCAGTCCCAGGGGCATCCACGAGTAAAGGCCGCTGGAAAGCTTGCGGATGAGGCCCGCCCGCAGCATGAGTCGGTGGCTGGCGAGCTCGGCCTCCTGGGGGGCCTCCTTCAGGGTGGCGATGTAGTACTGGCTGGCGCGCATGGGTCTTTTTCGCGTGAAATCATCGAGTTAAGAGCCCGCTATTCTACACGCTCGAATGCTCCGGCCGGTGGCTGGCGGGCACTCGCAAACTGTGGAAAAATGGTCTCAACTTAACGGATTGATGGTGGACGCCATGATCGATCGGGATGGTTACCGCCCGAACGTCGCCATCGTGCTCGTGAACGCCCGGAACCAGGTGTTCTGGGGCAAGCGGATCAAAGAGCACGCCTGGCAGTTCCCCCAGGGTGGCATCAAGCAGGGGGAGACTCCGGAACAAGCCATGTTCCGGGAGTTGACGGAGGAAACGGGGCTGCTGCCCCACCACGTCCGCATCCTGGGACGCACGCGTGATTGGCTGCACTACCACGTGCCCAACCACTGGGTGAAGCGCGAATGGCGCGGCACCTACAAGGGCCAGAAGCAGATCTGGTTCCTGCTGCGCCTGGTCGGCCGCGATTGCGACATCAGCCTGCGTGCCAGCGGTCACCCGGAATTCGACGCCTGGCGCTGGCACGACTACTGGGTACCCCTCGAGGCGGTGATCGATTTCAAGCGCGAATCCTATCGCCTGGGGCTGGAGCAGCTCTCGTCGTTCCTGGAGGTCATCCCGCGCACCGTCGGGCTTTCGCCCTACGGGCGCCGGCGCAAACACGGGCGCGGGGCGATGAAGCCGGGGTCGATCCTGGTGCCGGCCCCGGCGGCAAGCGACGCCTAGCTTGCCTAGAAGCCGCGCATCGGCGAAGGCGTGACGAGGGCGGCGACGGTCGAGATCACAACCATCAGCACAATCGCGACTATCACCACCACCACGGTGTAGCCGATCGCTTTTTCCTCGGGTACCTTTTTCAGCGGGCCCAGGCCGAGATACAGCAGGTAAAGGCTGTAGAGCCCGCCGATCACGCCCAGGATGGCGAGCGTGGGCAGGATCGAGAAGATCCCGCAGATCCACGAGGCGGTGGGGAAAAATGCCGCGACCTTCAGCGACTGGATGAAATCCTTCTCGCCGCCGAAATTCGGCGCGAGCGCGTCGATCACCAGCGCGATCACGTAGACCGATGCGAGCGACAACACGTAGCCCAGGATCATGCTGGCGAGCCCCGCGCCCATCGGCACGCGGTAGGCGGTGCCGAAGCCGGTGTAGCCCACCACCGAGAACCCGATGAAGGACGCAACCGCGGGTATCGCCGCCAGGATCATCACGTATTGCGTGTAGAGGCTCGAGACGGTCTGCGATTCGGTGTTGATCACGGCCCATTCCTGCTTGGGCGAGATCAGGATCTTCTTGACGCGGTCGACGAGGTTCATCGTTTATCCCTGGCTGGTTGTTGTGGGCGAGAGTATAGCCCCGCCCTTCGAGAGCAATGCCTCTATGCGGGCGATGATGCGCCGGCGTTGCTCCGCCGGCGAGAACGACTTGTAGCGCGCGGCGAAGGCGCGCGCCGACGCCGCGTAGACCGGGTTTTCAAGCACCTGGCTCCATCCGCGCGCCACATCGTCCGCGGTGGCGTGCGGCGCGCACCAGAATCCCGTCCCCAGCTGCTGCAGCCGGCGGGCGGTGATGTACTGCTCGTAGTGCGTCGGGAAGGCCAGCGCCGGGATGCCGTAGGTCAGGCAGCCGGCGGCAATTTCGCCGCCGTGTGTGACCAGCATGTCGCATCCCTTGAGGAAAGTGTCGAGCCTGAGCGGCCGGTCCGAATAGACGTGGTTGCGCCCCACGATGCGCGCGCGCCGTGTGGCGTCGAGTTCGGGGATGTAGCTCACGATGCGGTGCGGGGAGCTCGCGATGAGACCCAGCAGCGCTTCCAGCTGCACCATCTCGCGTTTCACGTAGACGAAGATGCGCTTGCCGCCGCCCTGCGGCCACGTCACGTCGGCGCCGCGGTCGAAGCGCACCCGCGGCCCGTAGTAGCCCGAGGGTTCGCGCCCGCCGTAGTGGTCCAGCTCCGGCAGTGTGCAGAGGAAGTCCTCGGCGGTTTCGAACAGGTCCGCCAGGCGGCCGAGCGGCGGCGCCCCGAAATGCGCCAGCGCGGCGTTTGCGCTCGCCAGCACGTGTGCGTCGGAGGCCGCGAGCACCACGGGATCGATTGCATCGTCCACGCGGAACGCGGGCAGCGGGGCGGTTCGCGGGGGCACGAAGAAGCCGTTGCCGTAGGTCACGCAGCGAAGGCCCAGCGAGCGCGCGGCCAGCAGCGCCGTGGGACCGAAGTCCACCACGATGAGGTCGGGTTTCCAGCGCTCGAAGAGGCTTCGCCACCCGCCCACCAGCGCGGTCAGCTCGCGCGGGTTGCGATAGCCGCACCCGAGCAGGATGTCGGGATACCCGGCCGGTCGCGGCGAGACATCCATGCCTTCGCGCGCGCTGCGCGGGGCCTGGTACACGTCGTAGTTGCGCGCTTCGGGGATGACACCCAGCTGGCGCAGCTCGCGGAACATGAAGCCGATGTGATGCCCGCGCATCTCGAGGCCACGCGCCAGGCCCGCGCACGACATGACGTGGCCGTATTCGCCGCCCAGCTCCCAGGCAAATGCGACACGCGCCACGGTCAGGCCCCCATTTCGCGGGCGATACGCGCGGCGACGCTGGCGCGCGCACGGCCGTGTACGAGTGAAGCCGCGGCCGCCGCGCGCAGGTCGGCGCGCGCGAGGGCTTCGCCGAGCCAGGCCCTGAAATCCGATATGCCTTCGTCGAGCGCCACCATGACTCCGGCGCCCGCGGTCACGACACGCCGGCCCACCAGGTACTGCTCGAGTTGTTGCGGCACCAGGGCAAGGGGCACCCCGGCTTCCAGCGACCGGCCGACGATGCCGGCCCCCGAGTGGCAGACGCAAAGGTCGGCACTCGCGAGCAGCGGCGCCAGTGCCAGCGCCTCGTTGCGTACACGCACCGTGGGCGAGGACAGCTTGAGCGCCTGCTCGGTGGACAGTCCCGGCGCCGCCACGATCGCCTCGCCTGCGACCGCGCGGATCGATTCGAGGAGCGCCGAAAAACGCGGGTCACGCGGCTTCAGGTAAGCGAAGATTCGCGGCCGGGCCTGCGTGCGCCAGGCGGCTTTACCGCCGGCGTCGGCATCGTCCTGCGGGCCGAGGTATTCCACTTCCTCGCGCGGGCCGAATGGATCCACCTCGGGCCAGACACACAGCAAGGTGGCATCGGCCTCGAAGAGCGCGCCGGCACGGGCGGGCGCTCGCGACTGCAGGTCCAGGCGCGCAAACGCGTCCTGCACCGAGGCCAGCAGGCGCGCGTCGAGCAGGCGCAGCGTGCCTTCCTGCGGCGGCGACCAGCTGCGCAGTGCGGGCATCGGCTCGTGGACCGGGGGTGTCGAGAACCCGCTGCCGATGGCCACTCGCTTCAAGCCGGCTGCCCGCGCGGCCAGCATGGCACCGGGCGCGTAGTCGGCCACCACCACATCGGGTTTCCACATCGCGAAGAGCGAAAGCCAGCCGCGAAGGCCGCCCGCCACGCCGGCGGCGTCCCCGTAGCCGCGGTTCAGCAGGATCTCGGAGGCGCTGACGGGGCCGGTCGATGGGCGGGCGGGCGAGGGGATGACGGGTGCCTGGAACCATTCCAGCGTGCCCGCGGGTTCGCCGCCGAGCGGTGCGAGGTCGAGGAAGGTGAAGGCGATATCGTGCCCGAGCGCACGCAGTTCCCGGGCAATGTGCAGCGTGCGCCGCGCATGGCCCAGGTCCCCGCCCAACTCCCAGGCGAAGATCGCGCGGGCCATTGCGAACTACGCGCCCCGGTCAGGGCGCGCAGTTCGAGCTGGATCCGATTCGATTCTCCGCACCCACGTACGGACGGCAGCCGGTGCCGCTCAGGGCCACGCCCTGCGGGCTGTTGGAGGCGTTGCTGGTCACCACCAGGGATCCGAGGCGCTGGCCGAATCCCAGTAGCGGACGGAAAGCCACCAGCGCGGAGCACGTAGCCTGGGGCGCAAGCGAGGTGCCACACGAGTTGCCCGCGATCAGGAAGTCGATCGAGGTGGTCGTGAGGCTGAGCGTGGCCGCAACACCCCCGACGTTGGTGATGGTGACGGTCTGGGCGGAGCTTTGCGAGCCGATTACGCGGTCGCCGAAGCCGATGGAGCTGGGGGAGATCTGCAGCAGCGGGGCCGCGACAACCTGCCCGGTTGCATGCACGCTGATTTCTCCCGATCCGCCGGCGGCATCACTGACGACGGTGAGGGAGCCGTTGGCATCCCCTGCCGCGGTGGCGCGGAAGCCGATGACGAGCGAGCAACTGGCCCCGGCAGCCAGCGAGGCCGGGCAATTGTTCACCAGGGTGAACGGACCCGACAGCGTGATGCTCGAGATGTTGACCGGTTGTGTGCCGTTGTTGCGCAGTTCGACGGAACGGCTGATCGGTCCGCCGCCGACCGTTGCCGCCCCGAGCTCGATGGGGCCCGGCAGCACCAGCGAGCCGCCGCCGATGCCGATGCCCGTGAGGGTTGCGCCGGCCTTGTAGAGGGTCGGGCCGATCACGGGACCCGAATCGATGGTGCCGCCATAAACGAACGACGAATACGTCGCCACGAAGCTGCCGGTGGCCTCACCCGTTTGCGTGGGCAGGAAGTTCACCACCGCGTCGCACGAGGAGCCGCCGTAGAGGAACGAGCCGCAAGTGGAGTTCAGCACGTCGAATTCGCCGGTGGTGGCGAGGCTTTCCAGGTTGAGCCCGCCGTAGCCGATGTTGGAGACCACGAAGCGCTTCGGTTCGCCCGCCTCGCCGATCGGGATGCTGCCGAAGTCCCATGCCCTGGGGGTGACAACAATCGGCGGCGGCAGGACCGCCTGGCCGGTCAGCAGGATCGATTTCGGGCTGCTGGTGGTGTTGTCGCAGATATAGAGGTTGGTCGAATACGTGCCGGTTAAGGTCGGCGCGAACCGGGCAGTGATGCGGCAGCTCTGGTTCTTGGCGTAGGGCGTGGGTGTGCAGGTGGTCTCGCAGATGAAGGCGCCGCCATAACACAGGCTGGGGGCCGCCGAGGCCACGCCCATCACGTCCTGGCTGCCGCCATAGCAGAAGCCCGACTCGTCGATCGATTCGATCTCGTAGGGGATGTCGCCCACCGAGCGGATGGTGATCGTGCGGGGGGCGCTTTCCGTGTTGACGAGCACATCGCCGAAATTGACCGTGGAAGGTGTCACCGTGGCCGCGGGAGCGGCGATGGAAGCGACCTGCGGGGAGAATTCGGAGGTGTCGCCGGTGCTGAGGTTGGTCGCCGTCGCGGAGATGTGGTTGTGGACGCCGTTGGCCGGGAAAGTGCCGAAGTAGACGCCGCCGTACACGAAAACCGTTTCCTCGCCGATGAAGGTCTTGCCGGCCGGGCCGCCCGCGGCGTCGTTGGCGTAGAAATCGACCTGGAACGAGGTGTTGTTGATCGAATCGAGCGAATACGAGATGTACGTCACATCATCGCCGGCATCGGTCACCGCTTCGTCCAGGGCCGGATAGTTCTGCTGGTTGTTCGAGCCGCCGTCGGCATCGGTGCTGTCGTTGGGCAGCGTCGTCGGGTTGTTGTTGAGGTTGATGTTCTTGCGCACGTTGGCGTGGATGCTGTTGGCGTATATCGTGTTGCCGGTGCTGGCGCCGGTGATCAATACGCCATCCTGCTTGTTGCCGGTCACGAGGTTGTCGCCCAGGAAATTGTCGCCGCCATAGCAGCTACCGATGTCGATCCGCACACCCGACGTGCCGTTATCGCCGATGGTGTTGCCTACGAGGGAGGCGCCACTTGTGCCGTCGAGGAGCACGCCCTCGAACTGGTTCGCCGCGATGACGTTGCCCGCGATCGAGACATAGCCGCCGCAGTACGCATCGATGCCGCGCGTGTTGGGTAGCGGCGACCCGCCGTAGCTCAGGCCGATCACGTTATCCGAGATGTTGAGGTCGTAGGAATAGTTGAACCCGATGCCAAAAACACCGTTTCCTGCGATCAGGTTGCCGCTGATATCGAGACTGCCGCCGCCATTGATGTACACGCCACCGCCCCCGTTGGCGATCTTGCCGCTCTTGGCGGCGTTCAGGCCGATGCGGTTGCCGAAGATTGCGGTTCCGCCGTAGTCGTTGTCGACGTACACGCCCACATCCGAGTTGCCGGAGATCACGTTGTCGATGATCGTCCCGCCGTTGTTGGCGATGTAGATGCCCTTGCCGTTCGCCGCCGCGGTGGAACCGTTGGCGGTGCCGATGAAGTTGTTCTCCACGTACGCGCCGCCGCCCGAAATGTAGATGCCGGCGCTGGTGTTGCCGGTGAAGACGTTGCGGTCCGCGGGTGCCGATCCCCCGATAGTGAAACCGTAGTCGTAGAGATCCGCGCCGTAGTTGTTGTTCCTGATGACGTTGCCGAAGAGGTCGGCTCGTCCGCAGACGCCACTATCGAAGTCCTGGATCGTGAGGCCCTTGACCACGATCGGGCCGTAGCCGGCGTTGCTTGTCAACCCGCAGCCGTAAGACTGGGAGCTGCCGTCGAGCGTGACCTTGAGCGCGGCATTAAAACCTGCGGCGGCGGAGTTGGCCGTTGCGCCGGCCTGGCTGTAGCCGTCGATGGCGCCACAGAAGGCGGGCAGCTGGGCCGACGGCTGGATCACGAAGGGGCCGGTGCCGGTCAGGGCAAACGAGATGACCGGGCTCGAGCCGCAGGCGGCGTTGGCGTCGAGGATGGCCTGGCCGAGGCTGCCGGGTCCGGTCGGCGCGGTGGTGTTGACCACCAGCGAGACGCCGAAGGCGGCGGGCGAAAGCGCCATCGCGAATGCAGCGGCGAGGGGCGTCAAGCGGGCCGCACGCGGCGGGCTGAACGCGGGGTGGTTTGTGCGCATCGAATTCTCCCTTGGACTGCTTTTTCTTCAGGCCATCATTATCAAGGCGGCCGGCCTGAATGTATATGGCTGGTGCAAGAATCATGCGCGCCAACCTACTGGCAAAACTAGCGAATTTTCTGCACTTCCCGGTCAGGAAGTGACCAGGTTGGGCACCTGGGCCTAAAGGACCACGAGGTTGTCGCGGTGGATCAGCTCCGGCTCGGCGACGTAGCCCAGCAACGCCTCGATTTCGGAGGTGGGTTTGCGCAGGATGAGCGCGGTTTCGGCGGCGCCGTAGTTCACCAGGCCGCGGGCGATTTCGCGCCCGTCCGGGCCCGCCACACTCACCACCTCGCCGCGTTCGAACTGTCCTTCGACCGCGGTTGCCCCGATCGCCAGCAGGCTTTTCCCCTCTGATATCAATGCCTTGACCGCACCGGCGTCCAGCACAACGCGGCCCGCGGGTTTGAGGTGGTCCGCCAGCCATTGCTTGCGCGCGGTCACCGGGGCGGTCGTGGCCGAAAGCAGCGAGCCGACGGTTTCGCCGTCGAGCAGCCGCACCAGCAGGTTGGGTTCGCGACCCCAGGCGATTGCAGTATGGGCGCCGCTGCGGGCGGCGCGTTTGGCGGCGAGGATCTTGGTGAGCATCCCGCCGCTGCCAATGTGAGTGCCTGCTCCGCCCGCGATGGCCTCCAGGGCCGGGTCACCCGCCAAGCCCGCCTGGATCAGCGTGGCCGCCGGATCCCGGCGCGGGTCCGCCGAATGGAGCCCCTTCTGGTCGGTGAGGATCAAGAGGGCGTCGGCCTCGATCAGGTTGGTGACCAGCGCACCCAGGGTGTCGTTGTCGCCGAAGCGGATCTCGTCGACCACCACGGTGTCGTTTTCGTTGATGATCGGCACCACGCCCAGGCCGAGCAGGCTGCGCAGGGTGGTGCGCGCGTTGAGGTAGCGCCGCCGGTCGCCGAGATCCTCGTGGGTCAGCAACACCTGCGCGGTGTGCAGCCCGACCTCGGAAAAACACGATTCCCACATCTGCACCAGGCCCATCTGGCCGACGGCCGCGGCGGCCTGCAGCTCATGCAACGCGTGGGGCCTGCGCTTCCAGCCCAGCCGCTTCATGCCTTCGGCGATGGCGCCCGAGGAAACCACCAGCACCTCGA
This sequence comes from Burkholderiales bacterium, assembly GCA_038203035.1. Taxonomy (GTDB): domain Bacteria; phylum Pseudomonadota; class Gammaproteobacteria; order Burkholderiales; family Usitatibacteraceae; genus Usitatibacter. The sequence continues at coordinate 19,263 of JBBREI010000043.1, forward strand.
TGCCGCGAGCGCGCAACACGCCGACCTGGCGCGCCCATTCCGCGATCGCCGCGGCGTCCAGGCCCGCGCCGGCGTTGGTGAGCAGGCTCGAGCCGATCTTCACCACCACCCGCCGGGCGCCTGCAAGCGCGGTTTTCACTCCACCGGCTCCCGGCGCTGCGTTTCCAGGAAATCCATCACGGCAAATGTCACCTCGCGCGTGCCTTCGGCGCGAATGCCGGAGATCACGAACCAGGGCTTGGTCCACCTGAGTTTCTTCACCAGCGCCGCGGCGCGTATCTTCGCCTCCGCCGGCTCCAGCAGGTCGGCCTTGTTCATGACCAGCCAGCGCGGCTTCTTCGCAAGCGCGGCGTCGTATTTCTTCAGCTCCCCGGCCAGCGCCTTCACCTCGGCCGCAGGATCGGCGGCCCCGTCGAACGGAGCGATGTCCACGATATGCAGCAACAGGTGGGTGCGCTGCAGGTGGCGCAGGAACTGGTGGCCGAGACCCGCGCCTTCGGCCGCACCTTCGATGAGCCCCGGGATGTCCGCCACCACGAACGAGCGGCTGGTGTCGACGCGCACCACACCCAGGTTGGGGTGCAGCGTCGTGAACGGATAGTCCGCCACCTTCGGTTTCGCCGAGGAGACGGCGCGGATGAAGGTGGATTTTCCGGCGTTGGGCATGCCCAGCAGCCCGACGTCGGCCAGCACCCGCAGTTCCATCTCCAGCTGCTTGCTTTCGCCTTCCTCGCCGTGGGTGAACTGGCGCGGCGCGCGGTTCACGCTCGACTTGAAATGGATGTTGCCGATGCCGCCCTTGCCGCCCTTCGCGAGCAGGACGCGGTCGCCGCTTTTCGCCAGGTCGGCCAGCACCTCGCCGGTCACGGCCTCCTTGATCACCGTGCCCACGGGCACGCGCAGCTCGATGTCTTCCGCACCCTTGCCGTATTGATCGCGCCCGCGGCCGTTTTCCCCGTTTTTCGCGCGGAAGATTCGTTGATAGCGAAAATCGATGAGCGTGTTGAGGTTGTTGTCGGCCTCGACCCAGATGCTGCCGCCGCGGCCGCCGTCGCCGCCGTCCGGGCCGCCGCGGGGCACGGACTTCTCGCGCCGCATCGATGCGCTGCCGTCACCGCCGTCGCCCGCGATGACCTCGATCCTGGCTTCGTCGAAGAACTTCATCGGGGTGCGAAGTCCGGAAGCGCCACGCGGATGCCGAGCGCGATGAAGGTGATGCCGGCGAACACGTTGAGGCGTTGGCCGATGGCGGGCTTGCGTCGCACCCACGCGCCGATCCATCCCGAGAAGACCGCGATCGCGCCGAAGATCACCACGGTGAGCGCCATGAAAACCGCCCCCAGCAGCGCCATCTGCCAGCCGACATGGCCCGCGCCGGTGTCGACGAACTGCGGCAGGAAGGCGAGGAAAAAAAGCGTGACCTTGGGATTGAGCATGTTGCCGATCACGCTCTGGCGATAGATGGTTCCCAGCGCCCGCGCCTCGCCCGCGCCATCGATCGAAAACGAAGCGCTGTGGCGCAGCGCCTGGATCCCGATCCACACCAGGTACGCCGCGCCCGCATAACGCACCAGGTCGAACGCAAGGTCGGAGGAGCGGATCAGCGCCGCGATGCCAACCGCGGCGAGCACGGTGTGGAAGATGCAGCCGGTGGCGAAGCCCACGGCCGCGGCCAGGCCCGCGCGCCAACCCTGCGCGATGCCACGCGTCAGGACATAGACGATGTCCGGCCCGGGCGCGACGGCGAGCAGCGCGGATGCCACGATGAAGAGCCCCAGGTCAGGCACGATTTACTCCGGTAGAAACAAAAAAGCCCCGGATGTTTCCGGGGCTCTTTCGCGGGCGAAGAGCCGTTATTGCTGGGCCGGCTCGATCGTCACCATGGATTTCTGCTTCGGCCCCTGCTTGAAATACTTCACGTGGCCGGTGGCCGTTGCGAACAGGGTGTGGTCCTTGCCGATGCCCACGTTCATGCCCGGGTGGAAGCGCGTGCCACGCTGGCGAACGAGGATCGAACCGGCATTCACGAGTTCGCCGCCGTAGGCCTTGAGGCCGAGGCGCTTGCTTTCGGAATCGCGTCCGTTGCGGGATGAGCCGCCTGCTTTCTTGTGTGCCATTGCTCTGTCCTTCGGTTAGGCGATCGAATCCACACGGATTTCCGTGTAGTTCTGCCGGTGGCCCTGGGTCTTCTGGTAGTGCTTGCGGCGGCGCATCTTGAAGATCTTGATCTTCACGCCGCGCCCGTGGGCAATGACGGTGGCGGAGACCTTTGCTCCCGACACCAGGGGGGTACCAAGCTGAACGGCCTCACCGTCCGCGACCATCAGGACCTGATCGAGGACAATCTGAGCGCCAACGTCTGCCGGTATCTGTTCTATTTTGATTTTTTCGCCGGGGGCAACTCGGTACTGCTTGCCGCCGGTTTTTATGACCGCGTACATTGTGGACTCCATTGCGTTT
>JBBREI010000044.1:0-21554 GCA_038203035.1 Burkholderiales bacterium
GGGGTGGGTTTTGTGTGCGGGCGGGTGTGGGTGCCCGGGGGCCCCCACCAATTTTTCCGGCCACCGGTGGGGCCCCGTTAATTGTTGGTGGCGCCCCCGGTTCCGAGTTCCTCCGCCCAGCGGGCGCTCGCGATCGCGAGCCTGCGCCCGTCGACCAGTGCCTCGACACCCCGGCCGGGCCCGGCCTTCACCTGCGACGCCGGGGGAACCAAGATGCCCTCCTCCAGCGCCAGAGCCATCACCGCGCGCGCCAACGGGTGCTCGCTTCCGCCTTGCACCGCCGCGGCCAGGCGCAGCACCGTGGCGCGATCCCCTTCGATCGCCTCCAGCTGCACGAGGCGGGGCTTGCCCTCGGTGAGCGTGCCGGTCTTGTCGAAGGCCACCACGCGGATGCGGTGAGCATGCTCGAGCGCTTCGGCGTCCTTGATGAGGATGCCGTAGCGCGCCGCCACGCCGGTGCCCGCCATGATCGCGGTCGGTGTCGCAAGGCCAAGCGCACAGGGGCACGCGATCACCAGGACCGAAACCGCGTTGAGTGTCGCGACTTCCCAGTTGCCGCCCGCCAGTCCCCATCCGAGGAACGTCACCAGCGCGATCAGCACAATCACCGGCACAAAGACCTCGCTCACGCGATCCACCAGGCGCTGGATCGGCGCCTTGCCAGCCTGGGCGTCCTCGACGTGGCGGATGATTCGCGCCAGCGTGGTCTCCGCGCCGATGGCGGTGGTGCGCACCACCAGCCGGCCGTCGCCGTTCACCGAACCGCCGGTCACGCGGCTGCCGGGCGCCTTCGCCACCGGCAGGCTCTCGCCCGTGATCAGCGATTCGTCGGCCTGGGTCTCGCCTTCCACCACCTCGCCGTCCACGGCGATGCGCTCGCCGGGGCGCGCGACCACCAGGTCGCCGACCCGCAGGGATTCGATCGCCACCTCGCGCTCGACGCCGCCTTCCAGCCGCACCGCGCGATCCGGGCGTAGCGCCTGCAGGGCCCGGATCGCCGCCGTGGTCTGGCGCTTGGCGCGCGCTTCCAGCCACTTGCCCAGGCGCACCAGCGTGATCACCACCGCCGAGGCCTCGAAGTAGAGGTGTGCCACGCCTTCCTGCGTGAGCAGCATGTAGACGCTGAGGAAATACGCGGCGCTGGTGCCGAGTGCCACCAGGAGATCCATGTTGCCGGCGCGATCGAGCAGCGCGCTCCAGCCCGCGCGATAGAAGCGCGCGCCGAAATAGAACTGCACCGGCGTGGCGAGCAGCCACTGCAGCCAGCCCTCGAGCATCCAGTGGGACCCGAAGGCCTGGGCCAGCATCGGCACCACCAGCGGTGCCGTGAGCAGCGCGGCGAGTGCCACTTGCAGCCCTTCGCGGCGGGCCGGCTGCGCGACGACCGGCGCGCCGGCCACCTTCACCGTCGCCTCGTAGCCCGCCTTGCGCACTGCGGCGATGGCCGCCTCGGCGACGACGCCATCCGCATGGACAGTCGCCGTTTCCGTGGCGAGGTTCACCGAGGCGTCGCGAACCCCGGGAACCTTGAGCAGCGCCTTTTCCACCCGCGCCACGCACGAGGCGCACGTCATCCCCTCGACCTTGAGGTCGAGTGCCGCCGGCGCGGCGGGAAATCGCGGCAGCGCGGTGGTGTTCACGCTGGCCTCGGCGTGTAGTGTCCGCAGCTCATGTCTTCAACAACGATGTCCATCATGCTTGCCTCCAGGCGGTTGAACGATGGAGCCATCCTCAACCCTCCCACGATTGGAAGGTCAAGCTTTTATTCGCGTTCACTTTTCGACCACTCGGATGAGCCCGACCATGCCGGCCTCGAAGTGTCCGGGCACCAGGCAGCCGTAGTGGAACTCGCCCGCCTTCGTGAAGCGCCAGCCCATCCGCCCCGACTTGCCGGGAGCGACGTGCAGCATGTGCGGCTCATCGTGTTCCATGCCCGGATGTTTCTTCATCATCTCCGCATGTTCCTTGAGCTCGGCCAGGGTTCCCAGCACCATCTCGTGCATCACGGCGCCCTTGTTCACCACCTCGAAGCGCACCGCCTCGCCGCGCCTGACCGTGATTTCGGCGGGAGTGAAGCGCATGGTGTCGCCCATTTCCACCTTCACCACGCGCCCGGCCTTGCGCGGATCGTGGGCGCGGCCAAACGCCGTTTCCGTCGCCACGGCGCGGCCGGACCCCTTGGCCTCGTGCGCGCCCTGGTGTGCGGCGCCGGTTGTGGCCCAAAGGAAGAAAGTGAGGCCGGAAAGCAGCCCGTTCAAGACCCGTTTCATGTCTGCTCCTCAGTGATGTTTCGCATTCTCGCGCAACGCTGCCTTGCGGATGTGTATACCAGCCTGGAGCCCGCATGCCCTATCCCGCGACCATGCAAGCCGCCGACCTCATGCCCGGCGTAGGAAAATTCCTGCGCGCCGTCGCGGGGTTTTCCGCTGCCCTGCCCCGGGCGGCAGGGGAACAATTGGTTCATGTACTACGGTGAGCGATTCAACGGCTACACGCACCTTGCGGGCGCGGTGATGGCGGTTGGGGCGGCGGGCAGCCTGCTCTCGATGGCCGCCACGCGCGGCGACCCGTGGCGCATCACCAGCTTCGCGATCTACGGCTTCACGCTGGTCACCCTTTTCCTCGCCTCCACGCTTTATCACAGCACGCGCGGGCGGCTGAAGGATTTCTTCCGCAAGGTCGACCACGTGTCGATCTACCTCGTGATTGCCGGGACCTGGACGCCCTTTGTCCTGGTCACCGTCGATCCCAGCTGGCGCTGGACACTTTTTGCCGCGGTCTGGTCGCTGGCTTTGCTGGGCGTGTGGCAGGAGATCTGCGTCGCCCGCGGCCTGAGGCTCACCTCGCTGGCGATCTACCTGGGGATGGGCTGGCTGGGACTCGCCGCCCTCGAGCCGCTGCTGCAGGGCCTGGGGATCGATGGCTTCGGCTGGATGCTGGCGGGCGGCATCGTCTACACCATCGGTATCGTTTTCTACCTCTACGACGAACGCTTCAAGCACTGGCACGGCATCTGGCATTGCTTCGTGCTGGTGGGCAGCGCCGTGCACTTCGCCGCCATCGTGCGCTACGTCGCCTGAGCAGCCGGGGCCTTACAATGGCGCCATGCGCTTTCCGGTCCGCCTGACACTCCGCATCTGCAGCCTCGCATGGCTGCTAGCCTTCCCGCCCGCCCACGCACAGGTCACCCCGCAGGACCTCGAGGCCGCGACCCAGGTCGCCGCCGGCTGGCTCGCCGCGCTCGATTCCCGCCGTTATGCCGAAGGTTACGAGAGCCTGGCCCCGGCGCTCAAGGCCTCGATGCGCCTGGCCGCATTCGAACATTCCACCTACACCGTGCGTGTTCCCCTCGGCGCGCTGCGCCAGCGCGTGGTGAAATCCGCCGCACCCATCCAGTCGCCGGTGGAGGCGACCAAGGGCGACTACATCGTGGTGGAATACACCTCGTCCTTCGAGGGGCTCGCCGGCACCGCCGAATCGGTGCTGCTGGCAAAACAGGATGGCAAGTGGCACCCCTTCAGCTACTCGGTCAAGCGCGAGGGCGACCTCACCAGCGACCAGCTGCGCCGCGTGCTCCACGATCGCGTGGAAGTCGCCCGCCGCGGCGTGGGCATCGTGGTGGGCATCGTCGACAAGTCCGGGCCGCGGGTGGTCGCCGAGGGCCGCACCCGGGCCGAAGGCGGCAAGGCGGTCGACGGCGATACGCCGTTCGAGATCGGCTCGCTCACCAAGGTGTTCACCGCCGTGCTGCTGGCCGATGCCGTGGATCGCGGCGAGGTGCAGCTCAACGATCCGGTCTCGAAGTACCTGCCCGCCACACTCAAGGCGCTGAAGGCAGCCGGCACCGACATCACGCTGGTGCAGCTCGCCACCCACACCTCGGGGCTGCCGCGCATCCCGTCGAACATGCCGATGCGCGACATGGACAACCCGTACGCGGACTACACCGTGGCGATGCTCTACGAATTCCTCGATGCGTTCGAGCACCCGCAGCCGGTCAGGGAAGGGCGGCAGTATTCGAACCTCGGCTACGGGTTGCTGGGCCACGCGCTGGCGCTGCGCGCCGGCATGGACTACGAGAGCCTGCTGCGCAAACGCGTGCTGGATCCGCTGGGCATGAAGGACACGGTAATTGTCATGGATGCGGCGATGCGCGATCGCTTCGCCACGGCCCACCGCGCCACGCTCTACCCGGTCGCGGCGTGGGACATCCCCGCGCTGCCCGGTGCGGGGGCGCTGCGTTCCACCATGAACGACATGCTGAAGTTCGCCGAGGTGAGCGTGGGGCTGAAGCCCTCCCCGCTGGCCGCGGCGATACGCCTCGCGCAGGGAATGCAGGGCGTGGCGTGGTCGGCCGGGGCCAACGCGGATGTCGCGGTGCACGCGGGCGCCACCGGCGGATCCAACTGCGTGATGGCCGCCGACCGCAAGGAAAAACGCGCGGTGGTGGTGATGGGCAACTCCGCCAACCCGGTGACCGACATCGGATCGCACCTCTTCCTGCGGAGCCAGCCGCTGCTGCTGCAGCGCCCGCAAGTGCTGCGCAAGGAAGTGAAGCTGGCCGATCCCGCGGCCTTCGACCGCTACGTGGGCGCCTATTCGCTCACGTCCGACTTCAGCATCGCGGTGACGCGCGAAGGTGATCGCTACTTCAGCCAGGCGAGCCGCCAGCCGAAGCTGGAGATATTCCCGGCGAGCGAGACGCTGTTTTTCCTGAAGGTGGTGGAGGCGGCGCTGGAGTTTTCCACCAACGCCGCGGGTGATGTCACTCACCTCACGCTCCTGCAGGGCGGCGCCGCGCAGCGCGGCACGCGACTGGGCGCGCCACCCGCGCCGCGTTAGGCCCCGGACGAGCTCGCCACGATGATCGAACGCGCAAGCTGCGCTAGCCGCGGGCCTGGAAAAACCGGTTCAGCTCGCTGCCCGGCATCGCCCCGGCGAAGCCGTCGAATGTCCCCTGTTCGGCGAGCGTTCTCGCGGCCAGCATGAATCCCCCCCATGCCGCGCGCGCCAGCGCGCCGCCAACACTCACCCGGCGCACCCCCAACGAGGCGACGTCGCGCATCGTGAGATCGCTGGTGGAGCCGATGAGCAGGTTGACGGGCTTGGGAGCCACGGCCGCCACCACCGCCGCGATCTCGGCGCGGGTCCTGATGCCCGGCGCGTAGAGGCAATCGGCGCCGGCGTCGGAATACGCCTTGAGCCGGCGGATCACGTCGTCGAGATCGGGACGCCCCACGATGAAGTTCTCCGCGCGGCCCACCAGCATCGTGGTGCCGCCCGCGGCATCGATGGCGGCGCGCGCGGCCTTCATGCGCGCCACGGCATCGCCGAGTTCGCGCAGCGGGTTGTGTTCGTCGCCGGTGGAATCCTCGATCGACAGGCCGGCCACACCGGTGGCGATCGCCATGCGCACGCTTTCGGCGACACCTTCCGGGGTGGAGGCATAACCAGCTTCGAAGTCCGCGTTCACCGGCAGGTCCGTCGCATCCACGATCTGCCGGATGTGCGCGAGGACCCTGTCGCGTGGCACGGTGTTGTCCGCGCGCCCCTGAGACCAGGCGAAGCCCGAGCTGGTTGTGGCCAGGGCCTTGAAGCCCAGGCCGTGCAGCATCCGCGCGCTGCCGGTGTCCCACGGGTTGGGGATCACAAACGTTCCCGTTTCGTGCAGCTGCCTGAAAACGCGCCGCTTCTCTTCAGCCGTGGGGGTCATGGTTTCACCTGGGATGTGGGGCTCTTTTCATACCATACCGAAATTCCCCGCCCATCCCAGACGTAGCAGATGTGTGGGCCCTGCCGGCACGAGCCCACGACCTTCGGCTTGAACACCGCGACACACTGCCCGCCCCGGTGGCGCACGCTGTCGAAGGCGATGCCGTTGGCGCCCTCGGCCCGCCGCGCCAATCCATAAGCCTGCGAAGCCGCGTAGCCATCGGGATCCATGTAGTCGGGCTTGCCCCGGCCGTAACCGCGCAGGTCGACGAAATCCGCCTTCAGGTCGGCCAGGTAGGTGCGCATGTCGATCTCGCCGGGCGGCTCGCAGGTGCGTGCCAGGAAGCGCGCGCGGTGGTAGACCGTTTCGGCGATCGCCGTCTGCATGTCCCTGGCCGCGTAGTAGACGCCGTAGGTGCCGTCCGAAAAACGCGAGCCTTCGCGGTTGAGGTGTGTGAACGCCGCCATCACGGGCGTGGTGCCGGGCCCGGCGACACGCTGGTCGGGCGGCACCAGCAACAAGTCGCCAACCTCGTCCCTGAGGCGATCGTTGGTGAGGCCTTCGGCGGCGAGCACGAAATCCAGGTCCTCGGCGCGCGCGACGCGGTCGAACAGGGACACCGGCGGGAACCGGCTCGGCACCAGCCGGTAGCTTGGCAGCCAGCGGATGCGGGCCACGTCAGTTCCAGCCGCGTTGCGCGTCCAGGTAGCGGCGGACCTCGTAGAGATCGGCCACGTTGCCCGACATCAGCCGTTCCAGTGCGCTGCGCCCGCCAAATAGCGGCGCGGTGTTGGGCTTGCGGATCCAGGCGTCCGCCGATTCGTCCGACGGCAGCAGCATCTGCAGCGCCTTGTAAATGCCCAACACGTACGAGATGCGCTCCAGCGTGTCCTTCGGCAGCGGCCCGGACTTGCCGGATTTCCACACGTGGAAGGTGGACCGCGAATTCAGGCCCAGCAGCGTCATCGCCTCGCGCGAGCCAAGCCGCCACGCCTGCACGATATTGAAATAGGTACGCAGCAGCGCCTGGCCGGCCTCACGGGTGGACAGGTCCGGCGCCGGCGCCTTTCGACGGGATTGAGCTGCGGCAATCATTGTTCAAAAATACGCCACTCATGATCATCTGTCCATATCTGGACATCGCCTCCAAACCTTCCGCGGGCAGGCACCACAGCAACCAGAGCCACGCCAGCACCCATCCTGGCGCACCCGCCCCGGCCCGGATCGCCGAATTTCCTCGATCCGGCTACGCCGCCACCTTGACCCCCGCGCGCATGTTTCAGGCCGCGACGGTGGCCAGCCGTTGCGCCGAGTCGTACGCGAGCGCCTTTTGCCGCCGCTCCATCAGGCGCCAGACGAAGGGCGTGAAAATCATCTGCATCGCCAGCTCCATCTTGCCGCCCGGCACCACGATGGTGTTGGGGCGCGACATGAAGGAGTCGTGCAGCATGTTGAGCAGGTAGGGGAAATCGATGCCGCGCGGCTCGCGGAAGCGGATCACCACGAAACTTTCATCGAGCGTCGGGATCTCGCGGGTGATGAAGGGGTTCGACGTATCCACGGTCGGCACGCGCTGGAAGTTCACGTGGGTGCGGGTGAACTGCGGGCAGATGTAGTTCACGTAGTCGTGCATGCGGCGCAGGATGGTGTCGGTCACCGCTTCCGTGGAATAGCCGCGCGTCGACTTGTCGCGGTGCAGCTTCTGGATCCACTCGAGGTTGATCACCGGCACCACGCCCACCAGCAGGTCGGGGTATTTCGCCACGTCGGCCTCGGGTATGTGCGCCGCGCCGTGCAGGCCTTCGTAGAACAACAGGTCGGTCGGCGCGGGCAACGCCTCCCACGGCGTGAAGGTGCCGGGCGCGGCGCCGAAGATCCCGGCCTCGGCCTCGTCGTGCACGTAGCGCCGCCGCTTGCCGGTGCCCTTTTCCGCGTATTCGCGGAAGAGCCCCGCCAGCTCACCGAGCATGTTGGCCTCCGGCCCGAAGTGGCTGAACTGGCTGGCGGCCTTCGCCGCCATCACCTCGCGCATCTCCGCGCGTGCGTAGCGGTGGAAGCTGTCGCCCTCCACGATGGCCGCCTCCACCTTCTCGCGCCGGAAGATCTTCTCGAAGGTGCGCGTGACCGAGGTCGTGCCGGCGCCGGAAGAGCCGGTGATGGCGATGATCGGATGTTTGGCCGACATTCAGGTCCCCAGGGAGTCGCGGAACAGCCCGCGGATTTGGAACAGCGGCATGTCGAGCTCCGAATCGGAGGCGTCGTCGCCGTGGTATGACTCGATGCGCTCGACTTCCTCGCGCGATCCGAAGACAAAGGGCACGCGCTGGTGCAGCTGCTGCGGGGCGACTTCGAGGATCGGCCCGCGGCCGTTGCTTGCGCGCCCGCCCGCCTGCTCCACCAGGAAGCCGATCGGATTGGCCTCGTAGAGCAGGCGCAGGCGCCCCGGCTTCGGCGGCTGCTCCTTGCGGTCGCGCGGGTAGAGGAACACCCCGCCGCGCATCAGGATGCGGTGGGCTTCGGCCACGAGCGAGGCGATCCAGCGCATGTTGAAGTCGCGCCCGCGCGGGCCGCTGGATCCCGCGAGGCACTCGGAGACGTAGCGGCGCACCGGCGGCTCCCAGAAGCGGCTGTTGCTGCTGTTGATCGCAAACTCCGAGGTGCGTTCGGGGATGCGCAGGTCGCGGTGTGTGAGCAGGAACTCGCCCACGGAGCGGTCGAGGGTGAAGGCGTGTGTGCCCGACCCGACGCTCAGCACGAACATGGTGCTCGGCCCGTAGATCGCGTAGCCCGCGGCGACCTGCTGCAGGCCGATCTGCAGGAAGGATTTTTCCTGCGCCGCGTCCACCCGCCCGGGTGAGCGCAGGATCGAGAAGATGCTGCCCACCGCCACGTTGACGTCGATGTTCGAGGAGCCGTCGAGCGGGTCGAAGGCCAGCAGGTACCTGGCGCGCTCGCCGCCGCCCGCATCCTGCGGGTTGTCCAGCTCCTCGGAGGCCACGGCCGCGGCGTGTGCGCCGCCCTCGACGCAGCGCAGGAACGCCTCGTTGGCGATCACGTCCAGGTGTTGCTGCGTTTCACCCTGGATGTTTGTTGCGCCCGCGCTGCCGAGCGAGCCCGACAACGCGCCCTCGGAGACACGCGCCGCGATGGTCTTGCAGGCAAGTGCCACCGAAAGGATCAGGCCATTGAGATCGCCGGTCGCGCCGGGGAAGCGGCGCCGCTCCTCGATCAGGAACTGGGTGAGTGTCATGCGCGCAGGCTGCATGCCGCCTCCCGCGCCCGGTGCCACGACACCAGCGCCTCGATCGACGCCAGCTCGCCGAGCCCGCTTTCGAGCACGAGGTCCGCCGCGGATACGTCGTCATCGGGAAGCCAGGAGCTGGGTGCAACCACCACCGCAAGACCGGCCGCCGCGGCGGCCGCGACCCCCGTCGCGGAATCCTCGAAGGCCACCGCGCGCGAGGCGGGAACGCCCAGGCGGCGCAACACCTCCACGTGGGCGTCGGCCGCGGGTTTCTTGCGCACCACCATCTCGCCCGTCACCACCGCGGCGAAACGCGAGCGCCAGCCGGCGCCGAGCACCGGCGCGAAGAGCGGATCGAGGTTCGCATCGCTCGTGGTGGTCGCCAGCGCCACCGCCCGGCCCGATTCCCAGGCCTGCTCCATCAGGCGCCGCACCCCGCTGCGCCACGGGACGCCCTCGGCCGCCAGCAGCATCTCGTAGAAGCGGGTCTTGGTGGCGTGCACCCGGGCGACTTCCGCAAGGTCCGGCGGCGTGCCGCGCAGCTTGAGTGCGTGCGCGATGCGTTCGCGCCCACCGGCGACCTTCAGCAGCGTGCGGTATTCGCGCGCGTTCCACACCAGCCCGAGGCCGTGCCGCGCGAAGGCCAGGTTGAACGCCCGGCGATGCATGTCCTCCGTCTCCGCCACCGTGCCGTCGACATCGAAGATCAGTGCTTCAAGCATCCGGGCCTCCCGCGCTATCGTCGTCGAAGACCCGGCTCGCCAGGATGTCTTCGGCGCGCAGGGTGACCAGAAGGTCGCGATCGGCCCCCGCGAGCTTCGGGAAGACGCGGCTCGCATGGCGCAGGCGCGCGCGGTCCAGGGCGTTGCGCACGCTGCGCGCGTTGGCGAAGTGCGGCTGCGTTGCGCGGCGTTCGATGTAGCGCCCGAAAGCCACGCGCGCGCCCTCGTCGAAGGTGTATCCCATGCGGTCCAGCATGAGGTCGGCGATGCGCGAGAGCTCCTCGCCCGAGTAGTCGGGAAAATCGATGTGGTGCGCGATGCGAGAGGACAGGCCCGGGTTGCTTTCGAAGAAGCGGTCCATGCGGTCCTTGTAACCGGCCAGGATCACCACCAGGTCCTCGCGCTGGTTCTCCATCACCTGCAGCAGGATCTCGATCGCCTCCTGCCCGTAGTCGCGTTCGTTTTCGGGCCGATAGAGGTAGTAGGCCTCGTCGATGAAGAGCACGCCGCCCATGGCGCGCTTGAGCACCTCGCGGGTCTTCGGCGCCGTGTGGCCGATGTACTGGCCCACCAGGTCGTCGCGGGTGACGGAGACCAGGTGGCCCTTTCGCGAATAGCCAAGCCGATGGAGGATGCCCGCCATCTCCAGCGCCACCGTGGTCTTGCCGGTGCCGGGATTGCCGGTGAAGCTCATGTGCAGCCCCGGCGGCGTGCCCGCGAGCCCGAGGTCGCGGCGTGCGCTGTCGACGGCCAGCAGCGCCGTCACCTGCGCGATGCGCGCCTTGACGGGGGCGAGGCCGATGAGCTGCGTGAGGTCGTTCACACCCGCGCCTACTGGTAGCGCCGTCCTTCGGGCATCGTCGTGGCGTAGGGCTCGATCGAGTAGCGCTGCACGCGCCCTTCGGCCTCGGTGCGGCGCAGGCGCAAGCCCGGCTCGTCCTTCGGGCGGTTCACGATGAAGGAGAGGCGCACCGCCTCCCATCCCCGCGAGGCGTCGAAGGCGTTGACGCGGATGTAGCGCGCGGGAAACGTGGCGCGGCACGCGGCCAGCTCCGCCATGGCGCCGGCGGCATCCTTCAGGTCGAACATCGGCTGGCCGAACATCTCCCAATAGGTATTGCGGGGGTGGATGTCGTCGGTGTGCTCCAAACTCACCGCCCAGCCCTTGTCGAGGCAGTAGTCCACCTGCGCGCGGATCTGCTCATCGGTGAGGTCGGGCAGGAAGCTGAAGGCGCCTTGGGTGATTCGCATGGTCAGTCTCCTCAGGCCGGCGTAGCTGTCGGCAGGTAGTCGGGCGTATCGGTGCTGGCGTAGTTGAAGGACACGTCCTTCCAGGTGTCGAGCGCGGCGGCGAGCGGCTTGCAGGACTTCGCGGCGTTCTCGAGGATTTCCGGGCCCTCGCGCAGGATCTCGCGCCCCTCGTTGCGCGCCAGGATGATCGCCTCCAGCGCCACGCGGTTGGCCTGCGCGCCGGCCTCGATCCCCATCGGGTGGCCGATGGTCCCGCCGCCGAACTGCAGCACCACGTCTTCGCCGAAGAGGTCCACAAGCTGGTGCATCTGTCCGGCATGGATGCCGCCGGAGGCCACCGGCATCACCTTGCGCAGGCCCGCCCAGTCCTGGTCGAAGAAGATTCCGCGCTCCAGGTGCACCGGGTTGCGGTTCTCGCGGCAGACGTCGTAGAAGCCCTGCACCGTGGCCGGGTCGCCTTCGAGCTTGCCCACCGCGGTGTCGGCATGGATGTGGTCCACGCCCGCCATGCGCATCCACTTGGTGATCACGCGAAACGAGATGCCGTGGTTCTTCTGGCGCGTGTAGGTGCTGTGGCCCGCACGGTGCAGGTGCAGGATCATGTCGTTGTCGCGCGCCCACTTCGACATCGACTGCAGCGCGGTGTAGCCGATCACCAGGTCGATCATGATGATCACCGAGCCGAGGTCCTTCGCGAACTCCGCGCGCCGGTACATCTCCTCCATGGTGCCGGCGGTGACGTTGAGGTAGTGGCCCTTCACCTCGCCGGTGGCCGCCGCCGCGCGGTTGACGGCTTCCATCACGTACAGGAAGCGGTCGCGCCAGTGCATGAACGGCTGCGAGTTGATGTTCTCGTCGTCCTTCATGAAATCGAGGCCGCCCTTGAGCGCCTCGTAGACGACGCGGCCGTAGTTCTTGCCCGACAGGCCCAGCTTGGGCTTGGTGGTGGCGCCGAGCAGCGGGCGGCCGAACTTGTCCAGGCGCTCGCGCTCGCCCACGATGCCGGTCGGCGGGCCGGGGAAGGTCTTGAGGTACGCGACCGGGATGCGCATGTCCTCCAGCCGCAGCGCCTTGAGCGGCTTGAAGCCGAAGACGTTGCCGATGATCGAGGCGGTGAGGTTGGCGATGGAGCCTTCCTCGAACAGGTCCAGTTCATAAGCGATGAAGGCGAAGTACTGGCCCGGCGTGCCCGGCACCGGGTCGACGCGGTACGCCTTGGCGCGATAGGTATCGGCGGCGGTCAGGCGGTCGGTCCACACCACGGTCCACGTGGCGGTGGAGGATTCACCCGCCACGGCGGCCGCGGCTTCCTGCGCATCGACACCTTCCTGCGGCGTGATGCGGAAAAGCGCCAGCACGTCGGTTTCCTTCGGCTGGTAGTCGGGCTGCCAGTAACCCATCTGCGCGTATTTGAGGACACCCGCCTTGTAGCGCGAGCGTGCATCGGTGATCGTCTGGTGTTCGTTGGCGCCCATCTCGCGCATCTCCCGCATTGGTTCTCGATGCGCCATCGTCGGCGGGTATTAACATCAGGTCTACTCATTTATCATGTAGTCATGTATAACCTTTTCTGATGAGTACACGGCGCTGGACCCTCAGGCAGCTCGACATCTTCTCGGCCATCGCGCGCACCGGCAGCCTCACGCGCGCGGCGCGAGAAACCCACCTCACGCAGCCTGCGGTCTCGATGCAGCTGCGCCAGCTCGAGGAATCCGTGGGCATCCCGCTGGTGGAACCGGAAGGCCGCGGCATCCGGCTCACGGACTCCGGGCGCGAATTCGCCTCCCAGGTCGAGGAGGTGCTGGAGCGTGTGCAACACCTGGAGGAGCTGGCGGCAAAGTGGCGCGGCGGCCGCGGCGGTCGCATCCGCCTGGGCGTGGTGTCGACGGCGAAATATTTCGTGCCGCGCCTGCTCGCGCAGTTCCTGCGCGGCCATCCGGGTGTCGATTTCCGCATGACCATCCACAACCGCGAGCAGATCGTGGCGGAGCTGCGCGCCAACACCGTCGACTTCGTGATCATGGGCAGGCCGCCCGAAGGCATCGATTGCGTGGCGACACCCTTCGCGCCCAACCTGCTGGGTGTGGTGTGCGCGCCGGAACATCGCTTCTCGCGCCGGCGCAAGCTCAAGCTCACGCAACTGGCGGGCGAGTCGTTCATCGTGCGCGAGCACGGTTCGGGAACACGCGCCGCGATGGAGCGTTTCTTCGCCGCGAACCAGATGACCATCCCGACCTCGATGGAGATGGCCTCCAACGAAAGCATCAAGCAGGCGGTGATCGCGGGCCTCGGGCTGGGGTTCCTCTCGCTGCACACGGTGCGCCACGAGCTGGCGTGGGGCCGGCTCGCCCTGCTGGATGTGGAAGGCCTGCCGGTGCGCCGGCAGTGGTTCGCCGTGCGCCGCGCGGGCCGGCGCCTGGTGCCCGCCGCCGCCGAGTTCCTGGCTTTCCTGGAACGCGAGGCCGCCGGGCTGATCGCTTCCGAGACCCGTTGACCGCCTAGCCGATGCAGGCCCAGCCCGCGCGCAACGCCTCGGGCAATCCGGGAACGCGCGCGAAGCCGACGAGCGCGAGCGTCACGATCAGCAGTCCCGCGACGCGGCGCACCCACGGCTTACTGCGGAAGGCCAGCACGCGTTGCGCGGCGAATCCGGCGAAGAGCAGGTGCGGCAGCGTCCCCAGGCCGAAGGCCATCATCACCAGCGCGCCCTGCGCCGGGCCGCCGCTCGCGGCGGCCAGCGGCAACATGCCGTAGACGAGCCCGCACGGCACCCAGCCCCACGCCGCGCCGGCGCCGAGCGCCTTCGCCGTGGAGTCGACCGGGAAAACCGCGCGCCTCAGCGGCTCGATGCGCCGCCACAACGCGGCTCCCAACCCCTCGAGCCGCACCACCGCCCGGCCCCACCCCGCGATGTAGAGGCCGAGCCCGAGCATCAGGGCGTTGGCGATCACGAAAAGCGCAATCTGCGCGGCCTGCACCGGGCCCGCCATCGTGATGAGGGCGCCCGCCGCACCCATGGCGGCGCCTGCGGCCGAATAAGAGGCGATCCGGCCCGCGTTGAAGGCGAGGTGGCGCGCGATGGCGTTGCCCCGCGAAGCGGCCGCGAGCGAGCCCACGATGCCCCCGCACATGCCCATGCAATGCACGCCTCCGAGCACGCCGGCGAGGAACGCCGCCACGGCCAGCTGCATCACATCACGCGGGAATAACGCGCCCGCTCACCGGAGGCGCGCAGGTATTTGTCGAACACCATGCAGACCGCACGCACCAGCAGGCGGCCGCGCGCGGTCACGTGGATCCACTCGTCGTCGATCTCGACCAGGCCGTCCGCCTCGAGCGCGCGCAGCCCGCGCATCTCGGGGGCGAAGTAGCGGTCGAAGTCGACCAGGTGCGCGAGGGAGATCGCCTCGCGCGAGACCGCGAAGTGGCACGCGAGCGCCTGGATGACCGCGCGGCGCACCAGGTCGTCGGCGTCGAGCTGGATGCCGCGCAGGATCGGCAGCCGTCCCTCGTCGATCAGGCAGTAGTAGTCGTCGAGGCCACGCACGTTCTGGCAATAGGTCGGGCCGACCTTGCCGATGGAGGAGACGCCCAGGCCCAGCAGGTCGCATTCGCCGCTGCTCGAGTAGCCCTGGAAGTCGCGCACCAGGCGGCCCTGCCGTTGCGCCACCGCGAGCTCATCGCCGGGCTTGGCGAAATGGTCCATGCCGATGTGCACGTAGCCGGCCGCGCCGAGGCGCGCGATCGCGCGCGTCATCAGCTCGAGCTTGACCTCGGGTGCCGGCAGCTCGGCCTCGACGATGCGCCGCTGCGGCTTGAAGGCCGAAGGCAGGTGCGCGTAGGAATAAAGCGCGATGCGGTCCGGGTCGCATTCGATCACGGTCTGGAGCGTGCGCGAGAAACCCTCGAGCGTCTGGCGCGGCAGGCCGAAGATCAGGTCCAGGTTGATCGAGCGGAACCCGTTGGCGCGCGCGGCCTCGATGACGGCGCGCGTCTGGTCGACGCCCTGGATGCGGTTCACCGCGCGCTGCACGTCGGGGTCGAAATCCTGCACCCCCACGGAGATGCGGTTGAAGCCGAGCTGGGCGAGCTGGGCGATGCGCTCGGCGTCGGCTCGGCGCGGGTCGATCTCGATCGAATATTCGCCGCCGGGGTCGAGATCGAAGATCGAGCGCAGCCCCTTCACCAGCCGCTCGCTGTCGGGCTGGGCCAGGAATGTGGGTGTGCCCCCGCCCCAGTGCATCTTCGAGACGCGGCGGGTGGAGTCGAGCCGGGAGGCGACGAGCTCGGCCTCGCGCAGGACGTAGTCGACATAGCGCGTGCCGCGCGCCCGGTCCTTGGCCGCGATCTTGTTGCACGCGCAGTAGAAGCACAGCGTGTCGCAGAACGGGACGTGAACATATAATCCGATCGGCCGCTTGAAGCCGCCGATGTTGCGGTTGGAAAGCCAGTGCGCGTAGGCGTCGGCGTCGAAGGCCTCCACGAATCGGTCTGCCGTGGGGTAGGAGGTGTAGCGCGGCCCGTTGCCCCCATACTTGCGCAGGAGCTCGGGGTCGACCACGAGCAGCGGCGCCGTGCCGGTGGCGCAAGGAGCCGCGATGATCTGGGAGGTAGCGTTCATGCGAGCACTATGCGGACTCTGGAAGGCGGCCAATTGACGGCGGTCAACAGCAGGCCAGTTGAGGCGCCGGCGCTCTCTTCGGGCCGGCTGCTGGTGTTCCTGGTCCCGATCCTGATAGCGGGCAGCGTGACCGCCCTGATGGCGGCGGTGGCGGCCTTCGTCGGCTGGCAGCGCCCGTTCATGCTCGTGGCCGCCGCCGGCGCCGGCGGCCTCATGGCGGTGCCCATCCTGGTCGTGATCTACCGGCAGGTCGCCGACCGGCGCGAGGCGATGCGCGCCCTCCAGGACGTGCAGGCGCGTGTCGGCGGCATTGTCGAATCGGCGATGGATGCGATCGTGACCATCGACGAGATGCAGCGCGTGGTCCAGTTCAACGCCGCGGCCGAACGCGTGTTCGGCTGGCCGCGCGCCGCCGTGGTGGGCCAGCGCCTGGACATGTTGATCCCGCCGCGTTTCCGTGAAGCCCACGGCCTGCACGTGGAGGAGTTCGGCCGCACCGCCGTCACCTCGCGCGGCATGGGCCAGCAGGCGGTGCTGCGCGGGCTGCGCGCCGACGGCACGGAATTCCCGATCGAGGCCTCGATCTCCCAGCACCTGGAGGGCGGGCGCAAGCTTTTCACCGTGATCCTGCGCGACGTGACCGAACGCGTCCACAACGAGGAGCTGCTTGCCCGCGACGAATCGCGCATGCGCGGCATCCTCGAATCCGCGATGGACGCCATCATCACCGTCGACGAGCGCCAGCACATCGTGCTCTTCAACAAGGCGGCCGAGGAGGTGTTCCGCTGCTCGCGCGATGAGGCGGTGGGCGCCCCCCTCGACTGGCTGATCCCGGAACGCTTCCGCCGCGGCCACGGCAGGCTGGTGCAGGGGTTCGGGGCCGCGGGCAGCGAGTCGCGGCGGATGGGCCACGTGCGCGTGGTGATGGGGCTGCGCCGCAACGGCGAGGAGTTCCCGGTCGAGGCCTCGATCTCGCACGTGGAAGAGCAGGGCCAGCGGTTCTTCACAGTGATCCTGCGCGACGTGAGCGCGCGCGTTCGTGCCGAGGAGGCGCTGCGGCATTCGCAGCAGGAGATCCAGGAGCTGGCGCTGGCATCCAGCACCGCGCGCGAGCAGGAAAAGAGCCGCATCGCGCGCGAGCTGCACGACGAGCTCGGCCAGTCCCTCACCGCGCTCAAGATCGACGTGAGCTGGCTGCGCGACAACCTCGGCGAGCGCCCGCCCGAGGTCGCGGGCAAGCTCGACGCGATGCACGGCCTGCTCGATTCCACCGTCGCCGCCGCGCGCCGCATCTCCGCGGACCTGCGCCCCATGATGCTCGACGACCTCGGGCTGGTGGCGGCGGCGGAATGGCTGGTCGACAACTTCACCACCCGCACCGGCATCCCCTGTACCCTTGCCCTCGGCAACGGCGACCTCGATCTTCCGGATCCGTATGCAACCACCATCTTCCGAGTGCTCCAGGAGTGCCTCACGAACGTCGCCAAGCACGCCGGGGCGACGCACGTGCACGTCGACTTCATGCGCGACGCGGAGCACGCCGTGCTGACCGTCACCGACAACGGGCGCGGCTTCGCCGCCGAGGCCTCGAGTCCCACCGGCTCCTTCGGCCTCATCGGCATGCGCGAACGCGCCTACATCGTCGGCGGCGAGCTCACCCTTTCCAGCACGGAAGGCGGCACGCGCGTGCAACTGCGCGTGCCGATCCGGGAGGCCGCATGATCCGCATCGTGGTGGCCGACGACCACACCATCGTGCGCGAGGGCCTCAAGCAGATCCTGGGCGCGGCGGCCGACCTCGAGGTGGTAGGCGAGGCGCCCGACGGGCACCAGGTGATGGAGCGGGTGCGCAGCGTCGAGTTCGACCTCCTGCTGCTCGACATGTCGATGCCCGGCAAAAGCGGCATCGAGCTCATCAAGCAGGTGCGCGCGGAGCGCCCGAAGCTGCGCATCCTCGTGCTCAGCATGCACGAGGAGCACCAGTACGCCGTGCGCGCCATCCGCGCCGGCGCCTCGGGCTACCTCACCAAGGATAGCGCCTCGCTGCAGCTGGTCGAGGCGATCCGCAAGGTCGCCTCGGGCGGGGCCTTCATCAGCTCGGAGGTGGCGCAGCAGCTCGCGCTCGGCGCGATGCCCGGGGCCATCGGGCCGCTGCATGCCGCGCTTTCTGATCGCGAGTTCCAGGTCTTCCGCATGATCGCCGGGGGCAAGTCGGTCTCCGACATCGCCGAGCGCCTGAACCTCTCGGTCAAGACCGTGAGCACGCACAAGTCGAACATCCTTCAGAAGATGAACATGAGCTCCCAGGCCGAGCTCATCCGCTACGCCATCAACGAGCGCCTGGTGGACGAGGGCTGAAGCCCCGCCGCCGCGGCCTATTTCAACCGATAGGCCGCGTGGCAAGCCACGCACTGGGCGGTGACCTCGGCCAGCGCGGCGAGCGCGGGCTTGAGCTCGCCGGTCACGGCGCCATCCTGCGAGGCCACCGCGAAGCGGCTCGCGCTGCGGTGCATGGCGCTGCCCGCTTCCTGCATCCCTGGCGGCATGTACTTCGCGACCTCGTGCGCGCCATGGGATTGGAGCGAAGACATCCCGAGGCGGCGCTCGGAAACCTCCGCCGCCCGGTCGAACGCGCCGGCCGCGAGCGCCGCCTGCATCTCCTGCAGGGCGAGCAGGTGGTCGCGCATGTTGGCCAGGGTGTGCTCGCGCAGGGCGGGCGGAAACGCCACCTCCACGCGGCGATCCGGCGCGCCCGCCCCATGCAGCGGCGCCTTCGCGTGGTCCATGGGGTTGCGCCCGTGATCGTGCTGCGCCAGCGCCCACAGGGGCAAGGCGGCGATCGCGCCAGCCGCCGCCCAAGCCTTCGCGATGGCGTTCAGTGCGATCCCGGATGCGAATGCATCGGAGCGCGATGCTCCGGCAGGGTGATGCCCTTTTCGCCGGCACGCTTCTGCATCTCGGCGTGTTGCGCGGCGGCGAGCTTCTGGCGCTCCTCGGGGGACGCGGCGCGCATCTTCTGCCTGAACGCCTCGTGCTCCTCGGGGGTCATGAGCTGCGCCATCGCGCCGTCCATGCGGCCGTGGCCCTGGCCGTTGCCGTGGCCCTTGCCGTGCTCCATTCGGGGTCCCATTGCATGTCCCTTGCCATGCCCCATTCCGGGTCCCATGCCGCCGCCCATTGCGGCGTGGTCGTGGGCCAGGGCCGCGGAGGCGGCCAGGCCGGATGCGGCGATGATACCGAGGGCAATGCGGTGCGTGCGTTTCATTTGTCGATTCCTTGGGTTGGCGAGTCGTTGCGTTCGGACAAGGCCATTGGAGCACCCGGCAGTAACATGGCGATGTCAGCGACACCCGATTTTGTAGCGCCGGGTTGCAAACGGCGCCCTGATACACGGCGTTACGATTCTCCCCCGCGCGCGGCGCGCGCCCCGGTATACATCGCCCATGGAAAACAGGGACCACATCCTCATCGTCGACGACGACGCGGAGATCCGCGGGCTGCTGCGGGAGTATTTCGAGAAAAACGCCTTCCGCGTCACCACCGCCGCCAACGGCAAGGAGATGCGCGCCGCGACGGCCGCCTGCCTTCCCGACCTCGTCGTCCTCGACCTGATGCTGCCCGGGATCGACGGCCTGGAGCTGTGCCGCGAGCTGCGCGCGCGTTCCGGGGTGCCGATCATCATGTTGACCGCCCGCGGAGAAGAGACCGACCGCGTGGTGGGCCTCGAGCTCGGGGCCGACGACTACATGGCCAAGCCCTTCAGCGCGCGCGAGCTGCTCGCGCGGGTGAAGAGCGTCCTGCGGCGCGCGCGTTCGCTTCCTGAAAACCTGCGCCCCGAGCCCGTGGGCTCGCTGCGCTTCGCGGGATGGGCGCTCGACCTCGCCACCCGCAACCTCGTCTCGCCCGCGGGGGTCGTGGTCGCGCTGAGCGGCACTGAGTTCCGCCTGCTGCGCGTATTCCTCGACCATCCCAACCGCGTGCTCACACGCGACCAGCTGATCGACCTGATGCTGTCGCGCGACGCGAG
The DNA here is from genome assembly GCA_038203035.1 of Burkholderiales bacterium. GTDB lineage: Bacteria > Pseudomonadota > Gammaproteobacteria > Burkholderiales > Usitatibacteraceae > Usitatibacter. The sequence goes on from JBBREI010000044.1 coordinate 19,578, forward strand.
CCCGTTCGATCGCGCGGTGGACGTGCAGGTAAGCCGCCTGCGCCACCGGCTGGGCGACGACGCGCGCGAGCCCACCATCCTCAAGACGGTACGCGGCCACGGCTACGTGCTCGCCGCCGAGGTCGAGGCGGCACGCCGGTGAGGCTCGTGCCGCGCTCGCTGTTCGGCCGCCTGGTGGCGGTGCTGCTGGCGGGCCTGCTCAGCGCGCAGTTGCTGAGCTTCGCGATCCACATGCACGAGCGCAGCCAGCTGCTGATGGAGGCGAGCGGCATGCAGTCCGCGCAGCGCATCGCCGACATCGTGAAACTGCTCGAATCCCTCGCGCCGCCGGAGCGCGCGCGGGTTGCAGGCGTGCTCAGCGCGCCGCCCATGGCGATCCGGCTGGCCCAACCGGCCCTTTCGCCGGTCGCGGCGGAGCCTGAGCGCGCCGCTCGAGCCGCGCTGTTCGGGGCCTTCCTGCGACAGGCATTGGGCGACGAGTGGCCGGTCGCGGTTGCGGTGACCGAAGGCGCGGCGGGCCCGGGATCGATGCGCGGGATGCCTGGCAGGCCCATGGGTCACGGGCCGAATCACCGGGCACCCCATCCCGGCATGCCGTATTTCACGCAGCCCGCGCTTTCGTTCGTCGCCCAGGTGCGCCTGCGCGACAGTACGCTCGTCACCTTCGACTCGCGCCAGCCGGCACACTCCGAGAGCTGGCCGTATCGGCTGCTCGCGAGCCTCGCGGTGCTGCTGGCCGGCGTGCTCGCCGTCTCGCTGCTTGCGGTGCGCTGGGTCACCCGGCCGCTCGACGTGCTCGCTGGCGCCGCCGAGGCGCTGGGACGCAACATCGACCGTCCCCCGCTCGCCGAGACCGGCCCGGTCGAGGTCATGCGCGCCGCGCGCGCCTTCAACACGATGCAGGCGCGCCTGGCGCGATATATCGGCGAGCGCACGCGCGTGCTTGCGGCCATGTCCCACGACCTCAAGACGCCGATCACGCGACTGCGCCTGCGCGCGGACCTCCTGGACGATCCGGCACTGCGTTCAAAGTTCAGCGGCGACCTGGCCGAGATGGAGTCCATGGTGGGTGCCGCTCTCGATTTCCTGCGCGGGCTCGAGAGCGCGGAGCCGGTGAAACCGATCGACGTGGCGGCGTTGCTCGAAAGCCTGCAGGCGGACGCCTGCGAGGCGGGCGCCCGCGTGGAGCTGGCTGCCGGCCCGATCGCGCCTTACGCGGGACGCCCCCAGGCGCTCAAGCGTTGCCTCTCCAACCTGCTGGAGAATGCCGTGAAGTACGGCGGCGGCGCGAAGATCACGGCCGACGACGGGCTCGGGCAACTCGTGATCCGAATCCTCGATGCCGGCCCCGGAATCCCGCAAGAAGAGCTCGAGCGCGTCTTCGATCCCTACTACCGGCTCGAGCCCTCACGCAGCCGGGAGACCGGCGGTACCGGCCTGGGCCTGACCATCGCGCGCAGCATCGCGCGCTCCCACGGCGGCGACGTGGTGCTGCGCAATCGCCCCGAAGGCGGAGTGGCGGCGGAGCTTACCCTCGCGCGCTTCCCTAGCGTCGGTTGATATTCCCTCACGCCCCCGCACCGGTACTAGGCCCAGCGGCGCTGGCCGGCCAGCGCATGCAGGGCGCGGGCTGTGCGTACACCGAGGCGCGGCGCCTCGTGTTGCACCGCGACCAGCAGTTGCGCGGTAGCCAGGCAATCGACCACCGCGCGGTGTCGGAACGCCACGGGAATGCCGAGCGCCTCCAGCCAGCCGTCAAGCCCCTGGCGTTGCGCCACGCGTCCCGGCCAGGCGAGCGGCGCGAGGTCCGCGAGGTCGAGCCACGGCCGGCGCAACGCCAGGCCGAGGTGCTCGCGGAACGCACGCTCGAGCATGCGGGCATCGAACGGCGCATGGAAGGCGACCAGCGGGTCCTTGCGGATGAACTCGAGCACCGCGACCAGCGCCCGCGCGGGCGCCACCCCCGCGGCCTGCTCC
>JBBREI010000045.1:0-21543 GCA_038203035.1 Burkholderiales bacterium
CTGGCCAACGACGTGGCCAGGCTCACCCAGCCGGGCAAGGCGCTCTACTCATGCCTGTTGAACGAGTCCGCGGGAGTCGTGGACGACCTGATCGCCTATTACTTCCGGGCGGACTGGTACCGGCTGGTCGTGAACGCCGCAACGGCCGCGAAGGATCTCGCATGGCTGGGAAAGTTGCGGGCAGACTCGGGCGCCGCGGTCCTGATCGCCCCGCGCGACGACCTCGCGATGATCGCGGTCCAGGGGCCCAACGCGCGCGAGCGCGTCTTCGCCGCGTTCCCCCATCTCCTCGCCCCGGGCCGCGACCTCAAGGCCTTCACGGCAGCGGTCGAGAGCGAGTGGATGATCGCGAGAACCGGCTATACCGGCGAGGACGGCTTCGAGCTCGCCATGCCGACCGCGCTCGTCCAGGATGCCTGGAAAGCCCTCGCGGCGGCTGGCGTGCGCCCGGCGGGCCTCGGCGCGCGCGACACACTGCGCCTGGAAGCCGGCATGAACCTCTATGGCCAGGACATGGACGAGGGCACCTCCCCGCTCGACGCCGGCCTCGCCTGGACGGTGGACCTCAGGCAGCCACGGGATTTCGTCGGGCGCCAGGCGCTCGAATCGCGCGGACAGTCGAGCGAGTTCTTCGGCTTGCTGCTGCTCGATGCCGGGGGCGTGCTGCGGGCGCACCAGAAGGTCGCCACCTCCCGGGGCGAGGGCGAAATCACCAGCGGCACGTTTTCGCCGACACTCGGCAAGTCCATCGCCCTCGCGCGCATGCCCCGCGGCGTCGCGGTGGGCGACACGGTTCAGGTCTTCGTGCGCGACAAGCAACTCGCCGCGCGCGTCGTGAAGGCGCCGTTTGTGCGCCACGGAAAAATCCTCGTCGAATGAATGAAAGGCGCCCGATGAAACTGCCGCAGGAGCTGCGTTACACCGAATCCCATGAATGGGTCCGTCGCGAGGGCGACGGCACCGTGAGCGTGGGCATCACCGACCACGCCCAGGAACAGCTGGGCGACATCGTCTTCGTGGAAACGCCGCAGGCCGGCCGCAAGGTCGCGAGGGGTGAATCGATCGGCGTCGTGGAGTCGGTCAAGGCCGCCTCCGACATCTACGCGCCGGTGGCCGGCGAGGTGGTGGCGGGCAACGCCGAGCTGGGAACGTCGCCGGAAAAGGTCAACGAGGACGCCTTCGGGGCCTGGATGTTCCGGATCAGGCCCGCGAACCCCGCCGACGTCGATGCGTTGATGGACGCTACCGCCTACGAGAAGTCCGCTTCCTGAGCCTGGAGCCCGCCATGCCCGATACCCCGGTTCGTTCGCCCTTGCACGCCCCCATCTCGCAGCTTGAGGACCACGGCGGTTTCGAGCGCCGCCACATCGGCCCCGACGACACCGAGCAGGCCGCGATGCTGGAGAGCCTGGGCTTTGCATCCCGGGGAGCGCTTGTGGATGCGGTGGTGCCGGCGGCGATCCGGCGCACGTCGCCGATGCGCCTCGGTGCGCCCCGCACGGAATCGGAGGCGCTCGGCAGGCTGCGGCAGATCGCCGCGCGCAACCAGGTCTTCAAGTCGTATATCGGGCAGGGCTACTACGATTGCCACACCCCCGGCGTCATCCTGCGAAACGTGTTCCAGAACCCGGCGTGGTACACCGCCTACACGCCGTACCAGCCCGAGATCTCGCAGGGCCGCCTCGAGGCGCTCATCAACTTCCAGACCATGGTCACGGACCTCACGGGCCTCGCGGTCGCGAATGCGTCGATGCTCGACGAGGCCACCGCCGCGGCCGAAGCGATGACGCTTTGCCTGCGTTCGTACAAGGGCGCATCGCGGACCTTCGCGGTTGCATCCGACGTGTTCCCGCAGACGATCGATGTCGTCCGCACGCGCGCCGAGCCGCTGGGGATAGAGGTGGTCGTGATGCCGGCCGAGAGCCTCGCATCGGTGGAAGCGTTCGCCGTGCTTGTGCAGTACCCGGGTGCCGAGGGTGAGGTGCGCGACTACGCGTCCCTGGCTGCTTCCGTGCACGCCCGTGGCGCCTTCCTCGTGGCGGCCGCGGACCTGCTGGGCCTTGCCATCCTCGCCGCGCCGGCCGAATGGGGCGCGGACGTGGCGGTCGGCAGCGCACAGCGTTTCGGCGTTCCGATGGGTTTCGGCGGTCCCCATGCGGGCTACATGGCGGTTCGCGACGAGCTCAAGCGCAGCATGCCCGGGCGCCTGGTGGGCGTCACGGTGGATTCCAACGGCGCCACCACCTACCGCCTCGCCCTGCAGACCCGTGAGCAACACATCCGGCGCGAGAAGGCGACCTCGAACATCTGCACGGCGCAGGTGCTGCTCGCGGTGATCGCCTCGATGTACGCGGTCTACCACGGCCCCGCGGGCCTGCAGCGCATCGCCACGCGCGTCAATCGCCTGGCAGCCGCGTTGCGCGCGGGGCTGAACGAGCTGGGCTTTGCCTCGGGCTCTGCGCCGGTATTCGACACCTTCACCGTGGCGGCCGGGGAGCGAATGGCGGCCATCCTCGATCGCGCGCGCGCCGCGCGCATGAACTTCCGCCTCGTCGGCGAGGCGCGCCTGGGCATCTGCCTCGACGAGACCACCACCACCGCCGACGTCGAGGCGATCTGGCAGGTGTTCTCGGGGGCGCCCGTCGCCTTCGGCATCGCGGACATGGAGCGCACGTCCCACGCCATTCCCGCAACCCTCGCTCGCCGCACGCCATACCTCGCCCATCCGGTTTTCAACCGCCACCACTCCGAGACCGAGATGCTGCGCTACCTGCGCCGCCTGGCCGACAAGGACGTGGCACTCGACCGCTCGATGATCCCGCTCGGCTCGTGCACCATGAAGCTCAACGCCACCAGCGAGATGATCCCGGTGAGCTGGCGCGAGTTCGCGCAGCTCCATCCCTTCGCGCCGCCGGAGCAGACGCGCGGCTACCGCGAGCTGGTCGAGGACCTCGAGGAGCGCCTGGCGCAGGCGACGGGGTATGCGGCGGTGTCGATCCAGCCCAACGCGGGCTCCCAGGGTGAATACGCCGGCCTGCTGATGATCCGCAAATGGCACGCAAGCCGCGGCGAGGACCGGCGCCGCGTCTGCCTGATCCCGAGCTCCGCCCACGGCACCAACCCCGCCTCGGCGCAGATGGCGGGCATGGAGGTGGTGGTGGTGGCATGCGACGCCGCCGGCAACGTCGACCTGGCCGACCTCGAGCACAAGGCGCAACAGCATTCGCGGGATCTCGCGGCGCTGATGGTCACCTATCCCTCGACTCACGGGGTGTTCGAACCCGGGATCACCCGGATCTGCGAGATCGTCCACCGCCACGGCGGCCAGGTCTACGTCGACGGGGCGAACATGAACGCGATGGTGGGGCTGTGTGCACCGGGGCAGTTCGGCGGCGACGTCTCGCACCTGAACCTGCACAAGACGTTCTGCATCCCGCACGGCGGCGGCGGGCCGGGGGTGGGACCCGTGGCGGTGGCGGCTCACCTGGCGCCGTTCCTTCCCGGCCATCGCGGCCTGGAAGGGCACGAGCAGGGGATCGGAGCCATCTCCGCGGCCCCCTATGGCAGCGCCTCGATCCTTCCCATTTCCTGGATGTACCTGGAGATGATGGGCGCCGAAGGGCTGACCGCCGCCACCGAGGTTGCAATCCTGAACGCGAACTACGTCGCCAGGCGCCTGGCGCCACACTTCCCGGTCCTGTATTCGGGGCCCGGGGGGCTCGTCGCGCACGAATGCATCCTCGACCTGCGCGCAATGAAGGAAAGCAGCGGCATCACCGTCGAGGATGTTGCCAAGCGCCTGATCGACTACGGCTTCCACGCCCCGACCATGTCGTTCCCGGTGGCCGGCACGCTGATGGTTGAACCCACCGAAAGCGAATCGAAGGACGAGCTCGATCGCTTCTGCGACGCGATGATTGCGATTCGCAATGAAATCCACGCGGTGGAGGAGGGCCGGCTCGATCGTGAGGACAACCCGCTCAAACATGCGCCACATACCGCGGCCGTGGTCTGCGCCGACGAGTGGACGCACCAATATCCGCGCAGCCTCGCGGCCTATCCGCTGGATTGCCTGCGGGGACAAAAGTACTGGGTGCCCGTGGGGCGGGCCGACAATGTGTACGGCGATCGCAACCTGGTGTGCAGCTGCCCGCCGATGGCGCAGTACGAGTAACCGCGCCTATCGCAGCCCGAAGAGCTCCGCCGCGTTGCGCCAGGCGATGGCATCGGCCGCCTCGCGCGGCAGCTCGCCCAGCCAGCGCCGGTAGCCGCCCATGATCGCGGGGTAGGAGGCCCAGCGCTCGTTCACCCAGGTGTCCGAGCCCAGCAGGAAGCGTGTGGGATGGCGCGCGAAAAGCGCCTTCCAGCCGGCCGAAAGTCCGCCGCCGTCTTCGATGTCCGAGCGGTACGACAGCTCGCCCCACAACGCGGGGTACTTGCGAAGCAGCTCTTCCACGCGGGCGAGCGGCGTGCCGAAACCCGTGTGCGCCCAGATCACGCGCGCCTTCGGGTTGTGCGCGAAGAGGATCTCGATCGCCTCGTCGTCGCTGTGGGCGTGCAACACCAGGCCCTGGGCGACCGAGAAGTCGACGATGTCCTTGAGCACCCGCGTGTCGGCAGCGCGGCCGTGCACGTGGAATTCACCGATGCCCTTGTAGTAGCCGCGCTTGTGTTCCTCCACGATCATCGCGTGGATCTCGCGGTTGTCCTGCCAGGTTCCGTAGTCGACGCGGTTGCGATACACCCGGATGAAGGGCACCACCTCCACGCCCACGGCAGCGTCCCGGCGGCGCGCCTCGTAGAGCGCGCGGCTGCCGTCATTCGGCCGGCTGTTGGCGAGGATGGCGCGCACCCCGTTCTTGCGGAAGAGCTCGAAGACCGCGGCGATGGGGTAGGGCGCCTGCGCGTCGTCGTTATAGTGCAGGTGGGCATCGAAGATCGGCCCCGTGTAGGGCTCGGAGCGCGCGGTGAAGGCGATACCCGCCAGCAGCAGCGATACCAGCAGGCGCCTCAGGCCCACCGCCAGAACTCCCCGCGCTCCTCCATGAAGTGCCGCGCCAGCACCTGCTGGTGCACTTCCGTGGCGCCGTCGACCAGCCGCGCCTGGCGCGCGTAGCGGTAGATCCATTCCAGCGGCGTGTCCTTCGAATAGCCGCGCGCCCCGCAGAGCTGGATCGCGGTGTCCGCGCAGAGGTGCAGCGTGTCCGCCACATGCACCTTCGCCATGGAGATTTCCTTGCGCGCGAAATCCCCCTTGTCGATCAGCGTGGCGGCTTTCATCGTGAGCAGCCGCCCGATCTCGACCTGCATGGCGCAATGGCCCATCTTCATCTGCACGCTTTCGCGGTCCGCCAGGCGCTTGCCCTGCGATTCGCGCTCGCCCACGTAGTCGGCGGCGATGTCCAGGCAGCGCTTCGACAGGCCCAGCCAGCGCATGCAGTGAGTCAGGCGCGCGGTACCCAGCCGGATCTGCGTGAGCTTGAGGCCGTCGCCGACATCCATCAGCCGGTTTTCATCGGGGATCTCGAGGCAATCGAATTCGAGCTCGCAGTGCCCGCCGTGTTCCTCCGGCCCCATGATCGGGATGCGGCGAACGATGCGCCAGCCCGGCTGGTTGCGGTCGAAAAGGAATGCGGTAAGTCCCTTGCGCGGATCGTCGGAAGTCTTGGCGACGAGGATGAAATGCTGCGCCACGCCGGCGCCGGTGATGAACCACTTGCGTCCCTCGATGCGCCAGGTGTCCCCGCGCAGGGTGGCGTGGGTCTGGATCATCGACGGATCGGAGCCGCCGCCCGGGTGGGGTTCGGTCATGGCGAAGGCGGAGCGCACGCGCCCGTCGGCGATCGGCTGCAGCCAGCGGTCTTTCTGCGCGTCGGTGGCAACCTTCTCCAGCACCATCATGTTGCCGTCGTCGGGCGCCGCGCAGTTGCACACCACCGGGCCGAACAGGGAATAGTTGAGCTCCTCGTAACACGCGGCCATGGTGGCGACGTCCAGCCCCTGGCCGCCGCGATGGCGCGGCATCTGCGGCGCCCAGACGCCGTGTTCCTTGGCCTTGTTGCGCAGGTCCTGGAGCAGCTCCTCGCGGATGTTGTCGTGTTCGTCGAAGGATTCGGGCGTGTGGTCGTAGGGAAGGACCTCGTTGCGCACAAACGCGCGGAATCGGTCCCGATGGCGCTTCGCCTCCGGGGAAAGCGCGAAATCCATCAGAGCGAGTTCACGACGTGGCCGCCGTCGACCACGACGGTGCTGCCGGTCATGTAGGAGGACGCATCGGAGGCGAGCAGCAGCAGGGCGCCGTCGAGGTCCGCAGGCGTGCCGATGCGCCGCTGGGGCACGCGCTTGACCACCGCCTGTCCCGCTTCGGACTTGAAGAAGTCGCGGTTCATCTCGGTCTCGATGTAGCCGGGAGCGATCGCGTTGACGCGAATCCGGTGGCGCGCCCATTCGAGCGCCAGCGCCTCGGTCACCTGGATCAGCGCCGCTTTCGCCGCGGCATAGGCGAGCAGGTTGGTTGCCACACGCATGCCCAGCACCGATGCGATGTTGATGATGCTGCCACCCTTGCCGGCGGCCACCATCGCGCGCGCGCTGCCCTGGGCCACGCGCCAGGCGCCGTCCAGGTTGGTGTTCATGACGCCGCGCCAGTCTTCTTCGGTGAGGTCGAGCGAAGGCTTCACCTGCGCGACTCCGGCGTTGTTGACGACGATATCGGGCGTGCCGGCGTGGGCCACCACCTCGGCAATGCCCGCGGCCACGCTGGCGGGATCGGAAACATCCATGGTGACCGGCACCGCCTTGCCGCCGTCACGTTCGATGTCCGCCACCAGGGCGGACAGGCGGTCGACGCGACGCGCCGCCACGGCGACGGTGGCGCCGTGGCGCGCCAGCACGCGGGCGAAGTTGTCGCCCAGGCCACTCGAGGCGCCGGTGACCAGGGCGATGCGTCCGCCCACGTCGAAGCCGCCGGCGCTCACCCGGTCACCAGATCGCGTTGCCGGCGATTCCCGGCAGCAATGCCTTCGAGGCGTCGCAGGAAAACGCCCTGGCGAACTCCGGCATGTGGGCAATCGGGCCGGCCACGCGGAAACGCGGCAGCGAATGCTGGCCCGTGAGGACCGCGTTGCGCTCGTATTCGGGGCGCGCCTTGGAGCGCCACGCCTGCGCGAAGGAAAGGAAGAAGCGCTGGTCCGCAGTGAGGCCGTCGATCTTCACCGGGGGCTTGCCCTTCATCGCCTTCTGCAGGCCGTCGTAGGCGATCTTCATTCCGCCCACGTCCGAGATGTTTTCGCCCAGGGTCAGCGTGCCGTTGGGCTTCACGCCCTCGACCGGCTCCATCGCCGAGTACTGGGCCTCGATCACCTTGGCGCGCTCGTTGAAGCGCGCCTCGTCCTCCGGGGTCCACCAGTCGCGCAGGTTGCCGTCCTTGTCGTAGCGCCGGCCGCGGTTGTCGAACCCGTGGGTGATCTCGTGGCCGATCACCATGCCGATGCCGCCGTAGTTCAAGGCGTCGTCGGCCCTGGCGTCGAAGTAGGGCGGCTGCAGGATCGCGGCGGGGAAAACGATCTCGTTGGCGGCCGGGTTGTAGTAGGCGTTGACCACATGGGGCGAGATCAGCCAGTCGCCGCGATCGACGGGTTTGCCGATGCGGTTGATGTCGCGGCGGTGGTCGAAGGTGTTGGAGGCGAGCCAGTTCTCGAGAAACTTGCCGATGCCGATGCCGGCGCCCGTGTAGCTGCGCCACTGGTCGGGGTATCCGATCTTCACCTGCATCGTGGCGAGTTTCTCGAGCGAGCGCTTGCGCGTCTCCTCGGTCATCCAGCTGGCCGCCTTCAGGCGGTCGTGCAGCGCCGCCTTCACGTTGTTCACCAGGTCGAGCGCGCGCTTCTTCGCGTCGGGCGGAAAGTTCTCGTCGACGAAGATCTTGCCCAGCGCCATGCCCACGCCTTCGGAGCCGTACGGGCCGCCGATGATCCGGAGGACCTTGCGATGGCGGGGGGGCGGCGTCTTCACGCCCTTGAACTGGCGCTCGAAGAAGTCGAAGTTCTCGTCGTCGAAGCGGCGCGGCAGCTTGGTGGCCGCGGCGTTGACGACCTGCCAGCGCAGGTAGTTGGTCCAGTCGACCGACTTGTCGTTGGCGAGCCGCGCGATGGCCTTGAAGAATTCCGGCTGCGAGACGTTGAGGTCGGCGATCCCGCGCGCGCCCAGCGAATCGAAGTAGTCGCGCCACGGAAAGCCGGGCGCGGCTTCGGACAGTTGCGCCACGGTCATGCGGTTGTAGGTCTTGTCGACGTCGCGCCGGTCGGTGGCGGTCATCGAGACCTTCGCCAGCTCGGTTTCGAGCGCGATCACCTTGTCGGCATTGCGCGCCGCGGCCTCCGGGGAATCCTCGAGCATCTCGAACATGCGCCGCATGTGTTTGCGGTAGCCCTCGCGCAGCAACTTCGAACGCTCGTCGTCGAGGAAGTAGTAGTCGCGGTCGGGCAGCCCCAGGCCGCCTTGCGAGATCTCCATCAGGTAGCGCGTCGAATCCTTGCGGTCGGGATCCACCGAGTAGGTGAAGCCGGCGCGGATGCCCAGCCCGTGCAGGTAGGCGAGGTTGGAGGCGATCTCGGCCGGGTTGGCCGCGGCCTTGGCGCGTTCCAGCATCGGCAGCAGCCCGCGATAGCTGTGGTATTCGATCCGGTTGGTGTTCATGCCGGACTGGTAATACTCGATCGCCATCCATTCCGGGGTGCCACGTGCGTATTTCTTGCCGCGGAAGGCGGTGCGGATTTCGTTGTCGATGGCCTCCAGCAGCAGTTGCTCGTTGCGCTGGTCGATGATTTCGAAGGCGCCAAGGCGCGCGCGATCGGCCGGGATCTCGGTCGTGGCAAGCCAGGACTTGTTGGCGTACTGGTAGAAGCTGGTGCAGGCATCGACGGTCTTGTCGATTCCGGCGACGTCGAGGGCGGCCTGGGCCGCCGGAGAAAACGCGGCGACGACGGCCGAAGCGGCCAGGCCGCGGAGGGGGGAACGCATCATGGGGATCGAGCCTTGGGGCCAAAAGGCGGATTTTACCGGGTTGCACGGGGGCGTCGGGCCGTCCGCCACGGTATAATTTTCGTCCAGCATGCGCATACTCCTCTCGAACGACGACGGCTATTTCGCACCCGGCCTCGCCGCGCTCGCCGAAGGGCTCGCGCCCCTGGGCCAGATCACGGTGGTGGCCCCGGAAAGGGACCGCAGCGGCGCCTCCAACTCGCTCACCCTCGACCGGCCACTGCTGCTCAGCAAGGCCGCGAACGGCTTCATGTACGTGAACGGCACGCCGACCGACTGCGTCCACATGGCGGTGACGGGCATCCTCGATTTCGAGCCCGATGTCATCGTCTCCGGCATCAACACCGGCTCGAACATGGGCGACGACACGCTGTACTCCGGCACCGTCGCCGCCGCGACCGAAGGCTACCTGCTGGGCATCCCGTCGATCGCGGTTTCGCTGGTGGGCAAGGAGTTCAAGCATTTCGCCAGCGCGGGCCGCGTCGCCCACGACCTGGTCAAGCGCCTTGCACACGCGCCCTTCGGCGCGCCGGTGCTGCTCAACGTGAACGTGCCCGACATCCCGTACGAATCGATCACGGGCATAGAGGTCACGCGGCTGGGCCGCCGGCACAAGGCGCAGCCCGTCGTGACCGGCAAGAACCCCCGGGGAGAGACGGTGTATTGGGTCGGGCCCGCCGGAGCGGCCCGCGAAGCCGGGCCGGGGACCGATTTCAACGCGCTGGAACGCGGCGCCGTCTCCATCACCCCGTTGCAGGTCGACCTCACACACGCCAACCAGATCCCGCTCGTCACCGGGTGGATGTCCAGGTGAGCGCGCGCGAAGGCATCGGCATGACCTCCGAGCGCACGCGCATGCGCATGGTGGAAAACCTGCGCAAGGAAGGCATCACCGATCCGCGCGTGCTCAACGCCATGGGCGAGATCCCGCGCCACCTCTTCATCGATGAAGGCATCGCCTCCCGCGCCTACGAAGACGTCGCCCTGCCGATCGGGCACGGCCAGACCATCTCCAGCCCCACCATCGTGGCGCTGATGACGCAGCTGCTGCTGGAAAAACCCATGGGCAAGGTGCTCGAGGTCGGCACCGGCTGTGGCTACCAGACCGCGGTGCTGGGAAAGCTGGTGAAGGAGATCTACACCCTGGAGCGCATCGCGCCCCTCATGGACAAGGCCCGCCGCCACCTGCGCGACCTGCGGTTCTACAACGTGCGCTACAAACATGCCGACGGCCACGCCGGTTATCCCGAAGGCGCCCCCTACGATGGAATCCTCATGGCCGCGTCAGCCACCCACGTGCCCGAAGCGTTGAAGCAGCAACTGACCGTAGGCGGCCGCATGGTGTTGCCGGTGGGCACCGATGACCAGTGGTTGTACGTCGTGGATCGCACGGCCACCGGGTTCGTCGAGCAAAAGCGCGCCGCGGTGCGCTTCGTGCCGCTGCTGCCGGGGCTCGCATGAAGCGCGTCCTGGCCCTGGCGCTGGTGGCCGTGCTGGCCGGGGCGTGTGCCGCCCCGCGTCCGGCCCCCGTGGTTGATCGCCTGCCTTCGCAGGCGCCGCCCGCCACCGTCGCGCAGGCGCCCAGGCCCCCGCAACCCCCATCCCCGCCGGCGGAAAAGCCGATCCCCACACACACCGTCAAGCGCGGCGAAACGCTGGTGGGCATCGCGCTCCAATACGGCCAGGATTATCGCGAACTCGCGGCCTGGAACAACATCACCAATCCCAATGCGCTGTCGGTGGGACAGGTGCTGGTGGTGGCCGCGCCCGCCGGCGCCAGGCCCCTGGCGGCAACCGTCGCCACGCCGCTCGCCTCGTCGGGCCCTCCGATCGAGGCGCGCCCGCTGGCCAACACCCCCAACGCCAAGGTCGAGCCGCGAGGCCTCAAAGTGCCCTACAGCGACCGCGCGTACGGCCAGATGTCGGCGCCGGAATCGGGCGCGGCCCCGGCTACCGCGCCGGATGCGCCTGCCCCCCCGGTGGTCCTTCCGCCGCCGGCTCCGGAACCCGAAAAACCCGCCGGCACCGATCGCGAAGACATCGACTGGATGTGGCCCGCCAAGGGCAAGGTGCTGGCGCCGTTCAGCGAGCTCAACAAGGGCACCGACATCGCCGGGCGCAAGGGCGCGCCGGTGGTGGCCGCCGCGGGCGGCAAGGTGATTTACGCGGGTGATGGCGTGCGCGGCTACGGCAAGCTCGTGATCATCAAACACAACAACACCTGGGTCTCGGCCTATGCCCACAACGACAAGCTGCTGGTGGAGGATCGCCAGGAGGTGCGCAAGGGCCAGAAGATCGCCGAAATGGGGCAGAGCGACTCAGACCAGGTGAAGCTGCACTTCGAACTGCGCCGCGAAGGCCGGCCGGTCGATCCGGCAAAGCTGCTGCCGCCTATGTAGCGCGAAAGCTCGCGACCAGCCGCGCGAGCGTGCGCAGTTCCTCGCGGCTGGCACCCGCGCCGTAGCGGGCCTGCACATAGCGCCGGGTGATCTCCTCCGCTTCGGCGCCAACCTGCGGCCGCGCGGCACGCACCCGCGCCAGGTAGTCGAGCGGCCCCTCGTGCGGCGCGCGCGCCAGGCCCGCCGCCGCCAGCTTGGCGCTGAATCGATCCCACGCCGCCACGGAAGCTTCTCGCCGTGCCGGCCGGTCGTGCAGCAGCAGGCCGATGGTCACCGCGGATCCCACGGCGAGGGTCGCGAGCAGGAGCCACCATCCCAGCGTGCGCCAGTCGATCGACGGCACGCCGAGCTGCGAGAAGAACTGGCGCTGGCGGTCGGTGTTGTAGCCGACGATCCATGCGTCCCATTGGCTGTTCGCCATCTGCCACGCAAACCGCACGGTGGACAGCAGTCCGAGCTTGTCGTAGTCGATGAGCGAAGGGATCACGCCGATCGGGCCCAGCGCCGCGTTCACGCCGTTTTCGACGCGCAGGGGCGAAACCGCGGCGGTCGGGTCGATGCGCACCCAGCCTTCTTCCCTCACCCAGATCTCCGACCAGGCGTGTGCGTCGGCCTGGCGGACGATGAGTTCGTTGTTGAGCGGGTTGACCTCGCCGCCCTGGTAGCCGGTGACCACACGCGCCGGCACGCCCGCGGCGCGCATGAGCAGCGTGAAGGCGCCCGCGAAATGTTCGCAGAAGCCCTGGCGCGAGTTGAACGCGAAATCGTCGTAGGGGTTCAGGCGTTCGAGGGTCGGCGGCTCGAGCGTGTAGGTAAACCCGTTGCCGAAGAACTGCGCGGCGCGGGTCAGCAGGACGCGCGGATCGGGGTTTTCCCTGGCCCATTCGCGCCCCATGGCCACCAGGCGCGGGTTGCGCGTCTCGTCGAAGGCGAGCGCGCGGTCGAGCTGCGGCGGGTTGGCGTTTTCACCGAAGCGATAGGCCAGGTACGAGGTGATCTCGTAGCGCATGCGCTCGTTGATCGGCCGGCGATAACGCAGCTGCAGGTCCGAAAGCATCTGCGCGCCTTCGGGGCGCGAACCCGGCACGTCGAGAGCGAACATCCACGTCTTGTTGTGTGGCTCGAGCGTCACCGCGTATTTCGTCGGGCGCTCGCGCCGGCTGTATTCCATGTGTCCCTGGGAACTGAATGCGGCCATCGACCACGTCGCGCCATCGAAATCGACCAGCACCGGGCCGCGCCAGTAGAGCGAGCGGTAGGGCGGCAGGCCGTCCTCGAACTGCACCCGGAACGCCAGCGCCTCCGACTTGATCAGGTTGGCGATGTTGCCCGGGGTCATCTTTTCCGATAGCCCGGTCTGTCCCGAGCGCGAATCCTGCGGCAGCGCCCACAGCGGCCCGCTGGTGCGCGGGAAGAGGATGAAGAAGGCCACCATCAGCGGCAGCGCCTGCAGCAGCAGGGCGCCGGCGGGCATCAGCCTTTCGCGCAGCGTGGGCGAGCGCCCCACGCGGTTGAAGCCCACCAGCGTGGCCACGAAGATCCAGACGCACGCCAGCATGTACAGGCCCATCGGGATCGTCTGGGAGAAGAGGAAATTGGTCATCACCAGGAAGAAGCCGAGGTAGATCGAAAGCACCACGTCGCGCTGGTTGCGCATCTCCAGCAGCTTGAGCGCCGCCATCACCGTGAGCAGCGTGACGCCCGCTTCGCGGCCGAAGAGGCGCCCGTAGGTCATGAAGGTGGCGTAGGTCGCGGCGATCGTGATCGCCCACATGAACCATCGCGGCGGCGCGCGCAGCGCGGCCCACGAGATCCAGCCGCGCCAGCCCACCACCACCACCATGAAGATGCCGACCCAGGTCGCAAGGCGCACGAGGTGCGGGCCCACCACAAACAGCATCGATGCCAGCAGCCACAACACGTTGCGCACGTCGAGCGGCGCCTCCGCCAGCCGGGGCGTGCCTGCCTTCATCGCGCCGCCTCGAAAAGCGCCAGCGCCTCGAGGCAGCGCGTGCGGTGCGCCTCGCCACGCGCCGGCGCGATTTCGCGCCCCGGGATGCGCAGCCCGTAGCTCTGCCCGAAGCCTTCGGCCTGCATCACCCAGTGGCACAGGATCGAGAGCCGGGCCTCGACATCGGTGGCCCGGGCGTCCTCCCAGTCGAGCCACAGCTCGCTCGAGGCGGTGGCGCTGAATTCCTTGGTCAGCAGGCCCTGCTCGCGCGCGAGCGCCTTCCAGGCGATGAGCTTGGGCGCGTCGCCGGGGCGGTAGGCGCGCAGCATGTTGAATTCCTCGTCGCCCGCGACCGGGATGCCTTCTTCGGAGGCGCTGCGCGATTGCGCGGGCGGGGCGCCCCCGAAGGGATCGGGGCGTGGATAAACGAGCACCGTGAGGCCGAAGTCCACATAGGACCAGGCGTGAAACAGGCCGATGGGGTAGCGCGTGAATATCTCGAGGCGCCCGCATTGGGCGATCCCGCGGCGCGTGTCGTGCACCCCGAGGCAGATGGACGCGGTCTCCGATGCCACGATGTCGGCGTACACCGGTTCATCCCCACGCCGGCGAACCGCGATCGAGAAGCGGGTCTGCGACGGTGTCTCGACGCTCACGTTGAAATGCGCGACCTCGCCCGCGAATACCGGGTCGCAGCGGCCCGGGCGAAGCTTCAGGTGCGCCAGGTTGCGCCAGGTGTGCAGCATGGCGACGCCGGCCATGCTGCCCAGCAGGAACGTGAGGGTGAAGCCGAGCGAAAGCGCGTAGTTGATCGACGCCAGCAGCAGCACCAGGACGGTGAAGGCGAAAAGGTAGCCCTGGCGCGTGGGCAGGATGAAGATGCGCCGCTGTACCAGTGTGACCGGGGGCGTTTCGGGCACCGAAGCCCGGAAGATCCAATCGGCGATCGATTGGCGGACGTTGGCGAACGGTGTCACGGCAGGGCGGGCGCGGGCTAGGGGATCGGCACCGCGCCGATGAGCTCCTTGGCCGCGTCGAAGCCGCCCTTCACCGCATCCGCATTGCCGTGCAGGCGGTGGCCCACCACCGGCGGCAACACGGCCTGGACGTCTTCCGGCAGCACCTGGCGGCGGCCTTCCATCATCGCCCACGCCTGCGCGGCGCGCAGTATCGCCACACCCGCGCGCGGCGACAGGCCCTGGGTGAAGCGGGGCGAATGGCGCGTGTGGTTGATGATCTGCTGCACGTAGTCGAGCAGGGCGTCCGACACCTGCATCTGCGGCACCGCCTTCTGCAGGTCCATCAGGTGCGCGGCGGTCATCGCGGGCTGCAGGTGCTGGATCATGTCGCGCCTTTCCGCGCCGCGCAGCAGCTCGCGCTCGGCCTTCGCGTCGGGGTAGCCCAGGTTGATGCGCATCAGGAAGCGGTCGAGCTGCGATTCGGGCAGCGGGAAAGTGCCTACCTGGTGCATCGGGTTCTGCGTTGCGATGACAAAGAAGGGTTCCGGCAGGGGACGCGTCTCGCCCTCCGCGGTGACCTGGTGTTCCTCCATCGCTTCGAGCAGCGCGCTTTGCGCCTTCGGGCTCGCGCGGTTGATCTCGTCGGCCAGGATGATCTGCGCGAAGATCGGCCCCGGGTGGAAATGGAAGGCGGAGTTCTCGCGATCGAAGATCGACACGCCGATGATGTCGGCCGGAAGCAGGTCGGAAGTGAACTGGATGCGCTGGTAGTCGAGGCCCAGCAGGCGGGCAAGTGCGTGCGACAGCGTGGTTTTGCCAACCCCCGGGACGTCTTCGATCAGCAGGTGGCCGCGGGCCAGGATGCAGGCCATGGCGAGGCGGATCTGGCGCTCCTTGCCCAGGATGACCTGGCCGGCCGCCGCAATGACGGCTTCGGTGGGGCTCAAGGTGGCGCGGTTACGGGTGTCGAGAAGCATGAAAACAGGAACCTTGTCAGCGAGTTACGAGTCCATCCGTTATCTCGTTTGAGAATAACACGAGCGCCCTCCCGGACCCCTCAGCCGCGCCGTTGAGCTTGGAAGGCGAATTGAGGACAATAGTTGCAAAAGAGGCCCCCAATGATCCGACCCCTGCTGGCATCCGTCCTGCTGAGCGCCGCGTTTTCCGCGGCGGCGCAAAACACGCCCGCCGCCAACTTCACCGACATGTGGTGGAACCCATCCGAATCGGGCTGGGGCATCAGCTTCGCCCAGCACACCGGCAGCAACCAGGTGTTTGCCGTCTGGTACACCTATGACCCGCGCGAGGCCAGCACCGGCGGCCAGTTCAAGCCGATCTGGATCGTGATGCCCGGTGGGCAGTGGACCAGCCCCAGCACCATCACGGGCGCCGCCTTCGTGGCCAACGGCGTGCCATACAACCTTTCGGGCTCCAACCCCCAGACCACCTCGGTCGGCACCTTCACCTTCACGTTCACCAACGCGGCGAGCGGGCAGTTCTCCTACAACATCGCTGCGCCGGGCGGCCTCGCGCCGTCGGATCCCGCATACAACCTGCCCGCGATGTCGGGTACCAAGACCATCGTCCGCCAGAGCTTCTAGATGCCGACCGCGCTGATTACCCATTCCGATTGCGTGTTGCACGAGATGGGGGAAGGCCACCCGGAATCCCCCGCGCGCCTGCGCTCCGTCCTGAAGGCGCTGGAAGAATCCGGGCTCGCGGGCAAGCTGCTGGTTCGCGAGGCGCCGGTTGCGCTGCGCGACCAGCTGGAACGGGTGCACGATCCGGAACACGTCAGCCGGGTCTACGAAACCGCGCCCGCGCAGGGCTACGCCTACCTGGATCCGGATACCTCCATGAACCCCCGATCGCTCTCGGCCGCGCTGCATGCCGCCGGGGCCGTGGTGAAGGCCACGGACATGGTGATGGCGGGAGAGGTGAATGGCGCCTTCTGCGCGGTGCGCCCGCCCGGCCACCACGCCACACGCGCGCGCCCGATGGGGTTCTGCATGTTCAATAACGTGGCGGTCGGGGCGGCCCATGCGCTGGAGGCTCATGGCCTGGATCGCGTGGCGGTGCTGGATTTCGATGTCCACCACGGCAACGGCACCGAAGACCAGTTCCAGGACGATCCGCGAGTGATGTTGTGCTCCACCTTCCAGCATCCTTATTACCCTTACAGCGGCGCCGATTCGGGCAATCCCCACATCATCAACGTGCCGTTGCCCGCGATGACCGGCAGCGCCGGGTTCCGTGCCGCGGTGGAAAAATACTGGATCCCGGCGCTGGATTCATACCAGCCGCAGCTGGTGTTTGTCTCCGCGGGTTTCGACGCGCATCGCGACGATCCGCTGGCCTACCTCAAGCTGGAGGACGAAGACTACCGCTGGATCACGGAAAAACTCGTGCAGGTGGCCGATCGCCACGCCGGGGGGCGGGTGGTCTCGACCCTGGAAGGCGGCTACAACGTCCAGGCCCTGGGCCGCTGCGTGGTCGAACACGTGGGCGTGCTGGTCGCGCGCTAGCGCTTTCCCCCGCCGCCGGGCGCCAAATTCAAGGGCCGAAATGAAACATGCCGTCGGCGAGGCGACGGCATGCCATGAACGCGGGGGGTGTTACTTGGGGGCGCCGTTGTTGACGGTGGCAGCGAGCTTCGGCGTGAGGCCGATGAGCCACCAGTTGCGCTGATCGATCGCGGTGTGGATGAGCGCGCGATAACGGTTGGCCTGCGAATACGCCCAGGGCGAGGCGAGGAAGTTCTGGTACAGCTCTTCGAAGCTCGTCGCGTCGCAGTAGCCGCCGTAGGCGCACGCCTGCAGCAGGTCGCGGTGCGCGGTATTGCTGCAGTCCTGGCCCACGTCACACGCCACGAGCGTGAATCCACCGAGGAAGGCGGAAGGTTCCGGCACCTCGCCGTTGGGGCCGATGCGCAGGTTCTGGCTGATGGCGCTTTGCGCGAGGAACTGCCCCACGTACATCATCGCTTCCGGATCGCGGCTTTCCAGCAGGCCGATGAGCATCGAGAACTCATCCGTCGGGCTGCTGGTGGGCTGGGTGGGCGAGGCCACCTTGCCGATGTTCTTCGACAGTTCCGCCGTGATCAGGCGCGCTTGCGCGCGCGGATCGCCCTGTTGCGCGGCGGCGGCGTACAACGCATCGATGTCCTTCTGCGAGAGCTTTGCGTTCTGGAAGCCGAGGCAGCGCTGCGTGTTGTCGACGGCTTCGTAGGCGGCGATGCGCTTTTCGTTGTTGCGGTCGCCGACCGGAAGGCTGGTGAGGAACTGGCGCTTCTGCTTCGCGCTGTAGGCGGCCAGGTCTTCGTTGATGTTGGTGGTGAAGAGGCACTCTTCGAGCGCACGGGCGAGATGATAGCGCTCATCCCCCGTCAGGTTGCCCGCGCGCGCGCCCAGCGAATCGGCGAAGGCCTTCAGGTCGCGGGAGTTACGGAATTCGAGGGCGATGCCGGACAGGCGCGAAACCTGCGCGCGAGGCATCGGCGAGGGGAACGAGACGAGGGTGGTCTGGCGCGGTTCCGCATTGACGGCGTTGACGCCGCTGCTGTCGTTTTCGGACGGACCGGATGTAGCGATTTGTGGTGCGCGCTCGTCATGCGCGGCCGACACGAAACCGGTGTACTTGCTTGCAATCAGTAGCCCGTAAGCTACGAGTGAAGCCAGGCCAATGGCGGTAAGGCGATTCATATACCCCCAGTTTCGGCCCAAAAGGGTTGTTTCGTCAATGTTTTTTGCGTTACCGCCGATGGCGCCCGGAAGGGCTTGCAGGACACCTCCGGCACTGGCCGCGCCGTGAACTGCGTCACATCAGTGATGCAGGATTTTCGACAGGAACTGCTGGGTGCGTTCCGACCGGGTGGTGCCGAAGAATTCGTCCTTGGTGCAGTCCTCGACGATGAGCCCCCGGTCCATGAAAACCACCCGGCTGGCCACGGTCTTGGCGAACCCCATCTCGTGGGTCACACACATCATGGTCATGCCTTCCTTGGCCAGTTCCACCATGACGTCGAGCACTTCGTTGATCATTTCCGGGTCGAGGGCGGAGGTCGGTTCGTCGAAAAGCATGGCGATCGGGTCCATGGACAGGGCCCGGGCGATGGCCACCCGCTGCTGCTGGCCGCCGGAAAGCTGGCCGGGAAACTTGTCCTTCTGGGCGATGAGGCCCACCCGGTCGAGGTATTTGAGCCCGTGTTCGACTGCCTGGTCCTTCGGCCGCCCCAGGACCTTGATCTGGCCGATGGTCAGGTTGTCGACGATGCGCATGTGGGGGAAAAGCTCGAAGTTCTGGAACACCATGCCGATTCGCGAGCGCAGCTTCGACAGGTTGGTCTTGCGGTCGTGGACCGGCACCCCGTCGACGAAGATCCGGCCCTTCTGGAACGGCTCCAGCGCGTTGACCGTCTTGATGAGCGTGGACTTGCCCGATCCCGAGGGCCCGCAGACCACAACGACCTCGCCCTTCTTCACGTTGGTGGTGCAGTCGGTGAGCACCTGGAAGGCGCCGTACCATTTGCTCACCGCGTCGATGCGGATCATGGGGCCGTCGGCTTGCGCGGTTGTGTTCACGTGGGGTCCTATCGGATGACCGCGATCTTTTCGTTCAGGCGCTTGACCAGCAACGAGGCGCCGAAACAGATCACGAAGTAGACGACGGCTACGAAGATGTAGAGCTCGACGATGCGCCCGGAGAGCTGGCCGCCCTTGCTGGCGGCGCCGAGGAAGTCCCTCAGGCCCACCACGTAGACGAGCGACGTGTCCTGGAACAGGATGATCGCCTGCGTGAGCATGATCGGCAGCATGTTGCGGAAGGCCTGGGGCAGCACCACGGTGCCCATCGACTGCCGGTAATTCATTCCGAGGGCGTAGGCCGCCCACGGCTGGCCGCGGGGTATGGACTGGATGCCGGCGCGGATGATCTCGGAGTAATAGGCGCTCTCCACCAGGATGAAGGCGACAATCGCCGAGGTCATGGGGCCCACCGCCTCGCCCTGCTGGCCGGTGAATTTGGACACCAGCACCGGGGTGAGGAAGTAGAACCAGAAGATCGCCATGATGAAGGGGATGGCGCGGATCAGGTTCACGAAGCCGGTGGCGGGCACCGAGAGGATCTTGTGGCTCGAAAGCCGCGCCATGGCGAGCAGCGTGCCGAAGAAGATGCCCCCGGCCAGCGCGATGGCGAAAAGCCTGAGCGACAGCATCATGCCGTCCCACAGGACCTGCCTGTTCTTGGCGATGACGCTCCAGTCGAAGTCCATGAGGGCCTAGTGTCCCGCCTGCGAGATGTAGCCGGGGACCGCCAGGCGCCCCTCGAGGAAACGCATGGCGTAGATCACCGTGAGCGTGATCACGATGTAGATCAGCGTGGCCGCGGTGAAGGCTTCGAAGGTCTTGAACGTGTATTCGGAAATCTGGCGGCTCTGGGCCGTGAGTTCCAGGACGCCGATGGTCAGCGCCGTCGAGGAGTTCTTGAAGATGGTGAGGAATTCAGAGGTCATCGGCGGGATGATCAGCCGGTACGCCATCGGCAGCAGCACGTAGGCGTACACCTGCGGCAGCGTGTAGCCCATCGCCAATCCGGCGTCGGTCTGGCCGCGCGGCAGTGACAGGATGCCCGCGCGCACCTGTTCGGCCACGCGTGAGGCGGTGTAGAGGCCGAGGCACAGGACCGCCGCGGTGAATTCCCACATGCTGAACTGCGCGAACGGCAGCTCGACCAGGTTGGGCAGGTCCTGCTTGAGCCAGTTGCCGAGCCTTTCGGGCACCAGCTCCGGCATGACGAAATACCAGAGGAACATCTGCACCAGCAACGGGACGTTGCGGAACACCTCCACGTACGCCGTGGCGATGGCCTTCGGGATCCTGAGGGGCGTGGTGCGGATCACCCCGAGCACCGAGCCCAGCGTGAAGGCGATGATCCAGGCGAAAACCGAGACCAGAACCGTCCACATGGTGCCGGAGGCGAGCCAGCCGAGGTAGGTCATGCCCCCGGAGGGGGCCTGCTCGAGGAATACCTTCCAGTCCATGGCGGGTCAGGGGAGCGGCGGGACCGCTCCCCTGGTCCTCCTCAGTCGGGCAGGGCGTTGGTGCGGCAGACGCTTTCCATCAGCGCGTTCATCGGCGTGTTCATGCTCTCGCCGGAGGGCAGCTTGTCGACGAACCACTTCTTGTAGACCGTCTTGATCGGGCCGTTGCAGACACCGGCCTCGCCGAAGAAGCGGGCGACCGCGCGGCGCACAACCACGCCGAAGGCGTCGTCGTTGTTGCGGAACATCATCCCGTACGGGTCATACGAGAGGTAGTCGCCCACGACCTCGTAATCCTTCGCGCTCTTCGCCTTCGCGATCAGGCCGAAGAGCAGGATGTCGTCCATCGAGAACGCGGCGGCGCGGCCGGATTCGACGGTGAGGAACGACTCCGCGTGGTCCTTGGCGTTGAGGAACTTGATGTTGAGGTTCTCCTTGTCGGAGAGGGCCTTGATGATCCGCTCGTTGGTCGTGCCCTGCGTCACCACGACCGTCTTGTTCCTGAGGTCCTTGTACGACTTGATCTTTGACGCCTTCTTCACCAGCAGCTTGGTGCCGGTGATGAAGGTGATCGGGGCGAAGGCCACCTGCTTCTGGCGCGTGA
Organism: Burkholderiales bacterium; assembly: GCA_038203035.1. Lineage (GTDB taxonomy): Bacteria > Pseudomonadota > Gammaproteobacteria > Burkholderiales > Usitatibacteraceae > Usitatibacter. The sequence goes on from JBBREI010000045.1 coordinate 20,993, forward strand.
GCGTGTTGGTGGTGGAGCCGCACTCCAGGTCGATGGTGCCGTTGGACATCAGCGGGATGCGCGTCTGGGAGGTCACCGGGTTGTACTTGACGGTGAGCGTGGGCAGGGCCAGCTCTTTCTTCACTTCCTCGACGATGGCCGCGCAGATGTCCATCGAGTAGCCGATCGGCTGCTGCTTGTCGTCGAGGTACGAGAACGGCACCGAGGTGTCGCGGTGGCCGATGGTGATCGATCCGGAATCCTTGATCTTCTTGAGCGTCCCGGTGAGGTCCTGGGCTACCGCGGGGATCGCGACAAACGCGACCGTCAACGCCGCGATCGCGGCCTTTGCATGGCGAATCATCTGGAAAACCTCCCGCTGGGTTGGAAAATGTGCGCGCGGCCTGTCGTGGGGGACCTGCAAGAGCGCGGTGGCCGCTTGTGGGGGCAGGATAACCGTTCCCGCTTTGGGGGACAATAACGCTTTCCTGCCCGGTATGAAGCGCCCATGCATTTTCCCAGCCAAGAGCAGAAACAGCAGCTCCTCGACCAGTTGCTGAAGATCGCTGACC
>JBBREI010000046.1:0-21174 GCA_038203035.1 Burkholderiales bacterium
CCCTCGGTATTCATCGGCTGGCTCGCGATCCAGCCCATGCTCTACGGCGATTACTTCGGCTCCTCGATCGCGGCCACCGCAACGATGGCGAGGATGGCCGGCGAATTCCACGGCGCCTGGGCGATGGTGGTGCATTCGCTCACCTCGGTGCCGCTGTGGCTGGCCATCGGCGGCGCGGCGCTGGCCTATTTCCTCTACATCGTGCGCCCGGACCTTCCCGCCGTGATCAAGAAGAAGTCCGGCGTGCTCGCCACCATCCTCGAGCGCAAATACGGCTTCGACGAATTCAACGACTGGTTCTTCGCCGGCGGGGCGCGCCGCATCGGCACCGGCCTGTGGAACTGGGGCGACAAGACGATCATCGACGGCATCATGGTCAACGGCACCGCGAAGCTCATCGGCTGGTTCGCCGGGCGCGCGCGCCGCATGCAGACCGGCTACATCTACCACTACGCGTTCACGATGATCTTCGGCGTGTTCGCCCTGCTCACCTTCTTCTGGCTCGTGCTGCAGAAGCTATAACCCGGCGCCAACAACAACAACGATGTACCAGGGATACGTACTCTCGCTAGCCATCTGGGTGCCGATACTCTTCGGCGCCGCGGTGCTGCTGGTCGGCAACGACAGGAACCCCGCGCCCACGCGCTGGGTGGCGCTGGCGGGTTCCATCCTGGGCCTCGCGGTTTGCATCCCGCTGTGGACCGCGTTCCAGGCCACGGCCGCGATGCAGTTCGTCGAGATGGCGCCGTGGATCCCGCGCTTCAACGTGAACTACCACCTGGGCGTGGACGGCATCTCGATGCCGCTGATCCTGCTCAACAGCCTCATGACGGTGCTGGTGGTGATCGCCCATTGGGAAGTCATCACCGACAAGGTCGGCCAGTACCTGGCGGCCTTCCTCATCATGTCGGGGCTCATCAACGGCGCCTTCGCGGCACTGGATGCGATCCTCTTCTACGTCTTCTTCGAGGCGATGCTGATCCCGATGTTCCTCATCATCGGGGTGTGGGGCGGGCCCAATCGCGTTTATGCCGCGGTCAAGTTCTTCCTCTACACGCTGCTGGGCTCGCTGCTCATGCTGGCGGCCTTCATCTACCTCTACACCCAGACCAACGGCAGCTGGGAAATCCTGGATTTCCACCGCGTGCCGCTGGGCGAGACGGCGCAGAAGCTGATTTTCCTGGCGATGTTCATGTCGTTTGCGGTGAAGGTGCCGATGTGGCCGGTGCACACCTGGCTTCCCGACGCACACGTGGAAGCGCCCACCGGGGGCTCGGTGATCCTCGCCGCGATCACGCTCAAGATCGGCGGCTACGGCTTCCTGCGCTTCAACATGCCGATCGCGCCGGACGCCTCGCATTTCTTCGACACCTTCATGATCACGCTGTCGCTGGTGGCGGTGGTCTACATCGGCCTGGTGGCGCTGGTGCAGCAGGACATGAAGAAGCTGATCGCGTATTCGTCGATCTCGCACATGGGCTTCGTGACCCTGGGGTTTTTCCTCTTCAACGCCGACGGCATCCTCGGCGGCCTGATCCAGATGGTTTCCCACGGCTTCATCTCGGCGGCGATGTTCCTTTGCGTGGGCGTTTTGTACGACCGCATGCACTCGCGCCAGATCGCGGACTACGGCGGGGTCGCCAACAAGATGCCGGTGTTCGCGGCGTTTTTTGTCTTCTTTGCCATGGCCAATTCGGGCCTGCCGGGAACCAGCGGGTTCGTGGGCGAGTTCATGGTGATCATGGGCACGATCAAGGTGAGCTTCTGGTACGCCTTCCTCGCCGCCAGCACGCTGATCTTCGGCGCGGCCTACACGCTGTGGATGGTCAAGCGCGTCATCTACGGCGAGGTCGCCAACAAAAACGTGGCCGCGCTGAAGGACGTGGGCGCGCGCGAGATGGCGTTCCTGGCCATCCTCGCGGTCCTGGTGTTGTGGATGGGCCTGCATCCGAAAGCCTTCTCCGACGTGATGAACCCCACCATCCAGGAGCTCCTGCGCCACGTCGCGCAGAGCAAGCTCGGCTAGGCCATGAACACCGCGACCTTCTCGCTTTCCACCATGGCCCCGGCGATCCCGGAGATCGTGCTGGCGCTGCTGGTCCTCACGCTGCTGATCGTGGACCTCACGCTGCGCGAGGACGAACGCCACGTCACCTACTGGCTCGCCATCGTCTCGCTGGTCGGCACCGCGGTCCTCACGCTTATCACGGTCGGGCGCCCGCTGGTGGTCACCTTCCACGGCATGTTCGTGGCCGACCTCATGTCGCAGGTGCTGAAGGTGGCCACGCTGCTGACGGTAGCGGCCACCCTGGTGCTGGGACGGCCCTACCTGGCCGCGCGTGGATTGCTGACGGGGGAATTCATCTGCCTGGCGCTGTTCGGCACGCTCGGCATGATGGTGATGATTTCGGCGCACCACTTCATCACGCTCTACCTCGGCCTCGAGCTGATGGCGTTGTCGCAATACGCACTCGTCTCCCTGCAGCGCGATTCCGTGCGCGCGACCGAAGCGGGCATGAAGTATTTCGTGCTGGGCGCGTTGTCCTCCGGCCTGCTGCTCTACGGCCTGTCGATGATCTACGGCGCCACCGGGTCGCTCGAGCTCACGCGGGTCGCCTTCGCGATCGAACACGGCCAGTCGCAGCAGATGCTGGGTGTGTTCGGCCTGGTGTTTGTGGTGGCCGGCATCGCATTCAAGCTGGGTGCGGCGCCCTTCCACATGTGGCTGCCGGATGTCTACCACGGCGCGGCAACTCCGGCGACCATCCTGGTGGGCGCCGCGCCCAAGATCGCCGCCTTCGCCTTCGTGATGCGCCTGCTGGCCAACGGGCTGCAGGGCATGACCGGCGACTGGCAGCAGATGCTCATCGCGCTGGCGCTCGCCTCGCTCGCCGTCGGCAACATCGTGGCCATCGCGCAGACCAACATCAAGCGCATGCTGGCGTATTCCACGATCTCGCACATGGGTTTCCTGGTGCTCGGCATCGCCGCCGGCAACGACAACGGCTACAGCTCGGCGATGTTCTACCTGCTGACCTACGTGCTGATGACACTCGGATCGTTCGGGATGATCCTGCTGCTTTCACGCCAGGGCTTCGAGGCGGAAAACCTCGACGACTTCAAGGGGCTCAACCAGAAGTCGAAGTGGTACGCCTTCATGATGCTGATCCTGATGTTTTCGCTGACCGGCTTGCCGCCCACTGCCGGGTTCTTCGGCAAGCTCGCGGTGCTCCAGGCGATCTGGGAAGTCGGATACGGCTGGGTGGTGGTGTACGCGGTGCTGCTTTCGGTGGTTGGCGCCTTCTACTACCTGCGCGTGGTCAAGCTGATGTACATGGACCCGCCCGCGGGCGAGGTCACCATCGAGCCGCGCGCCGATGCGCGCTGGCTGCTTTCGGCCATCGCGCTCGCCGTGCTGGTGCTCGGGATCGCGCCCTCCAGCCTGATGGAGCTGTGCGTGCGCGCCATCACGGCGTCGATGTAGGCGTGGCGCTGCCGCCGCTGCCTTCGGGCGACTTCACCGAAACCACGGTTTCCTCCACGCTCGCCTACGATGGCAGCCTGCTGAAGGTGAAGCGCGACGAGGTGCGCCTGCACAACGGCGCGCCGGCATGGCGCGAATGGGTGGAGCACCCGGGGGCGGTGATGATGCTGGCCTTCGCCGCCGACGACACCATCCTGCTGGAGAGGCAATACCGCTACCCCAAACACCGCCATTTCATCGAACTGCCCGCGGGCAAGCTGGAACGCGGCGAGGAGCCGCTGAAAACCGCGAAGCGCGAGCTCGTGGAGGAATGTGGCTTCGAGGCCGCGCAGTGGTGGCACATCGCCACCATCGATCCGTCGATCGGGTATTCGAACGAGGTGATCCACCTTTACGGCGCGCGCGGCCTCACCCATGTGGGCGCGCAGCTGGATGTGGGCGAGCACCTCGAAACGTTCGAGGCGAAACTTGCCGATGCGCTGGAATGGGTGCGCGACGGGGTCATCACCGATACCAAGACCACGTTTGGACTACTCTGGTGGGACAAATGGGGGAAATTTCCATGACTCCCTCTCCCCTGGGAGAGGGCCGGGGAGAGGGTCTCATCGACCTGCTCATCATCGGGGGCGGCATCAACGGCGCGGGCATCGCGCGCGACGCGGCCGGGCGCGGGCTCAAGGTCACGCTGGTGGAGCAATCGGACCTGGCCAGCGCCACCAGCTCGTGGAGCTCCAAGCTCATCCACGGCGGGTTGCGCTACCTCGAGCAATACGAATTCGGCCTGGTGCGCGAGGCGCTGCAGGAGCGCGAGGTGCTGTTGCGCCTGGCCCCGCACATCATCCGCCCGCTGCTGTTTGTCCTGCCGCACGACCGCAGCATGCGTCCGGTGTGGATGATCCGCGCCGGCCTGTGGATGTACGACCACATCGGCGGCACGATCACGCTGCCGCGCTCGAAGGCGGTCGATTTCCCGCACATCGAATACAGCGCCGGCCTGAAGGGGGATTTCCGCTCGGGCTTCCTCTATTCGGATTGCCGCGTCGACGATTCGCGCCTCACGGTGGTCAACGCCGTCTCGGCGCGCGAGAAGGGCGCCAGCATCCGCACACGCACACGATTCGAGAGCGCCCAGCGGGTCGACGGTGCGTGGGAAGCCACGATCGCCGGGCCGAATGGTCCCGAAGTGATTCACGCGCGCGCGCTGGTCAACGCCGCGGGCCCCTGGGTGATGGACGCGCTCGGCAACATCCACGGCGACAGGATCAAGGGCCGCGTGCGCCTGGTGAAGGGCAGCCACATCATCGTGCCCAAGGTGCATTCGCAGGGCCACGCGTTGATCCTTCAGAACCCCGACAAACGCGTGATCTTCGTGATTCCGTATGAAGGCAAGTTCAGCCTGGTGGGCACGACGGACGTGTCGGTGCCGGACGTGGAGGCCGCCGCGCGCATCACCGACGAGGAGACCGATTACCTCCTCGCCGCCGCCAACCGCTTCCTCGCGAAGCCGCTTGCCCGCGCCGACATCGTCTCGACCTACGCCGGCGTGCGGCCGCTCTACGACGACGGCTCCGACAATCCGTCCGAAGTCACCCGCGACTACGTGCTCAAGCTCGACCACGAGGCGCACAAGGCGCCGCTGGTGACAATTTTCGGCGGCAAGATCACCACGTACCGGCGCCTGGCCGAAGAGGTGATGGAAAAGCTGCAGCCGTTTTTCCCCGGCCTCAGGGGCGCGTGGACCGGCACGGAAGCGCTGCCCGGCGGCGACGTGCCCCACTTCAACCGGTTCCGCGACGAGATGCAGGAACGCTACGCCACCCTCGGGCGCGAGCTGGTGGAAGGCATCGTCCGCCGCCACGGCGCCCGCGCGCCGAATATCCTGGGCGAGGCGAAACACCTCACGGACCTCGGCCGCCATTTCGGCGCGGGGCTCACCGAGCGCGAGGTGGAATACCTGCGCTCGGAAGAATGGGCCGTGACCGCGCAGGACATCCTGTGGCGGCGCACGAAATGCGGGCTGCACCTGGGCGAGGCCGAGAAGGCCGCGGTCGAGCAGTACCTCGCGTGAAGCCGCTGGCCGAATTCCCGCTCGCCGCCCGCCGCGCGATCAAGGGCGTGTTCACGGATATCGACGACACGCTGACGCTCCACGGCCGGCTGCCCGCCGTGGCCTACGTCGCACTCGAAAAACTCAAGGCGGCGGGGCTGATGGTGATCCCGGTCACCGGGCGCCCCGCGGGCTGGTGCGACCACATCGCCCGCATGTGGCCGGTGGACGCGGTGGTGGGGGAAAACGGCGCCTTCTGGTTCCGCCACAACAAGCAGGCGGGACGGCTGGTGAAGTGTTACGTGGTGAACGACGAGGAACGGGCGCTGCGCCGCGCGCGCCTGGGCGCCATCGCCGATCGCGTCCTCGCCGAGGTACCCGGATGCGCGATCGCATCCGACCAGCCTTACCGCGAGGCCGACCTCGCGATCGATTTCCGCGAGGACGTGGCGGCGCTGCCGATGGGGGATGTGCACCGCATCGTCTCGATCATGGAGAAGGAAGGACTCACCGCCAAGGCAAGCTCGATCCACGTCAACGGCTGGTTCGGCGGCTACGACAAGCTGTCGACGTCGGTGCGGATGATGCGCGAGGAGTTCGCCATCGACCTGGCCGCTAGCCGCGACGCCTTCGTGTTCGCCGGCGATTCCCCGAACGACCAGCCGATGTTCAGGTTCTTCCCCAACGCCGTGGGCGTGGCGAATGTGCGGGACATGGAGGAACTGATGCAGGACTTCCCGGCGTGGGTCACGCCGTCGCCGGGCTCACTCGGCTTCGCCGAGCTGGCCGAGGCGTTGCTCGAGGCGAAGGGCTGACCGTCGCCAGACTACGCCCCCACCCAGGCCTGCGGCTTGCCCCAGGCGAACACCACGCGCTGGCGTTCCTTGCCCACCGTGACCGGGCGCGAGGACGAGAAGGCATCCCAGCGGGTGGAGACGGTGTAGCGGCCCGCCGGCAGCTTGGCCAGGAAATAGGGCCCCTGGCTCTGGCCGTCGAAGACCACCTTGCCCTCGGTATCCACGATGCGCACCGGCATGTCGGTCACGTAACTTTCCTTGCGCCCGAAGCGCTCCACAAACACCAGCTCGAGCGGGTATTCGGCGGCCGCGCGCTGCAACGCCTGGGCCTCCTCCGATCGCATGCCGCCGGTGCGGTAGGTCAGTTGCCCCGCGCGCTGCGAGGGCGGCAGGTCGCCGCGGTACGAGTGAGGTACCTGGGCGGTCGCCGCGCTGGCAACGAGGCCCGAAACCGCCGCAAGGATCATCTTTTTCGCCATGGTGGTGCTCCTTTCAGACCACAGCGTCGCACGGGTTCCTTAAGCGGGACTTAAGCGCCGCAGCGGGCAGACCTGCTCGTAGTTGTCGGCCATGGGCGAGCGGATCGGCAGGCACGGCCCGGGCGCGTATTCGAACCCGAAGTGGGTGACGGTCTGCAGGTCGGCCGGCAGGCGCGATTTCATCTCCAGGATGAATACCGGGCCGGTGTGGCTTCGGATCACCTCGTTGATGCGCTTCGACAGCAGGTTGCCCTCGCCGTAGCGTATGAAATTGTTGTAAGGCGAGACGAAGCGCGCGTCGGGTTGGAAAAACGTGATCTCGTAGGCGTACGGATGCACGTAGCCCAGGATCACAAGCGATCGGGCGGGCAACGCCGGCGCCACGTTTTCGAAGTAGCCGCGGCCGTACGGGATGCGTCCCCAGTCCGCCGGGCGCGTAGTTGCAATCAGCATCGCCGCCAGCACGGCGGTGACCGCGTAGCGCCAACCCACCCCGCGCAACAGATAGACCACGGCGCCCACGATCAGCGCGCCGGAAACCACCTCGATCGGCACCAGGTAACGGTAGATCCCGAAGAGCTTGAGCCAGGCCGCGTAGGTTGCCAGCGCAAACACGATCAGCAAACGCCAGGCGTTGCGCGTTTCTTCGGCTTCACGCAGGAAGACGTTGCGCCGCGCGGTCAGCCGCTTGAGGGCGGCCGGCACGGCGAGGACAAAAAGCGCCGCCAGCCGATAATCCGTGAACGGCACTTCGGAAGCCAGCAGGTAGTTGCCCGGAATGTAGAACGGGAAAAACGCCCAATGCAGCGGCTGCTTGGGCCCCCATGCGCGGTCGAAATACGCCAGCGGCTCCCACCACGGCGAATGGAACACGTGGTTGAAATACGGGAACACCGGATTGCCGAACTCGCGCCAGAGGGTCCACGCCCAGTAGCCGCCGAAAAGTGTGAAACCCGCCGCCATCATCGCGATGGCGCCGGTGGCGCGCCGCAGGCGATCGCCGGCGGGGCCGAACGAAACAAACGCGGCCAGCAACCCGACCGCGAAGATGGCGTAGGTGAGCTTGAAGCCCACCGCGCAGCCCGCCAGCAACGCGGCGTGGGCAAAGGCGCGCGGGTGCCGATCCTCGCCCTCGGTCACCGCGCGCACCGACAGCCACAAGGCACCCATCACAAACGCCGCGCAGAACCACTCGTTCATGGTCGAGCCCAGCGTGGCCTGCCCCGAGGCGCCGGTTACGCCGATCGCCAGCGCCGCGAAGATCCAGGCCAGGTTGCCGCGCGCTTGCCCCGGGGGAAAAAGCAGCACCAGGATGCGGATCAGGAAAAACGCGCTGACCGCCGCCGGCAGCGCCATCCAGAACGACACATGCCGCGGCCACGGCAGCACCTGCACCAGGAAATGAAACGGCAGGTCGCCGATGGGGTTGTAGTAGGTCTGGATCTGCGCCGGCGCGAGGTCCCAGCCCATGCGCCCGTTCAACAACGCCCACGCGTTGTACCAGTGGTAGTTCTTGAGGTCCCAGTTGGCGTCCTTGCCCGTGGCGATCGAACGCGCGCCGGCCGCCAGTACACATCCCAGGAAAACCGCCGGCCAGCCCCAGCGCGTGCCGCCCGCCACCGGGTCAGGGCACCCTGGCCGGCTCGTCGCGATGCAGCAGCGCCAGCAGGGTTTCCTTGCGGAAGGGCTTGCCAACCGTGGCATCGAAACCCTGCGCCAGCTTTTCCGCGCGGAACGCGGGTGAATGTTCGAGCGACGTGGCGACGATGCGCGTGTGTTCGGGGCTGCGCGTGATGCGCGCGCGCAGCCGCGTCGCGGCATCTTCGCCGGTGAGGCCGGCGAGCGTGGTGTCGGCCAGCACCAGGTCGTAGACGTCCTGGTCGAGGGCGGCGAACGCTTCGGCGAGGTCCTGCGCCACCACCACGCTGTCCTGGCGCCCCAGGATGTGCGCGGCCAGGATCTGGCTGTCGCGGCTGCGATCCACCAGCAGGATGGTGGCGCCCTTGCGCTGCTCGCGCAGCGAATGGCGCGTCACCAGCGTGGGCGTCTCTTCCACGTCCACGGAGGCGCCGGTCACCGCCACGATCGCCTCGTTCAGCTGGCGGTCGCCGATCGGATAACGCATGTACGCGGAGATCCCGTTTTCGCGGCAGGCGATGGCGTCTCCCGGGCGGCCCACGCTGGAGAGCATCATCACCAGCGCGGATCGGAACCTGGGGTGGTGCTTGATGCGGAAGGCGAGCAGGAAGCCATCCTGCACCGGCAGCTGGTTGGCCAGGATCACCAGCGGGATGGGGTTGCCTTCCTCCTCCAGGCGTTCGAGCAGCGCCATCGCCATCGGGGCGTTGTCGGCTTCCAGGGGCACCATGCGCCAGCCGCGCATCAGGTTGGACAGGTGCAGGCGCTGCGCGGGGTCGGCCGAGACCAGCAGCACCGGCATCGCCACCAGCGAGGCATAGCTGGCGCGCGCGGGCGGGGCCGGCGTGGGCCGCACCGGGAATTCGATGGTGAATGCGTAGAGCGCATCCGCCCCGGCGCGTGCGGCGATTGCCAGCTTGCCGCCCATCGCCGCCACCATGAACTTGGCCACCGCCACGCCCATGCCCGCTTCCGCGGACTTTCCGCCGGATGCCTGCGCCACCGCGCCGGATGCAACAACGCTGAAGGAGAGCTGGATGCCGGTGTCGGTCATGTATTCCGGCATGATGTGCAGGGCGATTTCCGCGCCGGGCATCAGCGCGAATGCGTTGTCGAGCAGGTTCTTCAGGATCAGCTGCAGGCGTCCGACGTCGCCTTCGAGCGCATCGGATACGTCCTGCTCCACCTTGATGCGCAGGCGGCAGGCCTTCTCCTCCGCGGTGGAGGCGACACGCGCGATGAGGTCCGCCAGCGCCGAGCGCAGGCGGAACTGCGACTTGTGCAGCACCACGCCACCGGAGAGCTTGGAGAAGTCCACCAGGTCGCCGATGGCCGCCATCGCCGTTTCCGTGGAGGTCCGGATGCTCTGGAAGTGCGCCACGATCGCGGGATCGAATTCCATCTGCTGCGCGCGGATCGAGATCGCGGACATGCCTTCCAGCGCCACCGAAAGCTCCTCGCCGATTTTTTCGATCAGCGCGATCTCGGCTGCGCCCTTTTCGAACTCGCCCGAGTCGTCGGCGCCGGCGCGCGGCAGCCACACTGCGCCGCCCGGTTCGCCCTCCACCATGATCTGCACCCGCTCCATCAGCTTCGCGGCCGCGGGCGCCTGTTCCATGACGTCGTCCACGCGCAGGCCCGAAAGCGACTGTGCCGCCGACTTGAGGCCCAGCAGGTGCACAAACGCGTCGTTGGCCAGATCCACATCGCCGGGCGCGGTCTCGATCAGGATCGCCACCGGCGAGGATTCGGTCACCGCCAGCAGCCGCGCGGAGACGAGGTTGAGCGCCTCGTCGGTCTCGCGCTGGCTGCCGATGTCCTGCAGGATCGCGATCACGCCGGCCGCCTTGTCCCTGGCGTCGAGCGCGGGCTGCAGGGCAACACTCACCCAGTGGGGCGTCTTGTCCCTGGGGCTGAGCATCGCGTCGAAGAAGGCCGATCCCGCCTTGCCTTCACCCACGCGCGCCACGTTCTGTTGCACGCGCTTGCGGTCCTCGGCCGCGAAGAGCTTCACCAGGTCCAGGCCCGCGAGGTCCGCGGCATCCTGCGAGGCGAGCTCCGCGAAGCCGCTGTTGGCGAAGCTCACCTTGCCCCTGGGGTCGGTGACCACCACAGCGACGCGCAGCGATTCGAAGATGCGCTTGAAGTCGTCGGTCGCCATGCGCGGACTTCAGGCCGCCCCGGCCTGCTTGCGGATCACCGCAAGCAGGTGATGCGTGGCCGGGTGCAGCGTGGCCTGCTCGCCGCGCACCGCGGGCAGGATCTGCCCCGCGATGGTTTTGCCCAGCTCGACGCCGAACTGGTCGAACGAATTGATCCCCCAGACCACGCCCTGCACGAACACCTTGTGTTCGTAGGTCGCCAGCAGCGCGCCCAGGTGGTAGGCGTCCAGTGCGGGCAGGACCAGCGTGGTGCTGGCGCGGTCGCCCGGGCAGGCCTTGTGGGTGGAGGGTGTCGCCAGCCCTTCCATCAGCGCTTCGGCCTGCGCGCAGGCGTGGGCCAGCAGGATCTCGTGGTGGGCAACGTTGGCGCCCATCGGCCGGGCCACCACGATGAAGTCGCACGAGGCGCCCTCGGTGCCCTGGTGCAGCCATTGGTGGAACGCGTGTTGCCCCGGGGTGCCGGTGCCGCCCCAGACCACCGGGCAGGTGTCGAAGTCGAGCGGGTTGCCCTCGATGTCGACACGTTTGCCGTTCGATTCCATCTCCAGCTGCTGCAGGTACGCGGGCAGGTTTTCCAGGCGCGATGCGTACGGAAGCACGGCGTGGGTGGCGATCCCCTCGGCGTTGCGATTCCAGATGCCGACGAGCGCAAGCAGCGCGGGCAGGTTGTGTTCCAGCGGGGTCGAACGGAAGGCGAGGTCGGCCGCATGTGCGCCCGCCAGCAGCTGTTCGAAGCGCTGCGCGCCGATGGCGATTGCAACCGGCAATCCCACCGACGACCACAGCGAGAAACGCCCGCCGACCCAGTCCGCGAACGGAAACACGTTGCATTCGGGCAGGCCGAACTTCGCGGCCTCGGCGTAGTTGGCGGACGCGGCGATGACGTGGCGGGCCACGGCCTCCTGCCCGAGGGCGCGCACGATCCATTCGCGCGCCGCCAGCGCATTCACCATCGTTTCCTGGGTGGTGAAGGTCTTGGAGGCGACCACGACCAGGGTGGTGGCCGGATCCAGCCCACACACGGCATCGTCGAATTCCGCGGCATCGATGTTGGCCACGAAACGCACCGTGGGCCCGCCCCACGTTCCACTCCCTGGGGACGCGCTGGATTCGCCGCGCAGGGCCTCGATCGCGAGCCGCGGGCCGAGCGCGGAGCCGCCGATGCCCACGGCCAGCACGTGGGTGAACGCCCGCCCCGTATGCCCCTTCCAGAGCCCATCGCGCACCGCCTGCGAGAAGGCGCGGATGCGTTCGCGGCTGCGCTGCACTTCGGGTAGCACATCGACGCCATCAACCAGCACGTGTTCGTCCCCGCGCAGGGCGGTGTGCAGGGCGGGGCGACCCTCGGTGATGTTGACGCGTGTGCCGGTGAAGAGGCGCTCGATGGCGCCCGGCACATCGCGTTCACGCGCCAGGGCCGCCAGCAGGGCGACGGTTTCGCCGGTGATGCGTTGCCTGGAGAAATCGGCGGCGATGCCGGCCGCGTGGAAGGTGAAGGCGGGGCCGCGGTCGAGGTCGTCTTCCCACAGATCCGAGATGCGCCGGTCCCTGAAAGACGCATGGTGCGTCAGCAGCGCCTGCCAGGCCGGGGAGGAGGAAAAAGGGGGCATCGGGGCGCCTAGGGGAGTTACCCGCGAATTTTACCCCAGCGTCAGGCCGCCGATGCCCAGCACCATCCCGACGGCCGCCACCACGCGCCGGGTGAGGTCGCCTTCGCGCAGCAGGTGCGCGCCCATGAGTGCAGCGAAGAGGATCGAGATTTCGCGCGCCGGGGCGATGAGGCTGACCGGCGTGAACACCATCGCGGTGAGCACCAGGATGTAGGAAAGTGGCGAAAGCAGCGCGATCGCAATCACCGACTTGCGGTTTTCCCGCCACGCCGTGGCCATTGCCCCGGGCGAGCGGTTGCGCGTCAGGGGAAGCAGCACACACACGCGGAAGAAATTGCAGCCCCAGTCGTAGACCAGCGGCGGGATCAGCCACGCGGCCACACTCGCCTTGTCCCAGATGGTGTAGGTCGCGATCATGCAGCCGGTCAGCAGCGCGAAACCCACCGCGTGGCGCGCATCGCCTTTGTGCCAGGCGAACGGATTGCCGGTGAGCACCAGGGCCGAGGCGCCGATCAGCACCGCGCCGGCGATGGCCGCCGGGCCCGGGCGCTCTCCCAGCACCAGGATCGCCACCGCGATCGTCAGCAGCGGCCCCGTGGCGCGCGCCAGCGGGTAGACGATCGAGAGGTCGCCGCCGCTGCGGTAGGCGCGGTCCAGCAGGATGAAATAGGCGGTGTGGATCATCCCGCTGCCGAACATCAGCGCCAGGTGTATCGGCTTGAACGAGTAGCCCTGCAGGTAGATGGCGCCGGCCACCACCGGCAGGTACGCCGCGAGCGAGAGCAGCGTGGCCGCGGTGATCAGCCCGGTACCCCCGCCGCTTTTCTTGAGCAGGAAATTCCAGCTGGCGTGGACGAAGGCGGCAAAAAGGACGAGGCCGAGCGCCAGGGCCGTCACGGCTTCATCAGCCGCAGCAGGTCCAGGTACTGCGGGTCCTCGGGCATCACGGCCCCCTGGCGCAACAGGCCGTCGATCATGACGGTGCCGGCGTCGAGCGTGAACTCGCCGGCGAGGATGTTTTCCATCACTTCCTCGAACGGCATGCAGGTGATGCCGGAGACCTCGCCATCCTGGTTCGCCGGCGTGAAGTCGGGCGGCAGCCACAGGTCGTGGACAAACATCGTCTCGCGGTGCAAGCCTTCGGGGACCGGATATTCGGTGCGCACGGCGCCGATGCAGTTGAGGCCCGCCAGCAGGGTGGGCGCCATGCCGGCTTCCTCCCACGCTTCCTTGCGCAGCGTTTCGTCGACGCCCATTCCTGCCGCGATGCGCCCGCCCACCAGGTTGTCGAGCTTGCCCGGATCCACACTTTTCCCGGGGCTGCGGCGCGCGACCCAGGCGTGGTCGAGGCCTTCGCGGCGGGTGAAGCCGTTCAGGTGCACCGCGTAGGCCATGAGGCCGAAGTGGCGCGTCACGGCACGCTCCACGCGGAAGAATTCCGGCGCGCCGTACCGCTGCGCGACACTTACCGGCTCGTCGCGCCAGCCGCGCACCACGCCCTCGCGCCTGAGCTCGATCGCCACCTGCGCCATCGCTTCGGTGCGGCCCTGCCGCGTATCGGGGTTCGCCTTCAGGCTCACATAGGCGCCGGCGACTTCAAACACGTGGGGCCAGCGGCGCAGCAGGTCCGCAAACGAGGGGCGCAGCCAGCCGACCACGGTTTCCTTCACGTAAAAGGGCAGGGCGGGCAGCTCGCTGCCGGCGAGCGAAGCCTGGGTGCAAGCGGCACGCAGGAACCCCGGCAGGTCGGCGTAGAGGCGGGTTCGCATCGAGGGGAAAGTATAATCGCCTCCAATGAATGTCCTGGTCCTCGGACAGCGCGGCCTTCGATGCCGCCGCCGCCGCGCTTGCGGATATCATCTCCGGTCAACAACCCGAAGTGGACTTCCGCTTTGCCACCCCGTAGGCCGGGGTTCAATCACATGGTCAACCTCCAGGACATCCAGGACGCCGCGAAAGTCATCGAGGGCCACGTCGTCAAGACGCCCTTCCTGCATTCGCGCACGCTCTCCGAAATCACCGGGGCGCAGGTCTACCTCAAGTTCGAGAACCACCAGTTCACCGCTTCGTTCAAGGAACGCGGGGCGCTGAACAAGCTCGCCTCGCTCACGCAGGCGCAGCGCAAGGCGGGTGTGATCGCCTGCTCCGCGGGCAACCACGCGCAGGGCGTGGCGTACCACGCCCATCGCCTGGGAATCCCGGCGGTCATCGTGATGCCGCGCTACACGCCCTTCGTGAAAGTGGAGCACACGCAGAAACACGGCGCGGAGGTGATCCTGGAAGGCGAGAACTTCGACGCCGCCAAGTCCTTTGCGATCGACGCGGGCCAGAAGCGCCAGCTCACGCTTGTGCACCCCTACGACGACGAGAAGATCATCGCCGGCCAGGGCACCTGCGGCCTCGAGATGCTGGCCGAACAACCCGATCTCGATGCGCTGGTGGTGGCCATCGGCGGCGGCGGGCTCATCTCCGGCATCTCGGTCGCCGCGAAGGCGCTGAAGGCCTCGATCGACATGGTGGGCGTGGAGATGGTGCGTTTCCCCGCCATGTACCACGCGATGAAGGGCACGCAGCCGCAGTTCGCCGCCTCCACCATCGCCGAAGGCATCGCGGTGAAGGAGCCGGGCAGGCTCACGCGCGAGATCATCGCGAAGAACGTCGCGGAGATTTTCCTCGTCGACGAGGGCGACATCGAGGAATCGATCGTGATGCTGCTCGAGATCGAAAAAACCGTGGTGGAAGGCGCTGGTGCCGCGCCCCTGGCCGCGCTGATGCGCAATCACGATCGCTTCGTCGGCCGCAAGGTGGGCCTGGTGCTGGGCGGGGGCAACATCGACCCGCTGGTGCTGGCCGAAATCGTCGAGCGCGGCATGGTGCGCGCCGGCCGCCTGGCACGCATCATCGTCGAGGTGCGTGACCTTCCCGGCTCGCTCGCCCGCGTCACCGCGTGTATGGCCGAGCTCAACGCCAACATCGAGGAAGTCCACCACCAGCGCGCCTTCACCGCGCTGGCGGTGCAGAACGCCGAGCTGGAAGTTGTCGTGAAGACCCGCAACCGCGAACATGTCGCCCAGATCGTCGAGGCGCTGAAGAAGATCGGCTTTACGGCCCGTGCCGCTTAGCCGAAAACCCCGGTTTTCGGGTCAACCCTGGAGAAACGAAATGACCATCACCCGCCACAACATCGGCAAGCGCCTCTCGGAAGCCGTCGTCCACAACGGCACCATCTACCTCGCGGGCGAGGTGCCCGACGACACGTCGAAGGACATCACCGGACAGACCGAGGAAGTCCTGAACAAGATCGACGCGCTGCTGCGGAAGTGCGGCAGCGACAAGACGAAGATCCTTTCGGCGCAGATCTTCCTGCCCGACATGGCGGACTTCGCCGGCATGAACGTGGCGTGGGAGAAGTGGGTCGTCGCCGGCCACACGCCCGCGCGCGCCACCATCGAAGCCGGGCTCGCCAACCCGGCCTTCAAGGTCGAGATCATGTGTATCGCCGCTGTCTAAATTTCTCCCTCCCCCTTGGGGGAGGGTTGGGGAGAGGGTCATGAAAGCACTGATCACGGGAGGCGGCGGATTCCTCGGCTCGCGGCTCGCGCAGGCGCTGAAGGCGAAACACCCGGACGCAAGGATCACGCTGCTCGACGTGGCGTTCCCGCCCGGGGCCGATGAGCAGTTCACCTGCATCACGGGTGATGTCTCGTCGCCCGAGGTGCTGGCGAAGGCGCTCGGGACGGATACCGACAGTGTCTTCCATCTCGCGGCGGTGGTCAGCGGTGGCGCGGAAGCGGATTTCGACCTGGGTTATCGCGTGAACCTCGACGGCACGCGCAACCTGCTCGAAGCGTGCCGCAAGCTGTCGAAGCCCGCGAAGATGGTCTACGCGAGCTCGGTCGCGGCCTTCGGCGGCACGCTGCCGGATGTGCTCGACGATTCGACCACGCCCACGCCGCAGACGTCCTACGGCACGCAGAAGGTGATTGGTGAATACTTCGTCGCCGACTGGACGCGCAAGGGCCTGCTCGACGGCCGTTCGCTGCGATTGCCGACCATCGTCGTGCGGCCGGGCAAGCCCAACCTCGCGGCGTCGTCCTTCGCCAGCGGCATCATCCGCGAGCCGCTCAATGGCGTGATCGCCGAATGCCCGGTCCCGGATACCACCGGCGTGTGGATCCTGTCTCCAAGGCGTGTTGTCGAGGCCTTCGTCCACGCCCATGAGCTGGAGAGCTCCGCGTGGCCCACGAGCCGCGTCGTGAGCCTGCCCGGCATCACGCTTTCGGTGCGCGAGATGATCGACGCCA
The DNA here is from genome assembly GCA_038203035.1 of Burkholderiales bacterium. GTDB lineage: Bacteria > Pseudomonadota > Gammaproteobacteria > Burkholderiales > Usitatibacteraceae > Usitatibacter. The sequence continues at coordinate 16,522 of JBBREI010000046.1, forward strand.
TGGGGCGCGTCGCCGGCGCGGACGTGGTCAAGCGCGTGAAGTTCGTCGACGACGCGCGTATCCAGGGGATCGTCAAGACCTGGCCGGTGCGATTCAGGACCGAGCGCGCATCGGCGATGGGGTTCAAGGCCGACGACGGCTTCGAATCGGCGGTGCGCGACTACATGGCCACCGAAGGGCTTTGATCTCCTTCGTCATCCCGGCATACAACGAGGCGAAATGCCTCGCCGCCACGCTGGATTCCATCCAGGCCGCCGCGAATTGCCTCGCCCTCGACTACGAGATCGTGGTGGCCGACGACGCATCCACCGATGCGACGGCGGTTATCGCCGCGGCCACCGGCGCGCGCGTGGTCGCGGTCTCCAACCGCCAGATCGCGAAGACCCGCAATGACGGCGCCGCGGCGGCGCGCGGCGACCGGCTGGTCTTCGTGGATGCCGACACCCGGGTGAATGCCGAGGTGTTGCGCGCGGCGATGGCCGCACTCGATGCCGGCGCGGTGGGCGGAGGCGCGAAGCCCGTGTTCGAGGCGGATGCGCCGCGCTACGCGCACATCGCGATCGCGTTTGTCACCGGCTCCATGCGCTGGATGAACCTCGCCGCGGGCTGCTTCGTCTACTGCACGCGCGCGGCCTTCGAGGCGGCCGGCCGCTGGGACGAGCGCCAGTTCGCGGGCGAGGAGCTGTTCCTGAGCCGCGCGCTTGGCCGCCAGGGGCGTTTCGTGATGCTGCGGGAGACCGTGCTCACGTCGCCGCGCAAGTTCCATGGCCGCACCGCATGGCAGACGCTGTGGCTGTCGCTCAAGCTCATGGCGCAGGGTTTCCGCGGCACGCGCCGGCGCGAATCGACCCAGTTCTGGTACGACGGGCGGCGCTAGTGGGACGTTTATTCGGTGTCTTGACTGTCAGCAGTGACCGTGCCTCGGGGTATTTCAGTCCGCTGCGTCCCATCGCGCGCCAAGGATCTCGTTGTTGTCTGCGCCCGGCGCGGAACACACCTTCTGCGACAGCCGCTGCCCGTTGATCCTGATCGGGTTCGCCAGCACTCGCAGGTCCGGGCGCGCCGGATGCGGGACATTTGCAACCATCTGGTTGGTATCGAGGAACGGGCTTTCGAGCGCCTCCTCCAGCGAATACACCGGCGCGATCGGCAGCACGCCCCCCAGCACCTTGAGCCAGTACTCCGTGGGCTGCTTGCGGAATTCCTCGTCGAGGGCCGCCGTGAGATCGTCGCGGTTTTCTGCGCGCGCCTTCGGCGTGTTGAAGCGCGCGTCGCCGTTGATGTCCTGGCGGCCCATGATGTCGAGCAGAGCGTTCCAGAACTTGTCGGTCAGGCACATCACGAAGATCCAGCCGTCGGTGGTCGGGAAGGTCTGCACCGGTGCTACCGAGAAGTGCGCGCTGCGCTTCTGGCGCTCCGGCGAGTAGCCCTCGTTCAGATACCAGATGGCGGCGTAGCCCAGCTGGTGCAACGCCGCGTCGAAGAGGCAGGTATCCACGTCGCAGCCCTTGCCGGTGGTTTTCGACTGCACCAGCGCTGCGAGCAGACCCACGCACGCGGTGAGCCCCGTGGTGTGGTCGATCATCGAGGGCGCGCCGATGCGCGTGGGCGGCGTGCCGGGTTCGCCCGTGAGGTGCATGAGGCCCGATTCGGCCTGCATCAGATAGTCGTAGCCGGGCCACGACGCGCGCTCGTTGTCGCGGCCATAGGCGGAGATGTGGCCGCAGACGAGTGAAGGCTTCACCTTGCCGAGCGTCGCGTAGTCCAGGCCGAGCTTCGCCGGCAGGTCGCCGCGCAGGTTGTTCATCACGATGTCCGCGCCCAAGATCAGGCGCTGCAGCGCGGCCTTGCCGTCGGGCGTGCGCAGGTCCAGCGCGACACTTTTCTTGTTCATGTTCCAGGTCTGGAAGTATTCACTGTCCTCGTTGCCGAGCAGGAAAGGCCCGGTCTTGCGCGCGGGGTCGCCGCCGATGGCCAGGTTCTCCACCTTGATCACTTCGGCGCCGAGGTCGGCGAGGAACATGGTGCAGTAGGGGCCGGCGCCGAACTGCTCGACGGAGACGACCCGCACGCCATTCAGGGGTTTCATCAGCGGGTTTCCTTCTGGTCTGCGTTCCGGATGCGAAAGCGCGTGTCGTGGCTGAAGCGGTCGCTGGGATACAACCCCAGGCTTGCCATCACCATGCGATCCTGAGCGTCGAAATACTGACGGTTGATGAAGAGCGCCGGTGTGCCGGCGCGGGACTTGAGCACGCGCGCCTCGGCGGTGCTGAGCGTGGCGGCGACGATCTGCTGCAGCACCTCGGCGATGCGCACGCCGTGGCGCCGCTCGATCAGGCTGAACACCGGCAGGCCGGCCTTCTCGATGGCGTCGAGCACGTCGGCATGTTCCGGGCGCACATAGATGAACATCGAGGCGGCGGGTAGCGTCGCGCCGGGCAGGGAACGCAGTACGTGCGCCTGGTGCCATTGCTGGCCGGGCTTGGCCGCGATCTGCCCGCACAGCGCATCGTCCGCGATCAACACGCGGCGCTTGAGGATGGTCATGCGCGTGGCTTCGACGAACTGGATCAGCTCCTGCAAGGTGCCGATGCCCTGCATCAGGCGCGTGGAGTGGGGCTTGTGGCGCACCACGGTGCCGACGCCGGCGCGCGCGAGGATGAGGCCCTGGTCCTTCAGATCCCGCAGCGCTTCCCGCACCGTATGGCGGCTCACGTCGTAGCGCTGCTGCAGCTCTGCTTCCGTGGGAATTTTCTGTCCAACGCCGAAGCGGCCGGATTCGATCTCGTCCGTGAGCAGCCGCGCGAGGGTGGAGTAACGGCTTGCGGGCCGGTGCGAGCCCGGCGGGCCTGAAAGAGGGTGGCTATTGACAGCTTTGGACGCCATCGGGCATATTGTACGGACAAACGGACAAAGTCGTCAATCCAGCCCCCATGCAGACATCCGCCGCCCTGCCGGCCGCGCGCGATATCGTCGCCGACGAAGTCGCGCTGCTCACTTCACTGGTCGATCTCGATGGCGCTCGCGTTCTGGAGCTTGGCTGCGGTGGCGCGGAATTCGCGCGCAAGCTGGTCGCGCACACCGGGGTCGAATCCGTGACGGCCTTCGAGGTCGACCGGATCCAGCATAGGAGGAACCTCGCCGACGCTACGGTCGAACGCCTTTCGTTTGCCTATGGTGGCGCGGAGGCGATCAACCTTCCGGACGCCTGCGTGGACGGCGTCCTGATGATGAAGTCGCTGCACCACGTGCCGATGATTTCGCTCGACCGCGCGCTCGAGGAGATCGCCCGCGTCCTCAAGCCCGGCGGCTGGTTCTACGCCTCGGAGCCGGTGTACGAGGGTGAATTCAACGACCTCATCAAGATCTTCCATGACGAAGGCATGGTGCGCGAAGCCGCCTACAAGGCGCTTGGACGCGCGCACATTCGTGGCGTGCTTCGCGAGGACCGGGAAATCCAGTTCATGTCGCCGGTCGCGTTCAAGGATTTCGAGGACTTCGACCGCCGAATCATCCGCGCCACCTTTTCCGACCGCGACCTGTCGCCGGAGCTGCTGGCGACCGTGCGCGAGCGATTCGAGAAATACATGAAGCCCGGAGGAGCGAAGTTCATCCGACCCATGCGGGTCAATTTGATGAGCAGGCCCGAAAACTGAAAATCGGGGACGCACCCTGCTTTCCGCGTTCTGGATAGGCTGGCATGCAAGAAATGAAAATCGTCTCCGTCAACGGCTGCCTCGGCTATGGCTTCGATGCCACCAGCCTGCAGGCGGGCGTGGACCTCGCGCCGGACATGGTGGGAGCCGATGCGGGTTCGACGGACCCGGGCCCGTTCTACCTCGGCTCCGGCCAGTCGCTGGTGAAGCCCGCGCAGATCCGTCGCGACCTCGGGCTCGCGCTGATGAAGTCGCGCGCCGCCAAGGTACCGCTGGTGATCGGCTCGGCAGGCATGGGCGGCGGCGAGCCGAACCTGCAGATCTTCAAGTTGATCCTGCTGGAGATCGCGCGCGCCGAAGGCCTCAGGTTCAAGCTGGCGACGATCCACTCGGAAATCCCCAGGGAGCGTGTGCGTGACGCAGTGCGCAAGAACCAGATCACGCCGATGGCCGACGTGCCCGCACTCACGGAAGACGACGTCACGGGCAGCGTGCGCATCGTGGGCCAGATGGGCACCGAACCGTTTTCCAGGGCGCTCGACGCCGGAGCGGACGTGGTGCTCACAGGGCGCTCATGCGACACCGCCATCTACGCGGCGCTACCGATCGCGCGGGGGTTCGATCCGGGCCTGGCGCTGCACATGGCCAAGATCATGGAGTGCGGCGCGCAGTGCGCCATTCCGCTCGCCCCCAATGACAGCCTGCTTGGCACGCTGCGCAAGGATCACTTCCTCGTGCGCCCGCTGCACCCGCAGCGCATCTGCACGCCGGACAGCGTCGCGGCCCACACCATGTACGAGCAGGGCAACCCCCACATCCTCTACGAGCCCGAAGGCGACGTGGATATGACAGGCGCCAACTTCGAGCAGGTCGACGAACAGACCGTGCGCGTGAGTGGCTCGCGCTTCATCCCAACGCCGCGCCTGCGCATCAAGCTGGAGGGCGCGCGCCTCGCCGGCTTCCGCTCGTTCACCATCGCGGGCATTCGCGACCGTGC
>JBBREI010000047.1:0-21008 GCA_038203035.1 Burkholderiales bacterium
GGCGGCCGACCCGCTGCTGGACGATTTCCTGGCGTGGTTTCGATAAAGCGCCTCCCGCTCCCTTGGGAGCGGGCGGGGGGGTGGGTCACAACGCCTCCCTCTCCCCTGGGAGAGGGCCGGGGTGAGGGTCGCCCCATCCCCCTCTCCCAGGGGAGAGGGGGGCGATTTAGCGAACCCTCGCCAGGAATTCGTCCAGCATCTGGTCGAACTCCTTCGGCTTGTCGAGCTGTGGCCAGTGGCTGGTGCCGGCCATCCGGCGGTTCGGGATGGCCGGCCGTGTGTTCTGCAGATCGGCCGGTGTGTTGCCGGTCCCGGTGTAGACGATGAGCCGGGGGCCGCGATAGCGGTCGATGGACGGCAGCGGATCGTTGGCGAAGAGCGCGCGCATGATCGCGATCGATTCGGCCTTCGGCACCTTCGCCACCTGCGCCAGCACCTGCGTGCGCACGTTGTCCTGCGCGCCGGCGAGCAGCCTGTCCATGTGCTGCGCCATCGTTGCGTCGTAGTTGGCCTCGATCGCCGCCATCACCTTCTGCGCCTCTTCCGCCGGCATCTTTCCGGGGGCGGCCACCAGCACCAGGCCGGCGACGCGTCCGGGATTCGCGCCCGCGTATCTCGCCGCAACCGCACCACCCATGCTGTGGCCAACAATCACCAGGCGTTTGATGGCCAGCTTGTCGACCACGGCCTCGACGTCCTTCACCATCGACTCGACGCGGTAGTCCTGGTCGGCCGGCGTGGCGGACTTTCCGTGCCCCCGCAGGTCGATGGCAAGCGCGCGGCGTTCGTGGCGCAGGTGGTCGAGCTGCGAGGCCCAGTGGCTGCTGTCCCCGCCGAAGGAGTGCAGGAACAACACGGGCACGCCGTCCTTGCCACCGCCGTCGTCGACGTAGATCGCACCCGCGCGCCCCTGTATCACCTGGTCGCCGCCGACGGGTGGGAGGGTCTTGGCCTGTGCAACGCCCGCAGCGGTAAATGCTGCCAGCGCCACGGCCGTCGGAAGGAGGGATCGGGCGATGTTCATGGTTTTCTCCGGGGTTGGGGATCAGACCTCGCGCGCGCGGGGCCGTTCCTCGCGGGGAGAGGTACCATGGCCTGCCGCAAGTTCGCGGCGCACCGGGAGAGCGCACTTGAGAGCCCGCCACGTCGAGCATCACCGCACCGACCGCATCGGCTGGTTGCGCGCCGCGGTGCTGGGCGCCAACGATGGAATCGTCTCGACGGCGAGCCTGGTGCTGGGTGTGGCCGCCGCGGGCGCGAGCCAGGACAGCATCCTGGTGGCGGGTACGGCGGGGCTTGTTGCCGGGGCGATGTCGATGGCCGCGGGTGAATACGTGTCGGTGCGCTCGCAGGCCGATTCCGAGACGGCCGCCCTCGAACAGGAGCGCGCCGAGCTGGAAGCGGACTCCCCGGCCGAACACCGGGAACTGACCGCGATCTACGTGCGCCGAGGCCTCGAACCCGAGCTCGCGAAGCAGGTGTCCGAGCAGCTCATGGCGCACGACGCGCTGGGCGCCCACGCGCGCGACGAGCTCGGCATCTCCGAAACCTTCAGCGCGCGCCCGATCCAGGCGGCGTTCACGTCGGCCGCGAGTTTCTCCGTCGGCGCGGCGCTGCCCCTGGTGGCGGTCGCGTTGGTTGCGGGCCGCGGGCTCGTCCCCATCATCTTCGTGTTGTCGCTCGTGTTCCTCGCGGTCTTGGGCGGGGTCGCCGCGCGCGTCGGCGGCGGCAAGGTGGCGACCGGGGCGCTGCGCGTGACCTTCTGGGGCGCGCTTGCCATGGGGATCACGGCAGGCGTGGGGGCGCTTTTCGGAACCCCGGCGTGACGCGACGCGCACGCCACCGAGCTGCGCCGTGGCCGAAAGCGCTTTACGACAAGGTGGAGGCGATCAAGTAACCGCCGGTCCACGGGCACGCCGCACCGTGGCGCGGTCGTGCTCGGTCGGGATGGAGCTTTCGGCCAGCTCGGAGACCATCGTGGCGTGAAGTTCCAGGCTTCGCAGCCGCGCGGGATCGTCCGTGCGCGCGGATGCCCGGCCGATCGCGCTCATCAACGCCGCCAGCGCGGCGGCGTTGCCGGAGGCATTCGCGCGTATCTGGTCGAAGGCTGCGTCGGCCAGGGTGTCGAAGCGCGGGCCACCCGCGACGAGGCGGACGCGCCCGTCTTCGGACCGGTGGTGGGTGGGCATCGCGCGGGGCGCGAGCCGGGCAAGCACCGCGCCAAGATGGTCGATGCACATCACCGCGGTGGTGGTGTCGTTGATGCCCGGGGACAGCGCCTTCAGCGCGATGTCCACCAGCTGGCTCACACCGCATCCGAGGTCTTCGTCGATGATGCGGAAGCGCCGAATCCCCACCGCCGCGCAGAGCTTGCGGTGCGCCTCTTCACCGAGGGGCGAGGGGCAGGCCACCGACATCAGGATGCTGAAAGGCGCGACGAAATCGCCGGGCTGCGCTTTCAGACGCACCAGCGCGCCATGCTCCTGCGCGATCGCCAGCAGGGCGGTGAGGTCTGCCGACTGCACGTAGCCCATCCTGGTGGAGGCGATCGACTCGTACGGGCCGCCGTCCCAGACCGGCGCTTCGCCGTCATGCGCCTGCCTCGCGCTGTCTTCGGGAAACAGGCGATCCATGGCCGCGAAGGTCTCGTCGGCGATGCGCCTCACGATGGTGGAGGCCTGGATCGAGGTCGCGATGTGGTGGATGAAGAACACCAGCACGCCGATCCCGACGAGCGCCAGCACCAGCGCCGCGAACACGGCGAGCGACGGGACGAAGGTGACCTCGCCGCCGGCCCGGATCGTGCGCAGCACGACGAGGCAGTAGGTGAAGATGCCGACGAAAGATCCCAGCACGATCTGGTTGCGCCGGTCGCGCATGAAGTTTCGCAGGATGCGCGAGGTGTACTGGCCGGACGCCGTCACCAGCGCTGCGATGGTGAGGGTGAAGGTGAGGCCGGCCACCGTGATCATCGAGCCGGCGATGGTCGAGAGCATGCCACGCGAGCCCTCGGCGCCGGCGCCGAAAAGCAGCGGATAGGCGCCAGCCCACTGGAAGTGGTAGCGCTGGTCGGCCTCGACCAGCGCGATGGCCAGCGCGATCGCGCCGCCCACCATCACTGTCGGCACGAACCAGAGGCTGGAGCGGATCGAGACCAGGAGCGATCTGAATCGATTCATGGCGGTCCGTATGCTTTCGGGGTGGAGGTGGCCGGTATGCGTGCGACCCTGCTGACGATGACCTACGCGGTGGTGGTCTTCTCATTGCTGGTGCAGGGGCTCACGCTGGGCAAGCTGGTGCGCGCCACCGGCTACGCGCCGGGCGCGGGGCGCGTGGATTCGTGTGCGCCGCCGGCCATCCGGTCGTCCAGTTCGCCCACGTAGGCGGCAATGGAGCTTTCGGTGCGCTCCAGCGCGGCGCCGAAATCGCGATCCATCCGGTCCAGCCGCTCGCTGTTGGCCACCTGAATGCCATCGACGCGCGCGGCGAGCGCCTGCAGTTCCGCGGCGAGGTAGGCGCGCAGCTCCGTGAAGCGCGATGCCTCCGCCTTGTCGGCCAGTTCGCGCTGGGCGTGCAGCTCCCGCGACTGGCGCCGCGTCTCCATGATCACGGATCCCTGCAGGTAGGCCACGAATGCCAGGAAGAGGGCGCTGAGCAGCGCGATGGTCCCCAGCATGATGAGACCGAGCGGCGCCTGGACCGTCGCGAAGACCAGCGAGAGTGTGGTCGGCGCCAGGAAGGCGCTCAGGTTCAGGGCCACGAACGCGGCGAGCACGCCGAAAATCACCAGGATCACGATGACGCGAACGTTCATGTTTCCTCCGGGGCCTGCAGCACCGTGCGCGGCACGGCTTCGATTCGAGGGTACACCCGGCAGGCCGCGACGGCTCAGGCGGGCGCGCGAACCAGCCGCAGGCGGGTGATCTCGGAAGGAACCCCGAACCGCATCGGCGGCCCCCAGTATCCCGTCCCGCGGCTGATGTAGATCGACATGTGTCCCAGCTTGCGCAGCCCGGCGGTGAAGGGCTGCTGCAGGCGCACGAAGTGGTTCCACGGCCAGAACTGGCCGCCGTGGGTATGCCCCGAGAGTTGCAGGTGCGCGCCCGCCTGCGCCGCCGCCGCCGCGCTGCGCGGCTGGTGCGCCAGCAGCACCTTCACGGAATCGAGGGGCGCGCCGGCCAGCGCGGCCTGCGCGTCGCTGCGATGCGAGGGATCGAAGTGATGGGCGGAGAAATCCGTGACCCCGGCGATCGCCAGCGGCGCGCCGTCGTGGTCCAGCACCACGTGTTCGTTGAGCAGCACGGTGGCGCCCAGGCGCCGCATTTCGCGGATCCAGTCGGGCGCGCCTGAGTAGTATTCGTGGTTGCCGGTGACGAAGTAGGTGCCGTGGCGCGATGCCAGCCCCGCCAGCGGCTGCGTGTGGGAGCCGAGCTCGTGCACGCTGCCATCCACCAGGTCGCCGGTGATCGCCACCATGTCGGCGCCCAGCCCGTTCACGCGCGCCACCATCGCCTCGACAAACGCGCGCCGGATCGTGGGGCCCACGTGCACGTCGCTGATCTGCGCGATGACAAATCCCACCAGCGCTTCGGGCAGGCCGTGCAGCGGCACGTCGACGTGCACCACCGGCGCCGTGCGGCGCGCCAGGAGAAATCCCGCCACCGTGATCGCGGGAACCAGCGCGATCACCAGCAGCGCGGAGTTGCGCACCCAGGCGTCCAGCACATCCGCCGGCAGCAACAGCGCACCCGCTGCGACACCGAGGTCGCGCAGCACGGTGAGCACCAGCAGCCAGGAGAAAAACCCCATGGTGATCCAGGGCAGCAGCACCTGCCATTGCGCGCGCGCCTGCGCCACGTGCCAGCCCTTGGGCAGCAGCCAGAAACACGCCACCAGCACGGCCGCGCCGAAAGCCTGTGCGACCGGCCCAAGAGGCATCAGCAGGCGCATGCCGATGTAGACATGCAGGAAGGCGAGCATCAGGAAAACGGGGTGGAGCAGGCGGCGCAGGTTCATCGGGGACACGTGGGGATGGAGCCGCGCGCCGCAAGCCGTATGGTGGTGATCGATGACTGCCCGCAAGACCTCCATCGAGCGGCTGATCGCGGATTGCGCGCAAGGCGTACGGCGTGCCACCGTCGGTTGAGCGCCGTGGGCCGGATGGACCACAACCAATGCCGTGGCGCGGTGGTCCAACCATTGGTCCCACAACCGGCACGTCCTCCCGAGGAGAGTTGCATGAAAACACCCACATCCCTGCTGGCGCTTGTCCTGGCCGGCGCCGCCATCCTGCCCGCGGCCGCGCAGACGGCCACGCCATCGCAGAGCTACTCGCTGGGCACCAGCACCCAGGGCGCGTTTCCCTCGCGCCCGGAGCGCGTCGATTTCGGGCCGCCGCCGGTGCCGGGCACACAAGCCGCCGTGGCCAGCCAGGACGCCCGGACACTGGCCGCAGTGACCGCGGCGCTGACCACCGACCCGACGCTCAATGGCGCCGAGATCGACGTCGTGGTCTCCAATGGCAACGTCGTCATCAGCGGCACCGCGATGAACGAGGCGCAGGCCGCATACGCGAAGGGCGTGGCCGTGGGTGTGGCGGGCGCGGGCAACGTGGAGGGCGTGGTCGCCACGCAATGAGGTTGAACTGAAACGCGCTTCGGGATATTCACCAGCGGCAATTCCCCTCGCCGATCTGGTTCGCGATCAGCGGCACCACGGCGGCAAGTCCCAGCCACGAATACGCGGTGCGGCAATCCGGCTTGCGCGCGTTGTCGATGGCGGCCTCGAGCTTGGATCGCGGCTTGGCGCCCGGCGGCATCGGGAACGGCAGCAGCGCGCGCTGCCCGAGTCCTTCGCGCCCCAGCTCCCCCGCCCGTTTGCGCAGGGCGTCGGCGTCGAGTGATGGCGCGGTCGGGTCGTAGTCGTTTGACGGCGCGGGCTTCAGCGGGCGTGTGCGGAAAAGGCTCGGCGACTCGGGGACTGGCGGAACCCTGGACCCGCGCTCCGCCAGGCCGGGCGGGTCGGCTTCGATGCGCCCGGCCTCGCGTGGTGCAGGTGCGGCCGCCGCCGGGGGATCGGCGGTCCGGGCTGCTGCGGGCAAAGTGGGCGCAGGTATGTCGGGCGCCGCAGGGACGGGCGCAGGGATGCCGGGCGCGGGTTGCGCCGCAATGGGCGCGGCGATCACCGGCGTTTCAGCCAGCGGCTTGAGCGCAGGCGACGGCCTGAGCAGGGGAATCGCGGCGACGGGAATCTCGATCGGCACGGGTGGCGCAACAGGTGCGGCGATCATCGGCGTCTCGGCGAGCGGCTTGAGCTCGGGCGAGGGCTTGAGTGCCGGAATCGGGACCGCGGGTATCTCGAGGGGCGCGGGCAACACGGGCGGCGGCAGCACCGGCGCCGGCGCGAGCTCCACCTTGCGCTCCGGCACCACCACGCGCTCGAGGGGCGGCGGGATCTGTGCCGGTGGCGTCACCTCGACAGGTGGTGGTGCGGGTGGGGCCGGCGGCGCTTCGACCGGCAGGGGCATCACCAGCGCGGCCGGCGTTTCGGGCGTGACGATGCGATCGAGCAGCGGGGGAATCGAGATGGCCGGCGGCGCCTCGATCGGTGCTTCGACTGCGCCGGGCGCGGCCGCCGCGGGATCGGGCGCAGGCGCGGGCACTGCCGGCGGCGGTGTTCGCACGGCCGGTTCGGTGCGCGGTCGCCGCGACGTGAGTGTGGTGGACTGCTTGAGTGCTGGTGCATCGGCCGGCGCGGATTGCGGCGCATCGCGCATCGGCTGCAGCAGCACCGATAACGTGCCCCACATCGCACGGCCTTCGCGGCTGCCGCCGCCGGGCGCGCCGAAAAGCGCAATTGCGAGCGCGTGCAACAGGATGGAAAGCAGGACAAATTGCGCGAGCGGAACGTGGTCGATCTCGTTCCAGCGGGGCAGCCCCTGGCCCTCGAGCCAATGCGGGGGAATGCGCGCGGCGGCCGACGGACCCACCAGCGCGGAGCGCGGCAACTTGCGGATATCGCCCACTAGCCTCCCTCGATTGGGGAGAAAGTAGGGCGCTGCGGGGGTTGTGTCAACCGCTCCGGCAAGTGCCGGCGAAATCGAACCTGGCGGTTTTGCGGCCATCGGAACAGGCGCCCGGCGATGCATTTTGAAACAAATCAGTCCGGGCCGATGCACGCCCGATGCGGCAATACGTTCGCGCCGGGCGCAGTTCGGCTGCGATAATGATTCTCCTGAAAGCCCGTAGCGCACGATGGAACCCGCACCGGACAATCCGCCGCCCCAGAAGCCACGCACCGCTCCCGCCGTCGTGGAACTGGCGCTGCGCCGCCCGCTCACGTTCATCGTGATGGCGATGTTGATCGTGCTCGCCACACCCTTCGCGCTGCGCAAGATGCCAACCGACATCTTTCCGGAGATCGACATCCCGGTCGTCAGCATGATCTGGAACTACCGCGGGCTCTCGGCGCAGGAAATGGGCCAGCGCATCGCCAGCCAGACCGAGCGAAGCCTCACCACCACGGTCAGCGACATCGAACACATCGAATCGCAGTCGCTCGCCGGCGTTACCGTCATCAAGGTTTTTTTCCAGCCCAGCGCCAACATCCAGACGGCGATCGCGCAGGTGGTGGCGATTGCGCAATCGCAGGTGCGCCAGCTGCCCCCGGGCATCACGCCGCCGCTGATCATCAAGTATTCGGCCTCGAGCATCCCGGTAATGCAGCTGGCGCTCTCCAGCCCGGTCATGGCGGAGCAGACACTTTTCGACACCGCCATCAACCAGCTGCGCCCGCAATTGGTGACGATACCGGGCGTCGCCATCCCGTTCCCCTACGGCGGCAAGCAGCGCCTGATCTCCGTGGACCTCGACTTGCAGGCGTTGCAGGGGCGCGGCCTGGGGCCTGCGGATGTGGTGAACGCGCTGAACGCGCAGAACCTCATCCTGCCCTCGGGCACCGCGAAGTTCGGCACCACCGAATTCAACGTGAGCCTCGATGCGTCGCCCGATGCCATCGAGGGCCTGAACGACCTGCCGGTGCGCACCGCCAACGGCACCACCACGTTCCTCAAGGACGTGGCCACGGTGCGCGACGGCTTCCAGCCGCAGACCAACATCGTCCGCCAGAACGGGGAACGCGGCGTATTGCTTTCGATCCTCAAGAACGGCGGCGCCTCCACGTTGGATATCGTCGATAACGTGCGCGCGCTGCTGCCCAGGGCGGCCACGCTGCTGCCGCCCGACGTCAAGATCCAGGCGCTCTTCGACCAGTCGGTGTTCGTGAAGGCCGCGATCGAGGGCGTGATCATGGAAGCGCTGCTGGCCGCGGGCCTCACGGCGCTGATGGTGCTGCTGTTCCTGGGCAACTGGCGCAGCACGTTGATCATCGCGCTCACCATCCCGCTGTCGATCCTGGCCTCCATCCTTTTGCTCTACGCGCTGGGTGAGACGCTCAACCTCATGACCCTCGGGGGCCTGGCGCTTTCGGTCGGCATCCTCGTCGACCAGGCGATCATCACCATCGAAAACATCGAAAGGCACCTGCACGCGGGCACGCCGCTGCACGAGGCGATCCTGGTGGGCGCGGGCGAGATCGGCGTCCCCGCCTTCGTCGCCACGTTGTGCATCTGCATCGTGTTTGTCCCGATGTTTTTCCTCACGGGTGTCGCGCGCTACCTCTTCGTGCCGATGGCCGAAGCGGTGGTGTTCGCGATGATTTTTTCCTACATCCTGTCGCGAACGCTGGTGCCGACGCTGGTGATGCTGATGATGAAAGGGCATTCGGGCGCAGGCGCGAAGGGGAATGCGTTCACGCGGATCCACCAATCCTTCGACCGCCAGTTTGAACGCGCGCGTTCCGCCTACGCCACGGTGCTGGCAGCCGTCCTCGCCCGCCGCATGGCTTTCGGTGTCGGCTTCTTCGCCTTCTGCGTCGCCTCCTGCCTGCTCTACCCGGTGCTCGGGCGCGATTTCTTCCCCGGCGTGGACGCGGGCCAGATCCGCCTGCACATGCGCACCGCCACCGGCACGCGCCTGGAGGAAACGGCGGCGGTCGCGGGCCGCGTGACGGCCGCGATCCGCGAACTCATCCCGAAGGAGGAGCTGGAGACCGTTCTCGACAACATCGGCGTGCCCAACAGCGGCATCAACCTTTCCTACAGCAACTCGGGCGTCATCGGCACGCTCGATGGCGAAATCCTGATGTCATTGCGCAAGGGGCACGCGCCAACGGAAAAATACGTGACGCTGCTGCGCAGCGAGCTGCCGAAGCGTTTCCCCGGCGTGGAATTTTTCTTCCAGCCCGCGGACATCGCCACGCAGATCCTCAACTTCGGCCTGCCCGCGGCGATCGACGTGCAGTTCTCCGGCAACCAGATGGCTCGCAACGCGCAGCTCGCGGCGCAGCTGGCGAAGAAGGTGCGCGCCATCCCGGGCGCCGTCGACGTGCACGTGCACCAGCGCCAGGACTACCCCTCGATCGACCTGCAGGTGGACCGCACGCGCCTGCAGCAGATGGGCCTTTCCACCTTCAACGTCGGCCAGAACCTGCTGGTGGCGCTGGCCGGCAGCGCGCAGACGGCGCCCGCATTCTGGCTCAACCCGCAGAACGGCGTGGTCTACAACATCGCGGTGCAGACGCCGGATTACCGCATCGATTCGCTCGACGCGCTGCTCAATATCCCGGTGCCCGAAGCGGGGGCAAACGCCTCCGGCCGCCAGCCACAGCTGCTCGGCAACCTGGTGCAGGCGCGCCCCACGCAGGAGACAGCCGTGGTCTCGCGCTACAACATCACGCCGGTGATCGACGTCTACGTGAGCGTGCAGGGCACGGACCTCGCGTCGGTGGCGACGGAGGTGAAGAAGGCGGTGGAGGAGATCCGCCCGCAACTGCCCCGTGGCAGCGATATCGCCATCCGCGGCCAGGTGCAGACGATGCAGGATTCGTTCATCGGCCTGGGTGTGGGCCTGGCGATGGCGATTGTGCTGGTCTACCTGCTGGTGGTGGTCAACTTCCAGTCGTGGACCGACGCCTTCATCATCATCGCGGCGCTGCCCGCGGCGTTGGCCGGCATCGCCTGGATCCTTTTCATCACCGGCACAACGCTGAGCGTGCCCGCGCTGACGGGCGCCATCATGACCATGGGCGTGGCTACGGCAAACAGCATCCTGCTGGTATCTTTCGCGCGCGATCGCCAGGCCGAAGGCGTGCCAAGCGCGCAAGCGGCGCTGGAAGCCGGCGCCACGCGGATCCGTCCAGTGCTGATGACGGCGCTGGCGATGATCATCGGCATGATCCCCATGGCCATTGGCATCGGCGAAGGCGGCGAGCAGAACGCGCCGCTGGGCCGCGCGGTGATCGGCGGGCTGCTGTTTGCCACCGTGTCCACACTGCTTTTTGTCCCCGTGGTCTACGCCACCGTCCACGAATGGCAGGATCGCGGTGCCGCGCGCCGCAACCGCGCCCCCGGCCCGGCCCCCGAACTGCAAGAGGAATCCTGAGAGCCATGCCGGAAGATTCAAGCAAGGTCGTGCGCCGCGCCAAGCTGGTGACGGTGGTTGTGGTGGTGCTGCTGGCGCTGGGCGCCGGGCGCACGGTGCTTTCGCGCATCTCCAACGCGAAGACCCTCGAAGCCGCAACCGGCGAAAACGCGAAGCTCTACGTGAAGACCACCACCGCGAAGGTCGGCGGCGCGGGCCAGACCGTGGTGCTTCCAGGCACGCTGCAGGGCGCGGTGCAGTCGCCGATCTCCTCGCGCGCCAACGGCTACCTCAAGCGCTGGACGCGGGACATCGGCGCCAGCGTCAACAAGGGCGACGTGCTGGCCGAAATCGAGAGCCCCGAGATCGACCAGCAGCTTTCGCAGGCGCAGGCCGCGCGCCAGCAGATGGTGGCGAGCCTCAACCTGGCCAGGAGCACCGTCGACCGCTGGGAGGCGCTGCGCAAGAAGGATGTGGTGGCGCAGCAGGAGCTAGACGAAAAACGCAGCGGCTACGCGCAGGCGCAGGCCAACCTGGCCGCCGCCGATGCCAACGTGGAGCGCCTTCGCCAGCTGGAAGGAT
Organism: Burkholderiales bacterium; assembly: GCA_038203035.1. GTDB lineage: Bacteria > Pseudomonadota > Gammaproteobacteria > Burkholderiales > Usitatibacteraceae > Usitatibacter. Next base: position 11,061 of record JBBREI010000047.1, read on the forward strand.
TCAAGCGCGTCGTGGCCCCCTTCTCCGGCATCATCACGCGCCGCAACGTGGATGTGGGCGACCTGATCGAGTCTGGCTCGGGCAAGCCGCTGTTTGTGCTCACGCAGAGCGATTCGCTGCGCGTGTACCTCAACGTGCCGCAGGCCTACGCGCACCTGGTGAAGCCGGGACAGAAGGTGATGGTTTCGCAATCGGAGATGCGTGACCGGTCATTCGAGGGCGTGGTGGTGCGCACCGCCGGCGCCATCGACCAGGCGTCGCGCACCATGCAGGTGGAGATCGCGCTGCCCAATCGCGAAAACGCGCTGCTGCCCGGTGCGTACGTGCAGGTGTCGCTGCCGCTGCAGGCCGGCCAGGACGTCGTGATCTCCACCAACGCACTCGTCTTCCGCGCCGATGGGCTGCGCGTGGCAAAGGTGGAGCCCGGCAACAAGGTGCGTTTTGTCCCGATCAAGGTTGGCCGCAACTACGGCGCGAGCGTGGAAGTGCTCGAAGGCCTGAAGGGCCAGGAACAACTGGTGCTGAATCCGCCCGATGCACTCGCCGATGGCGACGTGGTCAGCATCGCCCCGCCCGACAAGCCGGCGGAAAAACCCGCGGCGAAGAAAGGCTGACGTTGCGCGCGCCGGCAATCCCCGCCGTGGTCCTGGCGGCGCTGCTCCCGGCCTGTGCCGTGGGCCCCGAATATTCGCGCCCGAAGGTCGACCTGCCCGGTGAATGGAAGGTCGAGGCGCCGTGGCGTGAGGCGCGTCCCGGCGACGGGCGCATCAAGGGTGAATGGTGGCGCGCCTTCAACGACCCGCTGCTGGATACGCTGGTGGCGCAGGCGCTGGCGCAGAGCCCCAACCTGGCGCTGGCCTCCGCGCGCCTGGCGCAGGCGCGGGCCACACTTTCGGCGGCTTCGGCCGGCCGCTACCCGCAACTCTCGCTGGGCCTGCGCGATACGCGCCTGCGCATCAGCGAGGAGCGCCCGCTCAGCAACTACAACTCCACGCAATTCGCCACGGTGCAGAACGATTTCGTCGGCACGCTGAACGCGGCCTACGAGGTGGACCTGATCGGGCGCGTGCAGCGCTCCATCGAAGGCGCCCGCGCCGGCGCCGAAAGATCCGAGGCGGATCTCGAAAACACGCGCCTGCTGCTCACGGCCGATGTCGCCACCGCCTATTTCAACGTGCGCCAGGTGGATATCGAACTCGACGTCCTCGCCCGCGCGCTGGGCTTGCAGCGCCGATCCCTCGAGCTGGCGAATTCGCGCCACGACCTGGGCGCCTCTTCCGGGCTCGAGGTCGCCCAGCAACAGGCGCTGCTCGACAGCACACTCACGCAGGTGGATGTGCTGAACCGCCAGCGTGGGCAGTTCGAACATGCGCTGGCCACACTCACCGGCACGCCCGCGCCGAGCTTTGCGCTGGCGCCCGCCGCGGTGCGCCAGGCCCCGCCGGCGATCCCGTTGGGTGTGCCTTCGGACATCCTCGAACGCCGCCCCGACGTCGCCGCCGCGGAGCGTGCGATGGCCGCGGCCAACGCGCAGATCGGTGTCACGCGCGCGGCGTTGTATCCCAGCATCAACCTGGGCGCCTCGCTCGGCGGGGAAAGCCGCGAGTTGTCCGCGCTTTTCAACGCGCCCGCGCTGCTGTGGTCCATCGGGGCTTCGCTGGCGCAACCGATCTTCGATGGCGGGCGGCTGCGCGCCAACGTGGCCTTCGCGCAGGCCGGCTACCAGGCGGAACTCGCGAGCTACCGCCGCGTGCTGCTGACCGCGATGCAGGAGGTGGAGGACGGCATCAGCGGCCTGGCGGCGCTGGAGCGCGCGTCGCGGCAGGCGGCGGCGGCGGTGGCCAGCGCCTCGCGCGTGCTGGAGATGGCCACGGCGCGGTATGAGGGCGGCGCGGCGGCGTACCTCGAAGTGATCACCGCGCAGCAGGCGCTGCTCAACAACGAGCGACTGCTGGCGCAGCTGGAAGGCCAGCGATTGCTGACCGCGGTGTTCCTGGTGAAGGCGCTGGGCGGAGGCTGGCAGGCCCCATGATTCCGGGGACCGAGCTGCTGCTTTTCGCGGGCGCAGCGTTGCTGCTGGTGCTGACGCCGGGGCCGAACATGATCTACCTGATCTCGCGCTCGCTCTGCCAGGGGCGTGCCGCGGGTGTGATCTCGCTCTTCGGAGTAGTCGCGGGCTTCCTGGTGCACATGCTGCTGGCCGCGGGCGGCATGACGGCGCTTTTCATGGCGGTGCCGCTCGCCTTCGATCTGCTGAAGTGGGCCGGCGCCTGCTACCTCGGCTGGCTCGCATGGCAGGCAGCCAGGCCGGGTGCGTCCTCGCCCTTCGAGGCGCGCGACCTGCCGGCAGATCCGCCGCGCAAGCTCTTCATGATGGGGTTCCTGACCAACCTGCTGAACCCGAAGGTGGCGATGTTCTACCTCTCGCTTTTCCCGCAGTTCATCGATCCCGCGCGCGGATCGGTGTTCCTGCAGGGCGTGACGCTGGGTTTCATGCAGATTGCCATCAGTTTCACCGTGAACCTGGCAATCGCACTCTCGGCCGCGCGTATCGCGGTGTGGTTTGCCCACAACCCGCGCTGGCTGATGGCGCAGCGCTACGTGATGGGATTCGTGCTGGGCGCGCTGGCCGTGCGGCTGGCCATGGAGGAGCGGCGCGGGTAGTTTTGTCGCGGGTTGATTTGCCCCGACGCACACGACTAAAGCAAGGCATTTAGTTATATATAAACCTAGGGAAAGCGCCTCCCCAGGTCCATGCTGGGTGACGACCCACGCAGTGAGGAAACCAGCATGAATAACGAAGACAACAGCACGCAGGACAAGGACATCGTGGTCAACGCCACCAACGCGGGCAACTTCAGCACGTTCGTGAATGCGCTCAAGGCCGCCGACATGGTCACCACGCTGAAGGGGATCGGTCCGTACACCGTGCTCATGCCCACCGACGCCGCCTTTGCCAAGATCCCCAGGCTGCACCTGCAGGACCTGCTGAAGGACAAGGCGAAGCTGGCCGCCACCATCAACCTGCACGTGATCCGCGGCGCGCTGCTGGCCAAGGACATCCGGGTGAGCGATTCGCAGAGCGTGCAGGGCGAGATGCTTTCGTTCGCCGCGAAGGAGGGCGCCTTCACGGTCAATGGTGCCAAGGTCACCAAGCAGGAGATCGAGGCCAGCAATGGCGTGATCCACGGCATCGATACGGTGATGACGCTGAAGCACTGAGTTCCCCCTCCCATGGGGGAGGGTTTCAGCAGCCCGGACACATCCCAAGGCGCTGGCGTCCGCTCCCCAGGGCTGCCTCGAACGCCATGCCCGCGCCCAGCAGCGTCGCGTCCCGACCCCCTGCCGCCATGAGCTGCATTCCCACCGGCATCCCCAGCGCATCGAGCGCCACGGGCATGGTGAGCGAACATTGGCGCAGCAGGTTGGCGATGCTGGTGTTGCGCACCATCTTCTGGTTGAGCACCCGGTACTGGTCCCACGTTGCGAGCTCTTCCAATAGCGGCGGCGAAATGGGGGTGGTCGGAGACGCGATCACGTCGACTGAATCGAAGACGGCGTGCGCCTCGATCGCAAGGTCCTCCAGCACGGCCTTGCGCCTCAGGAATTCGACGGCGGGGATGTGCGCCAATCCTTCCATGCGGATGCCGATGTACGGGTCCAGGTGCCCGAGCCATTCCGGCAGCTCGTGTTGCAGGAAGGCCAGCAGCTCGGCGCCCGAAGTGCCGCCCTCGCGCAATACCTCGAAGGCGCGCGTGGCCTGCGGGAAGTCCACCGTCACCAGCTTGTGCCCTGCCTTCTCCAGCTCGCGCAGGGCGCCGCGAACGCCCTCGACGATGCCCGCATCACAATCGTCCCAGAAGAAGCGCGCCGGCACGCCGATACGCACTGCGCGGGGTTCGAAGCGTGCCAGCTCACCCGACGGATGGCCGAACGCGCAGCTATCCAGGTGGCAAGCCGCGGCGTGGACATCATCCACCGAACGCGCGAGCAACCCCGGCGTGTCGAAGATGCGGCTCAGCGGGGAGATGCCCTCGGTGGACCAGCGATCGATCGTGGGCTTGTAGCCGACATTGCCGGTGAGCGATGCGGGCAGGCGCACGGAACCCGCGGTATCGGAGCCCAGCGCGATGATCGCCGAGCCCTGGCAGAGAGATACGGCCGCCCCGGAGCTCGATCCGCCGGGAACGCGGTGGTGCGCCTTGTCCCAGGGATTGCGCGGCGTGCCCCAGTGGTGGTTCACGCCCAGCGCGCCGAAGGCGAACTCCACCGTATGCGTCTTGCCGACGATGACTGCGGATTCGTGCAACAACCGGGCGACCAGGGGTCCTGCCTTTTCCCACTTCGCCGGCAGCCGGCGCGCCGAGCCCGCAAACGTCGGCAGCCCCGGAACGCCGTAGAGGTCCTTCACGGAAACAGGCATTCCCTGGAAGATGCCGGCGTCCGATCCGGCCCGGAAGGCAGCGTCGGCACGCTCGGCGGCGCGGCGCGCGAAGTCTTCGGTGCGCAGCTTGTATGCGTTCAGCCCCGCTTCGCTCGCGTCCATCGCGGCGATGGACTGCGCGAGCAGGTCCAGCGAAGTGAACTCGCGCGAGCGCAGCCCGGAAGCCAGCTCACGCAGTGATTGATCCAGCAGTGGCATCGATGTCTTCCTTCAGCTCGGCGGCGTGCGACGCGCGGCGGGGTTGGAGAGCAGGCTGCCCACGCGGAAGGACTTGCCCGGGTAATCGGTCTCGGTGTGTTTCACAAGGGCTTCGATGAAATGGGTGACAGGCGGCGGAGTGTATCGCCTCGCATCCCAGAGCGCATGCATCCACAGCCCCAGCTGCCGGCCTTTCTGCGTGAGCGGCAGCACGCGCGGATGCCCCTTCTCGAAGCGCACCGTCGAGGGAACTATCGCGAGTCCCAGGCCGCTGCGCACCAGGGCCAGCAGGCAATGGGGGCTCGCGCTTTCGATCATCACCAGCGGCGAGACGTGGGCCACCTGGCAGGCGCCATCGAAGAGCTGGCGCGTCATGAAGTCCTTGCGCAATAGCAGCACGCATTCGTCGGCCAGGTCCGCGACCTCCACGCTCCTGCGCCGGGCGAACGGATGGCCCTCCGGCAGGGCGACCAGCGCCACCAGCGGGAAGAGCGTTCGCGACTTGAGCCCGCGGTCTGACCCCAGCGCGCTGACCGCGATGTCGATTTCGCCGCGCTCCACGGCTTGCGCGAGCTTCGAGGATCCGTTCTCCACCAGCGAGATGGCGAGGTCTGGATGCTCACGCATGAAGTGCGGCAGCACGCGCGCGACGACGCTTTCGAGCGTCTGCGGCGTGGCGCCGATGCGGATCACGCCCTGGGTTCCGGAAGCGAGCTCGTTGGCCCGCGAGGTGAGCGAGTCCATGCCCTTGCGCACCTCGTAGCATCGCTGCAACAGGTCGTGCCCGGCGGGAGTGAGGAAAACCTTGCGTCCGACGCGATCGAAGACGCGCAGGCCCAGTTCGTCTTCCATCATCCGGACCTGGCGCGAGATGGCCGACTGCGACAGCCCCAGCTTGGTGGCGGCCGAGGAAAAATTCAGCGCTTCCGCCACCTCGATGAAGTAGCTGACCGTGCGCATCTCCATGGTGCATTCCCGCCCCGAATTGGCCCGTTTTCATATTACCAAAACAGATGGTCAAGCATGATAAATGCATTGGACAGATGGATCAGGTTGGCCCAATACTGGCCCGCAGGTGATGCGCCAACCGGGAGGACACGATGGTTCCCAGGACCCATGAGCAGTGGCAAGCACTCGATTTCAAGCGGCTCTTCGCCGGCCGCGCGGCGTTCCTGAACATGGACGCGCAGAACAGCATCCTCAGCCCCGAGGGGTGCCTTGCCCACGAGGGCATCTGGCGCGGCGCGCGCGAGGAGGGCGGCAGCTTCTCCAATATCCTCAAGCTCGCGCATGCTGCCCGGCGCGCGGGCATGCATTTCGCATGGTTGCGCTACGACCGCTTCATCGGCGAGAAGGAGCCCACCAATGAGATGGACCGGGTGCAGTACCACTATTGGAACAAGGCCTACGCCGGCGACCGCACACGGAAGGACTGGGAGTGCGACCTGGTGCCTGAGGTGAAAGCCATCTTGCGCGAGGAAGACCGCAACCTGGTCTATCCTGGCTGGAGCGTATTCACCGGCACGGGCCTGGACCGCTGGCTGAAGCAGTGGGGCGTGGAGACGCTGCTGATCTCGGGCTACCACACCGATTGGTGCGTCGAGATGTGCTCCCGCCACGCGCGCGAGCTGGGCTACATGCCTGTCGTCGTGGGCGATGCCTGTGGCTCAACCCAGCCGCTGCACGGGCAGACACTGGAGCAGCTCAACAGCTGCTACGCCCCGGTGATAACGACCCAGGCCGCGATCGGCTACATCGAAGCCGACCTGCGCTCGGACCAGAAGCAGATGGCCGGCGCCACGGCCTGAAACCACCACACAAGGACCCCGAATGCTTTCGTTTTCGCTTACCGACGACCAGCTGCGGCTGAAGGAACGTGCGCGGATATTCGCGCGCGACGTGGTCCAGCCGAAGCTGGCCGACATGGATCGCACCAATCAATACCCGTGGGACGTGGTACGCGCGCTGGCCGGGGAAGGCTTCATGGGGCTCACGATCCCGAAGGAATACGGCGGCGCGGGGCGCCCGCTCATCGACGCCATCCTGGTCTCGGAAGAGATCGCCAAGGTGGGCGGCGTCATCGCCCGCATCGTTGTCGACTCGAACACCGCGGTGCAGAAGGCGATCGTGGAGCTCGGCACCGAACAGCAGAAGCGCCAGTTCCTGCCCCCGATCGTCGAAGGCGACAAACCCGTGATCGCGATCACGGAGCCGGAGGCGGGATCGGCCGCCACGTGGATGACCACCGCCGCCCGCCGCGATGGCGACCACTATGTCGTCAATGGCCGCAAGTGCTGGATCACGGGCGCTGGCGTCTCCAAGCGTTATCTCATCTTCGCGCGATTCGATGGCCGCGAGGGTGCGCAGGGCATTGGCGCGCTGCTGGTGGAGGCGGATACCCCGGGCCTCACGGTGCCGCGCATTCCGATGATGATGGGCCTTCGCGGCATGCCCGAGGGCGAGGTCTCGCTCGTCGATTGCCGGGTGCCCGCCGCCAACGTGCTCGTGGGCCCGGGCGACGGCTTCAAGAAGCTCATGCGTTGCTACAACCTGCAGCGCATCGGCGCGGCCTCGGTGGCGCTCGGCATCGCGCAGGGCGCGCTCGACCTCGCGGCGCAACACATGCTGGACCGCAAGCAGTTCGGGCGCCCCATCGGCGACTTCCAGGGCCTGCAGTGGATGCTGGCCGACATGCACATGCAGATGGAGTGTTCGCGCCTGCTGGTCTATCGCGCCGCCATGGGCGGTGCGAACGGGTACCCGGACAAGCTGGAGGCCGCGGCAGCCAAGGTCTACGCGGCGGAGGCGGCGATAACCGTCACCAACCAGGCGCTGCAGATCTTCGGCGCCGCCGGCTATTCGTGCGACCTGCCCATCGAGCGCATGGTGCGCGACGCACGCATGTTCACGATCGGGGGCGGCACGGCGCAGGTCCAGCGCAACCTCATCGGCAAGGAGGTGCTCAAGCGCGCCGAAGCCGCGCGGGTGCCGGCGGGGCTCGTGGGCGAGCAGGTCGCCTAGGAAGCCATGGCCGCGGTACTGGCGGAGCGCTCACTCCTCGAGGTCTCGAACGTCCATGTCGTTTTCGGCGGGGTGGTGGCGCTCGCGGGCGTGGACCTCGGCGTGAGCCGCGGCGAGATCTACTCGATCATCGGTCCCAACGGCGCGGGCAAGACCACGATGCTGAACGCCATCAGTGGCGTGTTCCGGCCCACTCAGGGCCGCATCACGTTCGACGGGCAGGATTGCAGCCGCGTGCGCACGCAGCAACTGGCCGCGCTGGGCATCGCGCGCACGTTCCAGAACCTGGCCCTGTTCCGCGGGATGACCGTGGAGGAGAACGTCCTGGTGGGGCGGCATGCGCGGATGCGCTGCGGCGTCATCGAGTGCGGCATCCACTTCGGTCGCGCACGCGCGGAGGAGAAGCGTCAACGCGAGCGGGTGGCCGCGATCCTGGAGTTCCTGGGCCTCACGCACGTGGCGGGCGAGCTCGCCGACAACCTGCCGTACGGCCTGCGCAAGCGCGTGGAGCTGGGCCGTGCCCTGGCGGTGGAGCCGAAGCTGCTGCTGCTCGATGAGCCGATGGCGGGCATGAATCATGCTGAGAAGGACGCGTTGATGAAGCTGGTGACCGAACTCAACGCTGCACAGGGGATCACCGTGATCCTCATCGAGCACGATATGGGCGTGGTCATGAGCATGTCGCACCGCGTGGCGGTCCTGGACCACGGCGTGAAGATCGCCGAGGGGACCCCCGCCCAGGTCAGCGCCGATGAAGCCGTGATCCGCGCGTACCTGGGCAGCGCAGACGCATGAAAACAACGACGGGAAGGCGCGCATGGGCGAGCTGATATTCGGAATCGAGCTGCTGATCACCGGGATGCTCATCGGCCTCATGTATTCGATGGTGGCCCTGGGCTTCGTCCTCATCTACAAGGCCTCGTCGGTGTTCAACTTCGCGCAGGGCGCGATGACGCTCTTCGCGGCACTCACCGTGGTGGGGCTCATCCCCCACGTGGGCCTGCTGTGGGCCCTGCTGATCGCTGCCGTGGTGATGTGCGTGGTGGCTGTCGGTGCCGAGCGCATCGTCTTCCGCCCGCTGATGGGCAGCAGCCAGCTCACCATCTTCATGGGCACCGTGGGCTTCGCCTCCATCCTCGAAGGGGCCTCGCAGATCATGTGGGGCACCAAGCCGCGCGGGCTCCAGCTCGGCATTCCCTCGGAGCCGCTCAAGCTGGGCGAGGTCTTCGTCTCGAAGCCGGACCTCATCTCCGCCGCAATCGCCGGGCTGCTGGTCATCGCCATCGTGCTGTTCTTCAAGCGCACCAGGATCGGCCTGGGCCTGCGGGCCATCGCGGACGATCCCGCGGCCGCGGCCGTGGTGGGCATTCCGCTGCGGCGGGTGTGGGCGGTGGCGTGGGCGCTGGCGGGCATGATCGCGATAGCCTCCGGCGTGTTGTGGGGCAGCCGCATCGGCGTTCACTTCGGAATGTCGCTCATCGCGCTGAAGGCGTTGCCGGTGCTGATCATCGGCGGGATCGACAGCGTGGCCGGCGTGATCGTGGCCGGCCTGATCATCGGCGCCGCCGAGGCGCTGGGTGAGGGCTACATCGGCACCTACATCGGCGGCGGCGTGCAGGACGTGATGGCGTACGTCGTGGCGCTGCTCTTCCTCATGTTCCGGCCGGCGGGCCTGTTCGGCCAGACCGCGATCCAGCGGCTCTAAGCGCGTGAACCGCATCGCACTCGGGCTGATGCTGGCGATGGCCGTCGCCGCGCCCTTCGTGCTGTCCGAATACTGGATCAAGGCGATCCTCATTCCGACGATCATCTTCGGGCTCTCGGCGCTGGGCCTGAACATCGTGAGCGGATACGCGGGCCTCATCTCCATGGGGCAGGCGGCCTTCATGGCGCTGGGCGCCTTCAGCGCCGTCATCGCGTACGGACGCTTCGGCGTGCCGGTACCGCTGGCCATATTGCTGGGCGGTACCGTGGCCGCGCTGGTGGGGGTAGTGGTGGGCACGCCGTCGCTGCGCATCAAGGGCCTCTACCTGATGGTGGCCACGCTGGCATCCCAATTCATCATCATCTGGGCGCTGCAGCGCGTTCCATGGACGGGCTCCGGCTCGTTCGCCACGCTGAACACGCCGCCCGTGCGCATCGCGGGCTTCGACTTCAGCACGCCGACCGCGAAGTACTACCTGGTGCTGGTGGTGGTGGCGCTTATGACGCTCTTCGGCTGGAACCTCGTGCGCAGCCGTATCGGCCGCGCGTGGATGGCGCTTCGCGAGCACGACATCGCGGCC